>NZ_JAMYPA010000006.1:0-299145 GCF_040320105.1 Mesorhizobium sp. M0778 | reverse complement strand
AAGACGTCAAATCCCCCGCAAACAAGCGAACAACCGCCGCAACCCCGCCGCCGCAAGCTTTTGCTCATGACTGCGCAACAGGTCCACAAGGGGAGAAGGGAGAGCCGCGCGTCGCGAGACAAGCGGCTCTCCCCGGAACGGGTAACGTGGGAGGCCATCCAAACCTGAAGCGATCATCCTACACTTCCGGCGCGCCTGCTTGCGTCCTCGTTTCGGCTGGCGTAATGAGGCGCCGCACCAGCGGGGCTCATCCGCTGGACCGCGCGGCATCGATCGAATGCCATATCCTGTGACAGAGTCGAGATGCCGGAGATATCCATCGTCATTCCTTGCCGGAACGAGGCGGCGAACCTGCCGCTTCTGCTCGACGAGATCGGCGCTGCCATGGCCGGCCGCGACTTCGAGGTCATCGTCGTCGACGATGGCTCGACCGACGACACGCCTTCGGTCCTTGCCGCTCAGGCAGCGCTTCGCGCGTTTCCGCTGCGCCATCTCAGGCATGCGAAATCCGCCGGCCAGTCGCTCTCGGTACGCTCGGGCGCCTGGGCAGCGCGCGGCGATATCGTCGCCACCATCGACGGCGACGGCCAGAACGACCCCGGCTATATCCCAGTGTTGATCGACGCGCTCCGGCAGGCTGGTCCCGACGTCGGGGCTGCGCAGGGACAGCGTCTGAAGCGCCGCGACAGCAAGATCAAGCAGCTGGCGTCGCGTTTCGCCAACGGGCTGAGAAAGGCCATCCTGCACGACGAGACGCGGGATACCGGCTGCGGCCTCAAGGCGATCCATACCGATATTTTGAGGAAATTGCCGTTCTTCGACGGCACCCACCGCTTTGTTCCGGCGCTGGTCATCCAGGAGGGCTACCGCGTCGTCCATTGCGACGTCGTCGACCGCTCCCGCCGCCACGGCAAATCGAATTACGGCATCTTCGATCGCGGCCTGCAGGGCGTGCTCGATCTTGCCGGCGTCTGGTGGCTGCGCCGCAGGCGCCGCAGAATGCCCAAAGTAGAGGAAATCAGGCATGGGTAACGTGCTTCAGGAATTGGCGACCTGGCTTCACGATGTTTTCGTCAAGCAATTCGATGCCTGGGTCCTGCTCGGCTTCGTCGCCCAGTTCTTCTTCACCATGCGCTTTCTGGTGCAGTGGGTGGCGTCGGAAAAGGCCAAGCGCAGTGTCGTGCCGATCGCCTTCTGGTTTTTTTCGCTGTTCGGCGGCGGCCTGCTGCTGATCTACGCCATCCAGCGTCAGGATCCGGTGTTCATCGCCGGCCAGGCCATGGGCCTGTTGATCTATATCCGCAATCTCTGGCTGATCGCCAACGAGCGCAAGGCGGCGATGACCAAGGTCGATTGAGCCCGCAACCGGCCTAAGCCGATCGAGATTACTTGCCGTCCAGCCCGCCGTAGGACCTTACCAGTTCGATCATATCGGCCGAGTTGACGGTCTCGCTCTCGAGCCCCTCGGCGACGCCGACGCGGTCGGCGGCCGGCCGGTTCTGGCTGACTTTCCATTTGCCGCTGATTTCGGTGATCGCGATCTCCAGGCCGACAATGCCCTTGATCTGGGACTGGATGAAGGGAGCCGGCGCATCGGTCACCGCCCACGGCGCCGCGCGATTGCCCTCCTGCGACATCGTCAGATCGGAAATCTGCTCGGCCAACCAATCCTGGTCTTCGATCACCTTGACGATGCCGCGCACCTGGACGATGGCGTAGTTCCAGGTCGGTACCACCTTGCCGGTTTCACGCTTGGTCTCATACCAGGACGGCGTCACATAGGCATCGGCGCCCTGGAAGACGACCAGCACCGGCGCCAGGGGATTGTCGGCCAAAAGCCGCCATTGCGGATTGGCCTTGGCCAAATGGGCGCGCAGCCTGCCGTTCGGCGGCACATCGGCGTCTAGAAGAAAGGGAATTGCGTTGGCGACCGGCCCCTCGGTGCCGTTCGACACCAGCAGGCCAAGCGGATGCGCCCGGATCAGCCCGTGCAGGACGTCCGGCCGTGTTTCCTGGAAGTGAGGCGGTTGGTACATCGCCGACTATCTCAGCCGCTTCGGCCGTGGGTCGGACAATTCCCCGGCCAGCCGGCGATCGAGATAGTCCGCGCATTCCTCGATCAAAAGCTCCGCATGGTTGGCAAAGAAATGGTTGGCGCCGGGCAAGGTCTTCTGGGTGATGGTAATGCCCTTTTGCGTGTGCAGCTTGTCGACCAGGCCCTGCACGTCCTTGGGCGGCGCGACCTTGTCGGCGTCACCGTGGATGATCAGGCCGGACGACGGGCAGGGTGCCAGGAACGAGAAATCATAGGTATTGGGCTGCGGCGCGATCGAGATGAAGCCTTCGATCTCGGGCCGGCGCATCAGAAGCTGCATGCCGATCCACGAGCCGAACGAATAGCCCGCAACCCAGCAGCTCTTGGAATCCGGATGAAGCGACTGCACCCAGTCGAGCGCCGCGGCAGCGTCGGACAACTCGCCGGTGCCGTGGTCGAATTCGCCCTGGCTGCGGCCGATGCCGCGGAAATTGAAGCGCAGCGTGGTGAAATTGCGCTTCTGGAACATGTAGAAGAGGTCGTAGACGATCTTGTTGTTCATCGTACCGCCGAACTGGGGGTGCGGGTGCAGGACGATGGCAATCGGCGCGCTCTTTTCCTTCGAGGGCTGATAGCGACCCTCCAGGCGGCCGGCCGGACCGGTGAAAATGACCTCAGGCATGAAATACTCCACTTGGCATAAATTGCGCGGCGCCCGGAACAACTCTTCCTCTGGCCCCAGTCTTCCCTAGGCCCCAATCTTCCCTAGGCCCCAGGCTTCCCTAGGCCTTGACGCAGGGCGAGCGTCTTTCTAGAAGCTAGTTTAGAATTGTTCAAAACTGGGCGGCCAAAAAATTGTGGCTCGGCCACCCGCGCCGCAAGCCGCGTAAATAGGACGTCTTGCCTTGCAATTTCAAGGAAATAACGCGCTATCTTCGCGGAACGGCTTTTGAAGGGACCAGTTGGACGGAAATGGCCGGAGCACGCGCCTATCTCGACTACAACGCCAGCGTGCCGCTGCTTGCCTCGGCGCGTGCGGCCGTGGTCGCTGCGCTCGACGTCGCCGCCAACCCGTCCTCGGTCCATGCCGAGGGCCGCGCTGCACGGCGGCTGATCGAGGATGCCAGGCGCGAGGTGGCGCGACTGGTCAGCGCCAAAGCCGAGCATGTCGTGTTCACCTCCGGCGCTACGGAAGCGGCCTCGACGCTGCTGACCCCGGATTGGCATATGGGGCGCGGCGCCGTCCGCATGAGCCGGCTTTACGTGTCCGAGGCCGATCATCCCTGCCTGCTGAATGGCGGGCGCTTCCCTGCGGCGCAGGTGACGCGGATCGGCGTCGACGCCGATGGCATCGTCAGGTTCGACGCCTTGGCGGCAGCGCTCGGTGCGCATGACAAGGCCGACGGCTTGCCGCTGGTAGCCATCCACGCCGCCAACAACGAGACCGGCGTGATCCAGCCGGTTGGCCGCATTGCCGAAATTGTCAAGGCGGCGGGTGGCATCCTGGTTGTCGATGCGGTGCAGGCGGCCGGCCGCATTCCGCTCGATATGTCAGCGGGTTACGCTGACTATTTGATTCTCTCGTCGCACAAGATCGGCGGCCCCAAGGGCGTCGGTGCCATTGTCGCGGCGTCGGACTTGATGATGCCGAAGCCGCTGGTCAGCGGCGGCGGCCAGGAAAAGGGCCATCGCGGCGGCACCGAAAACCTGGCGGCGATTGCCGGGTTTGGCGCGGCGGCGCGTGAGGCGCTTGCCGGCTTGCAAACGATCGATGCGGTGCGGCAACGTCGCGACGAAATCGAGGCGATCGTGAAAACGCTGGTTCCGGATGCCGAATTCTTTGGGACCGGCGCGCCAAGGCTTGCCAACACCACATTCTTCGCTATTGCCGGCATCAAGGCCGAGACGGCGCAGATCGCCTTCGACCTGGCCGGCGTGGCGCTGTCGGCTGGATCGGCCTGTTCATCGGGCAAGGTCGGGCCGAGCCACGTGCTGAAGGCCATGGGTCGTGGCGACAGCCTTGGCGCGTTGCGCGTGTCGATAGGTCACGCGACCGGCGCTGAAGATATCGAGCTGTTCCGTTCGGCGCTGGCGACGATCGTCGCGCGGCGGGCAAACAGGGAAAAGGCCGCCTGAGCGCGGCAACGTGACATTTGGGCCTTACGGCCTGGTAGAGCCGTGCGTTTGCATTTGGCCGGGTGAATTTCCGGCATGAACGCACTATATGAAACTTACGCCGCTTCGGGTGCCCAAAGGGTGCTGGTTGGCGGTGCCATAGTTTGAAAACTGCCGGGCCTTGACCCCGGCGTGGATGGAGAACGCTGATGCCTGCTGTGCAGGAGACGATCGATCGAGTTCGAAAGATCGATGTCGACCAGTATAAATACGGATTCCAGACCGAAATCGCGATGGACAAGGCCCCCAAGGGCCTGAGCGAAGACATTATCCGCTTCATTTCGGCGAAGAAGGACGAGCCGTCCTGGATGCTGGAATGGCGCCTGGAAGCCTATCGCCGCTGGCTGACGCTGGACGAGCCGAAATGGGCGCGCGTCCACTATCCCAAGATCGATTTTCAGGACCTCTACTATTACGCGGCGCCCAAGAGCACGCCCGGACCGACCTCGCTCAGCGACGTCGATCCCGAACTGCTGAAGGTCTACGAGAAGCTCGGCATTCCGCTCAGGGAACAGGAGATCCTCGCCGGCGTGCAGAAGACCGATGCCTCGGAGCTCGAGGAAGCCAGCGACAATGTCTACAAGTCGGGCCGTGTCGCTGTCGACGCGGTGTTCGATTCGGTCTCCGTCGTCACCACCTTCAAGAAGGAGCTGGCGCAGGCCGGCGTCATCTTCTGCTCGATCTCGGAAGCGATCCGCGAGCATCCGGAGCTGGTGAAGAAATATCTCGGCTCGGTCGTGCCGACCTCCGACAATTTCTACGCAACGTTGAATTCGGCGGTGTTCACCGACGGCTCCTTCGTCTTCGTCCCCAAGGGCGTGCGCTGCCCGATGGAATTGTCGACCTATTTCCGCATGAACGAGAAGAACACCGGCCAGTTCGAGCGCACGCTGATCATCGCCGAGGAGGGTGCTTACGTCTCCTATCTCGAAGGCTGCACGGCACCGCAGCGCGACGAGAACCAGCTTCATGCCGCGGTGGTCGAACTGATCGCGCTCGACGATGCCGAGATCAAATATTCGACGGTGCAGAACTGGTATCCTGGCGACGCCGAGGGCAAGGGCGGCATCTATAATTTCGTCACCAAGCGCGGCGACTGCCGCGGCCATCGCTCGAAGATTTCGTGGACGCAAGTCGAGACCGGCTCGGCCATCACCTGGAAATATCCGAGTTGCATCCTGCGCGGCGACGATTCCAGCGGCGAGTTCTATTCGATCGCCGTGTCGAACGGCTACCAGCAGGTCGACAGCGGCACCAAGATGATCCATCTCGGCAAGAACACGTCGAGCCGCATCATCTCCAAGGGCATTGCCGCCGGTTTTTCGCAGAACACCTATCGCGGCCAGGTCTCGGCGCACCGCAAGGCGACCAACGCCCGCAACTTCACCAATTGCGATTCCCTGCTGATCGGCGACCAGTGCGGCGCGCACACCGTGCCCTACATGGAAGCCAAGAATTCGACGGCGCAGTTCGAGCATGAGGCGACCACCTCGAAGATTTCCGACGACCAGAAGTTCTACGTCATGCAGCGCGGCATCCCGGAAGAAGAGGCGATCGCGCTGATCGTCAACGGCTTCGTCAAGGACGTCATCCAGCAGCTGCCGATGGAATTCGCGGTCGAGGCGCAGAAGCTGATCGGCATCAGCCTCGAGGGCTCGGTCGGCTGACCGGATAAGAATTTTCAGGAAAAGAAAAAATGCTTGAAATCAGAAACCTCCATGCCCGTATTGTTGATGACGGCACCGAGATCATCCGTGGCCTGAATCTTTCGGTGAAGGCCGGCGAGGTTGCCGCCATCATGGGCCCCAACGGCTCGGGAAAGTCGACGCTGTCCTACATCCTCGCCGGCCGCGAGGACTATGAGGTCACCGAAGGCGACATCCTCTACAACGGCCAGTCGATCCTCGAAATGGATCCGGCCGAGCGCGCAACCGCCGGCATCTTCCTCGCCTTCCAGTATCCAATGGAGATACCGGGCGTGGCGACCATGGAATTCTTGAAAGTGGCGATGAACGAGCAGCGCAAGGCGCGCGGCGAGGAACCGCTGAAGATCCCGGAATTCCTCAAGCGCGTGAAGGAAGCGGCCGCCTCGCTCAACATGGATATGGCGATGCTGAAGCGGCCGCTCAATGTCGGTTTTTCCGGCGGCGAGAAGAAGCGCGCCGAGATCCTGCAGATGAAGCTGCTCGAGCCGAAACTGTGCGTCCTCGACGAGACCGATTCCGGCCTCGACATCGATGCGCTGAAGATCGTCGCGGACGGCGTCAACACGCTGCGCTCGCCGGACCGGGCCATCGTTGTCATCACCCACTACCAGCGCCTGCTCCAATACATCGTGCCGGATACGGTGCACGTGCTCTACAGAGGCCAGGTGATCAAGTCGGGCGACAAGTCGCTGGCGCTCGACCTCGAGGCCAATGGCTATGCCGGCGTGATCGGGCAAGCCGCGTGAGATGCCAGCAGGCCCGGAAGGCAAGCCAAACAAGGCGATACTGATGAACATGCACACGACACCCCAGCGAACATTGGCCGAAACGGCGCTGATCGACGCCTTTGGCGAGCGGCTGTCGCTGCTGCCCGGCGACGGCGCGGTGATGCTGAAGCGCGACGACGCCATCGAGGCGATCAAGGGCGGCCTGCCGACGCGGCGCATCGAATCCTGGCATTATACGGACCTGCGCCGGCTGCTGACCTCGGTGCCGGACTTCGATCCGGCAGCGGTCGCGAAAGCCATTGCGCCGATCGTCGAAGACTCCTCGGTTTTGCCGGTCCTGAACGGGGTTTCGAGCGCGAAACTGCCCGATATCGAAGGCGTCGCCGTACAGCGCCTGTCGGAGAAGCTGACCGACGGCAGCATCGCGCCGGGGTTGGATCCCTATGGCACCGATGACGCGATCGGCGCGCTGAACACCGCCTTTGTCGCCGACGGCTATTTCGTCGACATCGCCGACGGTGCCGAACTGGAAAAGCCGCTTGAGCTGCAGAATTTGCAGGCCGGTGGACAGACGCATGTACGCCTGGCCGTCCGCGTCGGTGCCGGCGCCAAGGCTGTCATCGTCGAGCGCCAGGCGGGCGAGGGGGCGGCGCTGGTCAGCTCGGTCAGCCAGCTTGTGCTTGGCGAGGGCGCCGAAGTGACATGGCTCATCGTGCAGGAGCAGCCGGATACGGCAACACATCTCGCCCAGTTCAAGGCGCATCTCGGCAAGAATTCGAAACTGACGCTGTTCGTCATGAATGCCGGCGGCAAGCTGGTGCGCCAGGAGGTCGTCGTGAGGACGACCGGCGAGGGCGCCGACTTCACGCTGCGCGGCATCAATCTTTTGGCCGGCGACACCCATACCGACGTCACCATGGTGCTCGACCATGCCGTGCCGCACACCGCCTCGACCGAAGTCATCCGCAACGTGGTGACCGGCAAGGCGCGCGGCGTCTTCCAGGGTCGTATCAACGTCCACCAATATGCGCAGAAGACCAACGCCAAGATGGCCTGCAACACGCTGCTGTTGTCGGACGACGGTGAGTTTTCGACCAAGCCGGAGCTTGAAATCTTCGCCGACGACGTCGTTTGCGGCCATGGCGCGACCGTCACCGAGATCGACCACAGCCATCTGTTCTACCTGATGGCGCGCGGCATCGACGAGAAGACCGCGCGCGGCCTGCTGGTCAAGGCCTTCGTCGCCGAAGTGATCGAGGAACTGGACGACGAGGCCATCGTCGAGGCGCTGGAACGACGGCTCGACGATTGGTTTTTGACGCACGGGTAGAATTGGCCGAGGGGTGCTGGACGGAATGAGGCGATGCCTCGAGAGAGCTTGTGATGGACCAGAAAGTCGAAAACATTCCCTACGACGTCGAGGCGATCCGCCGCGACTTCCCGATCCTGTCGCGGCAAGTCTACGGCAAACCGCTGGTCTATCTCGACAATGGCGCCTCGGCGCAGAAGCCGCAGGCTGTGCTCGACGCCATCCAGCACGCCTATTCCCAGGAATACGCCAACGTCCATCGCGGCCTGCATTTCCTGTCGAACGCCGCGACCGACGCCTATGAGAACGCGCGCAAGATAGTACAGAGATTTCTCAACGCGCCGAGCACCGACAACATCGTCTTCACCTCGAACACCACGGCGGCGATCAACACCGTCGCCTATGGCTTCGGCATGCCCAATATCGGCGAAGGCGACGAGATCGTGCTGTCGATCATGGAGCACCACTCCAACATCGTGCCGTGGCATTTCATCCGCGAGCGGCAGGGCGCAAAACTGGTTTGGGTGCCGGTCGACGATCTCGGCGTCTTCCACATCGAGGAATTCGAAAAACGGCTGACCGACCGCACCAAGCTGGTTGCCATTACCCATATGTCAAATGCGCTGGGCACGGTCACGCCGATCAAGGAGATCGTGCGCATTGCGCACGCCCGCGGCATTCCGGTGCTGGTCGACGGCAGCCAGAGCGCCGTGCATATGCCGATCGACGTGCAGGATCTCGACTGCGATTTCTTCGTCTTCACCGGCCACAAGGTCTATGGCCCGTCGGGCATCGGCGTGCTCTACGGCAAGAAGGATATTCTGGAGCGGATGCGCCCGTTCATGGGCGGCGGCGAAATGATCGAGGAGGTGACGCAAGACATCGTCACCTACAACGACCCGCCGCACCGTTTCGAGGCCGGCACGCCGCCGATCGTCCAGGCGATCGGGCTGGGTGCGGCGCTGGAATACATGGAAAAGATCGGACGCGAGCGCATCGCCGCCCATGAGGCCGATCTGAAGGACTATGCGCATGAAAAACTGCGCGCCATCAACTCGCTGCGCATCTTCGGCGATGCGCCTGGCAAGGGCGCCATCATCTCGTTCGAGCTGCAGGGCATCCACGCGCATGATGTGTCGATGGTCATCGACCGGCAGGGCGTGGCGGTGCGCGCCGGCACGCATTGTGCCCAGCCGCTGTTGAAACGCTTCGGCGTAACATCCACATGCAGGGCGTCGTTCGGCATGTACAATACCAGGGCCGAAGTCGATGCTTTGGCCGATGCGCTGGAAAAGGCGCGAAAGTTCTTCGGGTGACGACCATGGATGATGCCAGCCACACCGCCGAGACCAATTCGGAAACGACGACCAATGCGGCGGTTTCCGGATCGACAATCCCCGCCGACGAATTGGCGCGGCTGACAGACGACATCGTCTCGGCGCTGAAGACGGTCTATGACCCCGAAATCCCGGCCGACATCTACGAGCTCGGCCTCGTCTACAAGATCGACATCGAGGACGACCGCTCGGTCAAGATCGACATGACGCTGACCGCGCCGGGCTGCCCGGTGGCCGGTGAAATGCCGGGCTGGGTCGAAAACGCCGTCGGCGCCGTCGAAGGCGTTTCCGGCGTCGAGGTCAACATGACCTTCGACCCGCCTTGGTCGCCCGACCGCATGTCGGAAGAGGCACAGGTAGCGGTGGGGTGGTACTAGCATCCGACCAGCCAAAGGCCGGCGCACTTGCGCCGGGTACAAAACTTCACCATTTTAGGTGAGGAATCATTCGGCAGACCTTGAACCTGCGCGCAATGGAGAAGGAAAGAATGGGACGCTTTGCCGTCATCACGATGACCGAAAAGGCTGCCGACCGGGTGCGCGAGATCGTCGCGACCCGTGAGAATGCGCATGGCATTCGCCTCGGCATCAAGAAGGGCGGCTGCGCCGGCATGGAATATACGGTCGACCTGGTGACCGAGCCCAACACTAAGGACGATCATATCGAGCGCGACGGCGCCCACGTCTATGTCGTGCCTGAGGCAGCGCTTTTCCTGTTCGGCACCGAGATGGATTTCGAGCAGACGACGCTGCGCACCGGCTTCACATTCCGCAACCCGAACCAGAGCTCGGCCTGCGGCTGCGGCGAATCGGTCGAATTGAAGCCCGCCGATCTGAAGGCACTGGCCGAGGCGCGCGCTTCGGCCTAAGGCTTTTCCTTCGCCGTTCCCGGCGGCAATCGCATACGGGGAGGCCCCCTCATCCGGCCCTTCGGGCCACCTTCTCCCCGATGGGGAGAAGAGGCTGGCGCCAGCGCTGGCGACTTCTTCTCCCCTCGGGGAGAGGTCGGATTGCCCCGAATTGCCCTTCGCAATTCGGTTGGCAATCCGGGTGAGGGGGCGCTTGCCCATACGCGATAGCGAACGGGGAGAAGAAACGCTAATCCACCCACATCCCGGTTCGTTTGTGCCAGTCGGCGATCGACTCTTCCGGGTAGACATCGAAGACCTTGTCGCCCTTGCCGATATCGGGCTCGACCCAGTTCGCCTTGTATTTCAGCATCAGATGCACCTTTTCAGGCGGCTTCGGCAGGTCGGTGTCGATCGCCGATGCAAATGGGTGGACGAGCTCCGGCCAGGTCGGATCGTAGAGCCAGAGTGCCGTCCCGCATTTCGTGCAGAAATTCCGTTCGCCCGTCGAGGTCTCGCGATGCAGGTGCTCGTCGTCCTCGATCTCGGCCCGGTAGACGCCGAGATGGCGCTTGCCCTCGATTTTCAGCGTCTCGTAATCGGCGCCGAGATTGATGGCGAAACCGCCGCCGCCCTGCTGCTTGCGGCAGATCGAGCAGTAGCACAGCATGAACGGCACCGGCGTGTGGCTTTCCACCTCGAAACGCACGGCATTGCACCGGCAGGACCCTTTGAGCAGAAGCGGCATGAAAAACTCCGATGAAACTGATTCTGAACTTGTCAGGATGGTGCCGGTAGCGGCGATGACAAGGGGAAATCCCGGTGACATGATCGCGCCATGGACAACGAGCGCATAGAAGAGCTTTTCGAAGTGCTCGGCCCGGTCAGCATCCGCAAGCTGTTCGGCGGCAAGGGCATCTATTTCGATGGCGTCATCGTCGCCATTGTCATCCGTGGCGAATTGATGCTGAAGGCCGACGCCGAAAGCGCCCCGGATTTCGAAGCGGCCGGCTGCCGGCAATGGACCTATACCGGCTCGCGCCACGGAAAGCTGGTGTCGATGCCCTATTGGAGCGTTCCCGACAGCGCGTTCGACGATCCCGACGAGATGGCGATCTGGGCGCGCCGCGCCTACGAGGCAGGACGGCGCGCCGGCAAATAGGCTGCACCATGCTTCGGCAATTCTGGGCCGCATTTCACGCCAGGTTCCGCGCCTCGGGCACGAGCGCCAGCGCTTCGGCAAAGCCGGCGCTGGTGAAAGCGGCGCTCTCGACGGTGAGCATAGCTGCGGCAACGCCTTCGCACAGTGCCGCGCGCAGCGTCAGGCCGCGCAGCCGGGCGGCGATCGTGGCACCTGCCAGCGTGTCGCCGGCGCCGCTCATATCCGCCCGCTTGTGTATCGGCGGTGGCAGGATCGAAAATGCGCCGGTTTCGTCGAAACCGAGCACTGGATCATCGCCGGCGGTCACCACGCCGCTTTTCAGACCGGCGCGTCTCAGGCCGTCGACGATGCCTTGATCATCAGCATCGATGTCGACGCCGGCGAGCACGCCGGCCTCGTGCCGGTTCATGAAGGCGAGTGCCAGAAGGTTAAGCACCGGCGTCAGCCGCGCCGCTTTGCTGGGCGAGACGGCAAGCGCAAACACCGGCTTGCCGGCGGCGAGAGCAGCCAGCCGCCCCACCGCGGAAGACGGCAGGTTGGCGTCGCACAACACCGCGTCGGCTGAATCGATCGCTTCGCGCACCTTGGCGCGGCGGATCTGCTTGGGAAGCGCCAGCTCGTAGAGCACCATGTCGGCAAGGCCGGCGATCAGCCTGCCGTCGCTATCGACCAGCATCGTATGGCTTGGCGTCGCGCGGTCGAGGAACACCGCCGACAAATCGGCAATGCCGGCGTCGGTGACGGCGCGTAAAACCGTGTCGCCCAGGGCATCGCCGCCGCGCACCGAAAGCAGCGAGGCCGAGACGCCGCGCCGCACCGCACAGCGCAAGGCGTTGAAGGCGGCGCCGCCGACATGCTCGCGCATCGTGCCGGGGTTGGAAGCGGCCGGCACGAAGGCGCCGGCAACCCGGCCGCGCCGCTCGATATAGGCGCCACCCACGGCCAGGATCGTCGGGGATTTCATCATGCCGGCAAAATGCCCTTTGCTGTTGCCCGGGAGGAGACTAGGTCGCCGGGCGGAACCCTGCAATCGCGGGTGCGATTCGGATGGTGACGGCAACGGCGCCGCATGCGAGGCGGGATACGTCCGGAAGCAAAATTGTGAAACAAAAATAGAACAAATATGGATATCCGTTATTTTTCAAACCCTTGGGGCTCATTGACAAATGAGAACAAACGAGGTACATTCTTTTAAGGATTGCGGGATTGTCCGGCCTCCATTGACGACCACGGGGTGATGTATCATGGCTCAGAATTCTTTGCGGCTTGTAGAGGACAAAGCGGTGGACAAATCAAAGGCTCTGGATGCGGCGCTGTCGCAAATCGAGCGTGCCTTCGGCAAGGGTTCGATCATGCGGCTCGGCGCGAACGAGCAGGTCGTCGAGATCGAAACGGTGCCGACCGGCTCGCTTGGGTTGGACATCGCGCTTGGCGTCGGCGGCCTGCCGCGCGGCCGCATCGTCGAGATCTACGGACCGGAAAGCTCGGGCAAGACGACGCTGGCGCTGCACACGGTGGCCGAAGCCCAGAAGAAGGGCGGCATCTGCGCCTTTGTCGATGCCGAGCATGCGCTCGATCCGGTCTATGCCCGCAAGCTCGGCGTCGATCTCGAAAACCTGCTGATCTCGCAGCCCGATACCGGCGAACAGGCGCTGGAGATCTGCGACACGCTGGTGCGCTCCGGCGCCATCGACGTGCTGGTGGTCGATTCGGTGGCGGCGCTGACGCCGCGGGCCGAAATCGAAGGCGAGATGGGCGATTCGCTGCCCGGCCTGCAGGCCCGCCTGATGAGCCAGGCACTGCGCAAGCTCACCGCCTCGATCTCGCGCTCCAACACCATGGTCATCTTCATCAACCAGATCCGCATGAAGATCGGCGTCATGTTTGGTTCGCCCGAGACGACGACCGGCGGCAACGCGCTGAAATTCTATGCCTCGGTCCGCCTCGACATCCGCCGCATCGGCTCGGTCAAGGATCGCGACGAGGTCGTCGGCAACCAGACCCGCGTCAAGGTCGTCAAGAACAAGCTGGCGCCGCCCTTCAAGGTGGTCGAGTTCGACATCATGTATGGCGAGGGCGTCTCCAAGACCGGCGAGCTGGTCGATCTCGGCGTCAAGGCTGGCGTGGTCGAAAAGTCGGGCGCCTGGTTCTCCTATAATTCGCAGCGTCTCGGCCAGGGCCGCGAAAACGCAAAACTGTTCCTGCGCGACAATCCCGACACGGCGCGCGAGATCGAATTGGCGCTGAGGCAGAATGCCGGATTGATCGCCGAGAAATTCCTTGAGAACGGCGGCTCCGAAAGCAGCGACGACGGTTTCGAGGACGACGCCGGGGCGATGTAGGAAAAGCGACGCCTCCCGGAGCGTCAGCCAGGTTTGGATTTGATGTTTTGATTTTGAGTTTGCGTAATCGGTACATTTTGAACCGCCGGCCCCGTGCCGGCGGTTGGCGTTTGACGGCGAGTCAGACGCATTTCAAAGCGCCGGTGAAAGCCGGGATTTGAGCCCATTTGGTGTTTCTGGACAGGCTGCGGTGCGACCGCTAAAAGGCCATGTCTATTTTCCGCCGGCAGCCGGCGGTTCTCTCGAAAAGGCAGTATTCATGAGTGGCGTCAACGAGATCCGGTCGGCATTTCTCGACTATTTTCGCAAGGAAGGTCACGAGGTCGTCGCGTCGAGCCCGCTGGTGCCGCGCAACGACCCGACGCTGATGTTCACCAATGCCGGCATGGTGCAGTTCAAGAACGTTTTCACCGGTCTGGAGAAGCGGCCCTATTCGCGTGCCACGACTGCCCAGAAGAGTGTTCGTGCCGGCGGCAAGCACAACGACCTCGACAATGTCGGCTACACCGCGCGACACCTGACCTTCTTCGAGATGCTCGGCAATTTCTCCTTCGGCGATTATTTCAAGGAGCGCGCCATAGAGCTTGCCTGGAACCTGATCACCAGGGAGTTCGGGCTGAAGAAGGACAAGCTGCTGGTCACCGTCTATCACAACGACGACGAGGCCGCCTCCTACTGGAAGAAGATCGCCGGTCTTTCCGACGATCGCATCATCCGCATCGCGACCTCGGACAATTTCTGGGCAATGGGCGACACCGGACCTTGCGGGCCGTGTTCGGAGATATTCATCGACCGTGGCGAGCACATCTGGGGTGGCCCTCCCGGCAGTCCGGAGGAGGATGGCGACCGTTTCCTCGAATTCTGGAACCTGGTGTTCATGCAGTATGAACAGGTGACGAAGGACGAGCGCGTCGACCTGCCGCGTCCGTCGATCGACACGGGCATGGGCCTCGAGCGCATGGCCTCCATCCTGCAAGGGGTTGAAAGCGTCTTCGAGACCGACCTGTTCCGCCACCTGATCGACGCTGCGTCGTCGGCGCTTGGCCGCGGTCCGGATGCGGACACCGTCGCATCGTTCCGCGTCATCGCCGACCACTTGCGTTCGTCCTGCTTCCTGGTCGCCGACGGTGTGCTGCCGTCCAACGAAGGGCGGGGCTACGTGCTTCGTCGCATCATGCGCCGCGCCATGCGCCACGCGCAGTTGCTCGGCTCGAATGAGCCGCTGATGTGGAAGCTGGTGCCGGCGCTGGTCCGCGAGATGAGCCAAGCCTACCCGGAACTGGTGCGCGGCGAGCAGATGATCACCGAGACGCTGAAGCTTGAGGAAACTCGTTTCCGCAAGACGCTGGTGCGAGGCTTGGGCTTGCTTTCGGAGGCGACGGAAAAGTTGGTCTCCGGCGACATGCTGGATGGCGAGACAGCGTTCAAGCTCTACGACACCTATGGCTTTCCGCTCGATCTGACGCAGGACGCGCTGCGCCAGCGCAACATCTCGGTCAACCTTGCCGGCTTCACCGAGGCGATGGAGCGGCAGAAGACGGAGGCGCGCAAAAGCTGGGCTGGTTCCGGTGAGGCCGCAACCGAAACGGTATGGTTCGCGGTGCGTGAGGAGAACGGCGCCACCGAATTCCTGGGCTATGAGACCGAGCAGGCGGAAGGCCTCGTCCAGGCGCTGGTCAGGGACGGCAAGACCGTCGACAGTGCCGGCAAAGGCGACGCCGTTGCCGTGGTTGTCAACCAGACGCCGTTCTATGGCGAGTCCGGTGGCCAGATGGGCGATACCGGCGTCATTTCAGGCGACGGGTTCTCGATCGAGATATCCGATACGCAGAAGAAGGCCGATGGGCTTTTCGTCCATGTCGGCAAGGTGGCCAACGGTACGGTCAAGACGGGCGCGACCGTCGAGCTGAGGGTGGACCACGCGCGCCGCTCCAGGCTGCGCGCGAACCATTCCGCCACGCATCTGATCCATGAGGCGCTGCGCGAGGTGCTGGGTACCCATGTGGCGCAGAAGGGCTCACTGGTCGCGCCCGAGCGTCTGCGCTTCGACATCTCCCACAACAAGCCGATCTCGCCGGACGAGCTCGAAGAGGTCGAGCGCATGGCAAACGAAATCGTCGTTCAGAATAGCCCTGTAACCACGCGCCTGATGTCGGTCGACCACGCCATTGCCGAAGGCGCCATGGCGCTGTTTGGCGAGAAATATGGCGATGAAGTGCGCGTCGTTTCGATGGGCACGGGCCTGCATGGCGCCAAGGCCAACCGGCCCTATTCGGTCGAGCTATGCGGCGGCACCCATGTCAGGGCGACCGGCGATATCGGCCTGGTGCGCATCGTGTCCGACAGCGCGGTCGCTGCCGGCGTGCGCCGCATCGAGGCGTTGACCGGCGAGGCGGCCAGAAAGCATCTCGACGAGCAGGACAAGCGGCTGAAGGCGGCCGCCGCCGCGCTGAAGATTTCGCCGGCCGATGTGCCGGCCCGCGTCGAGGCACTGCTCGACGAGCGCAAGAAGCTCGAAAAGGAGCTGACCGAGGCGCGCAAGAAACTGGCGCTCGGCGATCGCTCGCCAGCCGGTGTGCCTGCGGAAAACGAAACGATTGCCGGTGTCGGTTTTCTCGGCAAGGCGGTATCGGGCGTCTCGCCAAAGGATTTGAAGCCGCTGGCCGATGCCGGCAAGAAGTCGCTCGGCTCCGGCGTCGTCGTCTTTGTCGGCGCCGGCGAGGACAACAAGGCGAGCGTCGTCGTCGCGGTCACCGATGATCTGACCGGCCGCTTCAGCGCAATCGATCTGGTGCGCGTCGCGTCCGCGGCATTGGGCGGGCAGGGCGGCGGCGGTCGACCCGATATGGCCCAGGCCGGCGGCCCGGACGGCTCGAAGGCCGAAGACGCGATCGCTGCGGTGAAAGCGGCTCTCGAGACGGCGTGAACCTGCACCGGGGGCGGGCACGGCCGAAATGGCGCGCCGCCCAGCGGACATCCTTGAGGGCCTGATATGCCGACGCTGACGATGTATCAGGTCGACGCCTTTGCCGAACAGGCCTTCCAGGGCAACCCTGCCGCCGTTCTCCTTTTGGAGGAGTGGCTGCCGGAGCAGGTAATGCAGGCCATCGCCAACGAAAACAATCTTGCCGAAACGGCGTTTGTGCGGGCGAATGGCAAAGGTTGGGATTTGCGCTGGTTCACGCCGGTCCATGAAGTCGACTTCTGCGGCCATGCCACTCTTGCGGCCGCCCATGTGCTGACCACGGAATACAGTGGTCAGGGCGAAATGGCCTTCGCCACCCGGGTGGGCGAGTTGCGGGTTTCCCAGCGGGAAGGGGCCTATCAGCTCGATCTGCCGTGTTTTCCGCCGCAGCCCGTCGAGGAAGAGCTGAAGTCGGCGCTGCAAGCGATATTGTCTCAGCGGACGGTTGCGGGCTTCCGCAATTTCGAGAACCTGTTTGTCGAGCTTGCCGACGAGACAAGCGTGCGATCTTTCGTTCCCGATCTGCTCAGGATCGGACGTTTTCATCCTCTCGGCTTGGTCATTACCGCGCCTGGGCAGGCCCATGATTTCGTCTCGCGTTATTTCGTGCCCGGAGCAGGCATTCCCGAGGATCCGGTAACCGGCTCCATTCATGCGACGCTGGTGCCTTACTGGGCTGAAAAACTCGGCAAGACGCATCTGTCGGCATTCCAATGCTCGCAACGCGGCGGGCACTTGCTATGCGAGCTGGCCGGAGATCGCGTGCTGATCACAGGCCGTGCGAAGACCTTTATGAAGGCGGAGATCTACCTTCCCGATTGAGCGGTATTTCGCAGTGGGTCGCCTTCGGCGAAGCTGCCGATCTCCCCCCTTGCGGGGGAGATGCCCGGCAGGGCAGCGGGGGTGCTGTCCCTCCGACTGCCAGCCCAATCGGAGCCACGTTCTCAGGCCGTTCCCAATTGGAAAGGATCAGTCGAAGGTTACGATCCTTCACACCCCCCTCTGTCCTGCCGGACATCTCCCCCGCAAGGGGGGAGATTGGATGTCACTTCGGCTTTCGCTAATCACCAGAAGGCCTATTGCCGAATGCTTGTCTCCTCACTCTGCCTTTTCGGTCTTCGCAAAACCCGCACGCGCCGCGATGCGCACATACCAATCCTGGATATCGGCAAACTCCGCCAGCAGTTTTCGCCCCTCGGCGACCTTGACGAAATAGCCGATGATCGGTGCGGCGTGCAGGTCGGCCAGCGTCAGTTCCGTCCCCAACAGCCAAGGCCCTTCGGCTTTCAGCGAAGACAGCGCCTGCAATGCCGTTCTCGCCTGCCTCAACCCGTTGGCGATCACGGCTTCGTCGGGCGGCGTTTTTTCCAGCCGCTCGACGGCGACATCCCAGACCATGGCCCTGTAGGCGTAGGCGTCGAGCAGGCCGGTGATCTGGTTCATGCGTGATCGAGGCCGGGCTTCGACCGGTTGCAGCGCCGGGCCGTCAAAGGCTTCGTCGACATAACGGGCAATCGCGCCGGTCTCGTAGAGGCGAAAGCCGTCATGCTCGAAGGCTGGGATGCGGCCGAACGGCTGGTGCTCGAAGTACCAGCCGGGAATGCCGTCCGCCGCAAAGATGTCGACGGGCACCAGCTCGTAGCCGACGCCCTTTTCCTCGAGCACCAGCCGCACGATGCGCACATAGACGCTGTAGTCCGCGCCGTAGACGACGGGCTTGTCCATGTCGGAGGAGCTCAGGCCATCGCCTTCTGCAAATTCTCGTCGATCTTGTCGAGGAAGCCGGTGGTCGAAAGCCATGGCTGGTCGGGACCGATCAGCAGCGACAGGTCCTTGGTCATGAAGCCGGACTCGACCGTCTGGATGCAGACCCGTTCCAGCGTCTCGGCAAAACGCTTCAGTTCGGCATTGTCGTCGAGCTTGGCGCGGTGGGCGAGGCCGCGCGTCCAGGCAAAGATCGAGGCGATCGAATTGGTCGAGGTCTCCTCGCCCTTCTGGTGCTGGCGATAGTGGCGGGTGACGGTGCCGTGCGCGGCCTCCGCCTCGACGGTCTTACCGTCCGGCGTCATCAGCACCGAGGTCATCAGGCCGAGCGAGCCGAAGCCTTGCGCCACCGTGTCCGACTGCACGTCGCCATCATAATTCTTGCAAGCCCAGACATAGCCGCCCGACCATTTCAGGCTGGAGGCCACCATGTCGTCGATCAGCCGGTGCTCGTACCAGAGTTTCTTGGCCTTGAACTCGGCTTCGAACTCCGCCTCGTAGACCTCCTGGAAGATATCCTTGAAGCGGCCGTCATAGGCCTTGAGGATGGTATTCTTGGTCGACAGGTAGACGGGGTAATTGCGCAGCAGGCCGTAATTCAGCGAGGCGCGGGCGAATTCGCGGATCGACTCGTCGAGATTGTACATGGCCATGGCGACACCGGCGCCGGGTGCGTCGAAGACGTCGTGCTCGATCACCTGGCCGTCCTCGCCGACGAACTTGATCGTCAGCTTGCCCTTACCGGGAAAGCGGAAGTCGGTGGCGCGGTACTGGTCGCCGAAGGCGTGGCGGCCGACGATGATCGGCTTGGTCCAGCCGGGCACCAGCCGCGGCACGTTCTTCATAATGATCGGCTCGCGAAAGATGGTGCCGCCGAGGATGTTGCGGATGGTGCCGTTCGGCGACTTCCACATCTTCTTCAGCTTGAATTCCTCGACGCGCTGCTCGTCGGGCGTGATCGTCGCGCATTTCACGCCGACGCCGTATTTCTTGATGGCATTGGCCGAATCGATGGTCACCTGGTCGTTGGTGGCGTCGCGGTGCTCGATACCGAGATCGTAATATTCGAGCTTGAGGTCGAGATAAGGGTGGATCAGCTTGTCCTTGATGAACTGCCAGATGATGCGGGTCATCTCGTCGCCGTCGAGTTCGACGACCGGGTTCGCCACCTTGATCTTCGCCATGGAAAGAATGCCTCGCTTTTGGGGAACGGAACGGCCTTGCCCGCACGGCTGCCGGCCCTGGGATGCGGCCCGTATATCAAAGGCTTTTTGGCCGCGCAAACGGCGAACCGCGCCGTAGTGCCGGCATTCTTTGCGAAAGCTTCATTTTCGCCGCCAAATGTGGCAGGGGACTGCGAAATGCCGCAAACAGCAGTTCATTGACAACCATGACCGCCACCCAGGATCCCGACAACCCTCTTGCCTCCGGAACGCCTGCGTCCGGACCGGCGATCATCCTGGTCGAGCCACAGCTCGGCGAGAACATCGGCATGGTTGCACGCGCCATGGCCAATTTCGGCCTTGCCGAACTGCGCCTCGTCAATCCGCGTGACGGCTGGCCGAGCGAGAAGGCGCGTGCCGCGGCAAGCCGCGCCGACCATGTCATCGATGCCGTCGAGGTGTTCGACGACCTGGGCTCGGCAGTCGCCGACTTGAACTTCGTCTTCGCCACCACGGCGCGCGCGCGCGACAATTTCAAACCGGTGCGCGGCCCGGTCGAGGCGGGCAGGGCGCTGCGCGCGCGGCAGCGGGCCGGCCAGCGCACCGGCATCCTGTTCGGCCGCGAGCGCTTCGGCCTCTATAATGACGAGGTCGGCCTTGCCGACGAGATCATCACCTTCCCCGTCGATCCAGCCTTCTCCTCGCTCAACATCGCCCAGGCGGCCCTGCTGATGTCCTATGAATGGATGAAGTCCGGCCTGGAAGACGAGACCAGGACCAACTTCTCCGGTCCCGAAATGCCGCCAGCTGCCAAGGAAGAATTGCACGCCCTGTTTGCGTATCTGGAAGGTGCACTGGAGGCGCGCGGCTATTTCCGCCCGGCACCGAAGAAGCCGAAGATGGTCGACAATTTGCGCGCAGTGCTGACCCGCCCCGGTTTTGCCGAGCCGGAGCTCAAGGTGCTACGCGGTATTATATCATCGCTGGACAGGTTCTCGCCGGCCATGCCACGCGGCGACGGATCGCCCGGCGACGATCCAAGGCGGCTCCCGGCGGCCGCGGCACGCGCCGGAAAGGCGAAGGACAAAGACTAGCCTTCGAGTTACCCATATCTCACCAGTAACCGAACGTTATTTGATGTGATCCATTGTCTGGAAAACGATGGATCCTCGGATGTTTAGCTCGGATATCGGTCGTCCTCGCTTTTTCTTCTATTCGGCGGCCTTGCTGGTTGCGGAAATCGTGACCTTTGTGCTGTGCGTCGTGCTGACCATCGGCATCGAGGGTTTGGCCAATTCGAAGCCCGGACCTTCCAGGGAAGGGCTGGCCGCGGCCGTTCTCGTCGCCTCGCTGGTGATTGTTCTGTTCCGCGCGAATTTCGCCTGGCGTCGAAGCCGCGATGCACAAGGGTCCGGTTGGATCCTTTGGTCGTATATCGTGTTCTCGACCCTGTTTGCGATTCTGCAGGCCGGCACTGTTCTTGTCGTAAAGTTCGACGGCGACGAGTCGCATTCCGGCCTTAACCTGCTGGGATTAGCTCTCGTCGGGCTGTGGGCGGTCATCTTGGCGGCCAAGCCGGCGGGCGGTAGCTCTTCGGATATGGCGTCATCCCTGAGTTTCGACGATTTCGACCCGCCCGGGCCGCTGCGCGGCGCCGCGGCGCCCCATTCAGAGTCGGCCGCCGGCGTGACGGCCCTGGCTCCGGCCTATGCCATGCGGGCCGCACCGGTGCCGTCGAACCACCTTGCATCTCAACCTGCATCTCTGGCAACCGGCCGGCCGCGAGCCGGCGGCTTCGGCAAGCGGGGCCTTGTGTGACCGTCTCGCCGCATCAAGGCCATGATGGTTCCAGATAGAAGCGGCCGGGATAAAGCATCATTGGCCGAAGCAAAAAGCATGGGCCGAACCTTCTCTCGTGATCTCGTTTGTGATTCCCAGCCCTTAGTGACTCAATGATAATGACCAGTCCATCGAGCGCCCGTCCGATCCTGATGTTCGATTCCGGCATTGGCGGCCTCACTGTGCTGCGTGAGGCGCGCGTCCTGATGCCTGACCGCCGCTTCATCTATGTCGCCGACGACGCGGCGTTCCCCTTCGGCGCCTGGGAGGAACCGGCGCTGAGAACACACATCCTGGAGTTGTTCGCCAGGCTGCTCGAACGGTTTTCGCCGGCCATTTCGGTCATCGCCTGCAATACCGCCTCGACGCTGGTCATCGATGCGTTGCGCGAGAGGTTTCCCGGCCACCCTTTCGTCGGCACCGTGCCGGCCATCAAGCCGGCGGCGGAACGCACGCGCTCAGGCCTGGTTTCGGTGCTGGCGACGCCCGGCACCGTCAAGCGCCAGTACACGCGTGACCTGATCAGCAAATGGGCGCAGAAATGCCATGTCCGCCTGGTCGGCAGCGACAGGCTGGCTGGATTGGCCGAAGCCTATATGCGCGACGGTTTTGTCGACGAGGACGCCGTGCGCGCCGAGATCGCGCCGTGCTTCGTCGAGCATGACGGGCTGCGCACCGACATCGTCGTGCTTGCCTGCACCCATTATCCTTTTTTGGCCAACCGCATGCGCAAGACAGCACCTTGGCCGGTCGACTGGCTCGACCCGGCCGAGGCGATCGCACGCCGCGCGCTGTCGCTGCTCGCCGATACCGAGGCCCGTTATCGCAGAGAGGTACTGCCGGAAGGCGCCGATTTTGCCGTCTTCACCTCGAACGAGGCCGATTTTCCGACGCGCCGGCTGATGCAGGGATTTGGCCTGGCGGTATCCTGACCCCAGGCACTTTGGTGCTCCGGGAACATCAGCCCAGGGCGATGCGTTCTTTTCTCATTGAGGAACAGGAGAAGCGATCATGCCAGCCACCTCGAAAGCCCAGCAGAAAGCCGCCGGTGCTGCACTGTCCGCCAAGCGCGGCGAGACCAAGAAGAGCGAGCTCAAAGGCGCGTCGAAGGGAATGTATAAATCCATGAGCGAAAAACAGCTCGAGGAATTCGCCGAGACCAAGCGCAAGGGCCTGCCGGAAAAGAAATCGAAACACTGATCGACTGACCATTCTGGCGGCGGATGCCGGTCGATAAAAAGCCCGCGGCTGAGCCGCGGGCACTGAAGTCTCAACGGGCAAGGGCGAAAATTACCAGTTCCAGCCCCAACCGCAGCGCCGCACTTTGTAGCGGATGACCTTGCGATGACCGTGCCGCCACACCACCTTCTTCTTGACCACGATGCGGCAGACCTGGTGATGCCTGTGGCCATGCCAATGCCGGGCCTGCGCCGGCTCGGGCGCGACCGCCATCGTGCCGGCCATCACCGCGGCTCCTACCAACGTAAGGAAGAACTTCTTCATGCGAATTCCAGCTCCTCTGACTTCAGTCCCTTCCTGATGCCGCTGGCGCAACCTCCCGCCACATCCGGCACGTTCTACAACCGCAACACTATCCGGTTCGGCGATTCGCGCCAGCCGGAAGCTTGACAGCGGTTAAATCTCCGTTTAACCAGCCCACCAACACCGGGCCGCAATGCCCGGTGGTTCTCTTTATGTGTGCAAGACGTTTGGGAAGCCGATTTTACTTTCCTTATGTCTTGTTTGAAATGACGTGTCCCGTGGGTTTTCCGTCGCGTTGCGTGGAAAACCCTGTCAGGTCTCGAAAACGGAGGCCAGAGGAGGGCGCGTTTCCTTCACCCGGACCATGAGGTTCCGGGTGCGTTGTTTTGAAAGGGAATGCGATGAGCAAGCGCGAATCCGCGAAGTACAAGATAGACCGCCGTCTTGGCGAAAACATCTGGGGCCGCCCGAAGTCCCCGGTCAACAAGCGTGAATACGGCCCCGGCCAGCATGGCCAGCGCCGCAAGGGCAAGCTTTCCGATTTCGGCCTGCAGCTGCGCGCCAAGCAGAAGCTGAAGGGCCACTATGGCGACGTTTCGGAAAAGCAGTTCCGCAAGGTCTATGAAGAGGCGGACCGCCGCAAGGGCGACACCTCGGAGAACCTGATCGGCCTGCTCGAATCGCGCCTCGACGCAGTCGTCTACCGCGCCAAGTTCGTACCGACCATCTTTGCGGCGCGCCAGTTCGTCAATCACGGCCACGTCAACGTCAACGGCAAGCGCGTCAACATCGGCTCGTACCGCTGCAAGCCGGGCGACGTCATCGAAGTGCGCGAGAAGTCGAAGCAGCTGGTCATCGTGCTGGAATCGGTGGGCCTGGCCGAGCGCGACGTGCCCGATTACATCGAGGCCGACCACAACAAGATGACCGCCGCCTTCACGCGCATCCCCGGCTTGGCCGACGTTCCGTTTGCCGTGCAGATGGAACCGAATCTGGTCGTCGAATTCTATTCGCGCTGATCGGCGCGTTCGTACGCGATACAAGCGAAGGCCGCCCTATCGGGGCGGCCTTACTTTTTCGTTCCTTTTTCGCGGCGTGATTCCGAAATCGATTTCGATTTTCGGTTCGATGCGCTACTGCGGGCGGCAACAGGACTTTAGGGCCGACGCGCCGTGAACATGCAGCCAGACGCCGAAACGCTCGAACCGGTCGCCGACGCCGAAGGCGGCTTTCATCCGCTGTTTGCCGATGTGCCGTCCTCCGTCGAGTTCAACAAGCTGCGCAAGCGGCTGCTGCGGCTTGCCCGCCAGGCGATCGACGATTTCTCAATGGTGAGGCCCGGCGACCGCTGGCTGGTCGCTCTGTCGGGCGGCAAGGATTCCTACGGCCTGCTTGCCGTGCTGCTCGATCTCAAATGGCGCGGGCTGCTGCCGATCGAGCTGTTGGCCTGCAATCTCGACCAGGGCCAGCCGAACTTTCCCAAGCACATATTGCCCGACTATCTCGACAGCCATGCCATTCCGCATCGCATCGAATATCAGGACACCTATTCTGTGGTCATCGACAAGCTGGCCGAGGGCAGCACCTATTGCTCGCTGTGTTCGCGGCTGCGGCGCGGCCATCTCTATCGCATTGCCCGCGAGGAGGGCTGCTCGGCGCTGGTGCTCGGCCATCACCGCGAAGACATTCTGGAAACCTTCTTCATGAACCTGTTCCATGGCGGACGCCTCGCCGCCATGCCGCCGAAGCTGCTCAACGACGAAGGCGACGTCATGGTGCTGCGGCCGCTCGCCTATTGTGCGGAAGCCGATCTCGAGAAATTCGCCGGCGCCATGAAATTCCCGATAATTCCGTGCGATCTGTGCGGTAGCCAGGAAGGCCTGCAGCGCAACGCCATGAAAGCGATGCTCGACGACATCGAGAAGCGCATGCCCGGCCGCAAGGACACCATGATCCGTGCCATGGCCAATGTGCGGCGCTCGCATCTGCTCGACAGGACGCTGTTCGATTTCGCCGCCCTCAACGATGCTCTTAACGCAAAGCAAGACGGTCCCCATGACATTTGACGACAGCGCGATCGACTGGCTTGCCGACCTTCTGTCGGACGCTGCCGTCGCCGAGATCATGCCGCGCTTTCGCCGGTTGAGTGAGGGCGACGTGCGTCGCAAGACCTCGGCCGCCGATCTTGTGACCGAGGCCGACGTGAATGCCGAGCGGCTCATCACCGCCAGGCTGCTTCAGCGTTATCCCAAGGCGATGATCGTCGGCGAGGAGGCCTGCTCCGACGACCCGACGCTGCTCGACGGTCTCGGCGATGCCGAACTCGCCTTCGTCGTCGACCCGGTCGACGGCACCTTCAACTTCGCCTCCGGCGTGCCGCTGTTCGGCGTCATGCTTGGCGTCGTGGTCAAGGGCGAGACGGTCGCCGGCATCATCCACGATCCCGTCGGCAAGGACTGGCTGGTCGGCGTCAGCGGCGCCGGCAGTCATATTCGGCACGCGCATGGCAATTTCGAAAAAGTCCATGTCGCCAAACCGGCGCCGATATCGGAAATGACTGGAGCGGTCTCGTGGCACTATCTACCCGAGCCGGACCGCTCACGCCTGGCGCGCAATCAGACCAAGTCGCTGTCGCAGTTCAACTATCGCTGCGCAGCCCACGAATACCGCCTGCTGGCCAGCGGCCACGGCCATTTCGTCGTCTATAACAAGCTGATGCCGTGGGACCATCTGGCCGGCGTACTGATCCATGCCGAGGCCGGCGGTTATGCCGCGCGCTTCGACGGCAGCGCCTATCTGCCGTCACATGTCGGAGGTGGCCTGCTGGTCGCGCCGGACAGGGAAAGCTGGCGGGAGCTGCGCCGCGAGCTTTGGGCGGAATAGTTTTATCCGCCAGCGCGTAAAACTAGACCGGCGGGTTTTGCGGCTGGAACAGCCTGCCGCGCTCGGCGATGAGAATCATCAGCAGCGCCGCCACCGACACGCTGCAGAACCCGGCGGCCAGCGGCGTTACCGTACCGTTGAAGGCCTGGCCGATCAGCGTGCCGAGGATGCCGCCAAGAAATGTCTGCATGAACCCGAGAATCGACGAGGCGGTGCCGGCCAGGTGACCGAGCGGCTCCATGGCGAGCGCGTTGAAGTTCGCGCCGAGCGCGCCGAACGGTACCATGGCGCAGGCAAAGAAAGTAATGAAGAGCCAGAGCGGCATCTTCATTTCGATGGAAACGACCAGCCAGGCAAGGCTGATGGCCAGAAACAGCAGCAGCGCGCTTTGCGACAGACGGCGCATGCCGATGCGGCCGACGAGGCGCGAGTTGAGGTAGTTGGAAAAAGCAAGCACGCCGGCAACCCCCGCGAAGATGACCGGGAACATCTCGCCGACATCGAACACGCTGACATAGATCTGCTGGGCCGAGGCGATGAAGCCGAACATGGCGCCGAAGATGAAGGTGCTGGCGAAGGCGTAGCAGAGCGCGATGCGGTTGGTGAGAACGATGCGGAAGCCGCCGATGATGGAGGACAGCGTCAGCGGCCGGCGATATTCTGGATGTAGTGTCTCGGGCAGGCGCAACAGCGACCAGGCGGACACGATCAGCGCGCCGGCCGCCATGGTGACGAAGATCACGTGCCAGGTCGCAAACAGCATGATGAATTGGCCGATACCGGGTGCCACCACCGGAATTGCCATGAACACCATGAAGATCAAGGACATGACTTCGGCCATGCGCCTTCCGTCGAACGTATCGCGCACGATCGAGACGGCAATGACGCGCGTCGCCGCCGCGCCGATGCCTTGCACGGCCCGGCATAGCAGAAGCGTGGCGAATGACGGGGCGACTGCAGCAGCGCCCGCCGCCGCAACATAGATCACCAGCCCGGCAACCAGCGGAGCGCGGCGCCCGAAGCGGTCCGAGACGGGCCCGAAGAACAATTGCCCACCGCCGAAGCCCAGTATGTAGGCGGTGATCACATATTGCCGGTGGTTTTCATTTTCGACGCCGAGCGAGGCGCCGATCTGCTGCAGCGCCGGCAACATGATGTCGATGGCCAGCGAATTGAGCGCCATCAGCGCCGCGCATAGCGCGATGAATTCCCAGCGCGGAATAGGCAAGGTGCTTGCCTTTTGCTGCGCTTGTGCTTGCTGATCCACGGCCAGTCCGATCTTCAAACGAAAATGCGCCGGCGTGCCGACGCATCCATTCGTTCATTGCCCCGATAGCGGGCACAACTTTTTGCCAAGGTGCCCCGGCGCTAAGCGCATGACCCCGACAATCGCAGTCGATCTTCGGAGAGCCATACGCAAAACAGAAGTCAGGCGGCGCCTTTGACGCTGACGCCCTTTTCGACGAGGAAGGTCTGCAATTCGCCCGCCTGGAACATCTCGCGGATGATGTCGCAGCCGCCGACGAATTCGCCCTTGACGTAGAGCTGCGGGATGGTCGGCCAGTTGGAATAGTCCTTGATGCCTTGCCGTAGCTCGGCCGACGTCAGCACGTCGACACCCTTATAGTCGGCGCCGATATAGTCGAGGATCTGCACGACCTGACCGGAAAATCCGCATTGCGGGAAGCCGGGCGTGCCTTTCATGAAGAGAACAACGTCGTTGCCCTTCACTTCATTGTCGATGTAGTCGTTGATGCCGCTCATGGAATACCCTTTCATGCCTGTGGAAGTCAGGCTCGAACATTACCCTTCAAATAAACCCATGGGTTGCGCGAAACAAGATGTTTGCCGCCTTGCCATGCAAATGGCGCAAAGGAACGTCTGATCTTGTGCCAAGCCGTTGGCCACCATCTTTCCCGAGGCGCGATGAAAAGACGATATCTCGCCGGGTTCCTCCTCGCCGTTCTGCTCGCCGCACTGGCCTTGATTTGGTGGGCCAGGTCGCCGAGACAGCCACCCCTCGTCGTCGGCGGTGAATTGCCGGCGCCGTGCCGCGACGCGAGCTTCGAGGCGGCCGCCTACGTCGTCTGCGAAATCGATCTGCGCCGCTATGACATCGGTGTGTTCCACGTAGGCCTCGACGGCAAGGCCTTCGGTTCCCTGGACAAATTCGACAAGGCGATGGCGGATCAGGGCCGGCCGGTGCTGCTCGCCATGAACGCCGGCATGTATCACCAAGATCTGACCCCAGTCGGCCTTCTCGTCGAAGACGGCCGGGAGAAGGCGCCGCTCAACGTCGCCGACAGCGAAGGCAATTTCTTCCTGAAACCGAATGGCGTATTCGTGGTCCGCAAGGACGGCAAGGCGGCGGTCATGGAGACAAGTGCCTATGCCGCGGCCAGGCCGGACGTGATGGTCGCAACGCAATCCGGCCCGATGCTGGTGATCGACGGACGGCTTCATCCTCGATTCGAGCAGAACGGCACATCGCGCTATATCCGCAATGGCGTCGGCGTGCGTGACGAAAACACCGTCGTGCTGGCGATCTCGCGCTCTCAAGTCAGCCTCGGCAGCTTCGCACGGCTGTTTCGAGATGCGCTCGATTGCCCCAATGCGCTTTTCTTCGACGGGGTCGTTTCGGCGCTGTCGAATGGCGAGCGGATGATTGTTGGTGGAAACTATCCGGCCGGGCCGATCATTGCCGTTTCGGCGAAAAGGTGAGGGAAATTTATTTGTGCGCACGCACGCATATGAATGCAGGCGCCAAACTCAGTTCGGCAAAATGCCTGGGGTCGACCATTTCCATCTCAGGCGCGGGAAGCGGCTCGACGAAGCGGTCGAGCGTCCAGCCCGTATCGGCAAGGCCGTTGAGGATATCGCCGAGCGGTCTGCGATAGGATTCAACATAGGGATTGGGCTCGCCAAAACCTCCCCAATGCATGCCCCAGCGATTCGTTTCAAAATAGGTTTTCGTCCCGCGCGTGCGCGTGTCCTGCCAGTCGCGCATTGGATGGCCCATAGAGAACACCAGCCAGCCGCCCGGGCAGGAGACGCGATGAAACTCAGCGAATACCGGCTCCAGTTTTTCGACATAGTCGAGCGCCAGCGAGCAAAGTATGCGGTCGAAACTGCCATCCGCGAGCCAGTCGAGGGCCCTTTCGAGATTGCCAAGCCGGATATCGACATCGAGCCCAGCGCAGCGCTGACGTGCCAAAGCCAGCATTTCCGGCGTAATGTCGAAGGCACTTACCCGCGCGCCTGAGCGAGCCAGCTTTTCCGAGCAGATACCGGAGCCGCAGCCGGCGTCCAGTATGTTCAGACCCGTCACGTCGCCCAGCAACTCCAGCGAGGCCGGCCGTTCGTAGGGGGCATTGTGCGGCTTGATCGGCGCCAGCGCATCATAGCGCTCGGCAAAGGAAGCATAGGCACTGACTGCAACCGGATCGCTGTCGCCTTTGGCCATGACTTCCCGCTTGCGTAGAATTAGTCCGGCACGCTGGTCTGCAGGGCAAGCGCGTGAAGCACGCCGCCCATGTTGCCCTTCAGCGCGTCATAGACCATCTGGTGCTGCTGGACGCGGCTTTTGCCGCGAAAACTTTCGGCCACCACCTCCGCCGCATAATGGTCGCCATCGCCGGCCAGGTCGCGAATCGTCACCTTGGCGTCCGGAATGCCTTCCTTGATCAGCCGTTCGATGTCGTGGGCGTCCATTGCCATGCGAGGATTCCTTGTTCAGGTCGTGAACTCATAGATATGGTCGAAACGGCGGATGAACCACAGTGAAACGGCTCCACTCGATCACATCACGGGTCCACGACCTCATTTGCCATGAAGCGAGGGAACCAGGATTCGTGGGCAGCGGTCAATTCACTGACCGGTATCGCACGCGCCTCGCCCAGCTTCAGGTCGCTGCCGCCGGTCGAGCCGATCCACGGTGCGAAGATGCCGAGCTTGCTTTGCTGTTCGCGAATGGCGTCCCACGCTTCGCTCTGCGGATCGATCGACAGCGTCAGCAGATAGCGGCCCTGATCCTCGCCGAACCAGACCGGGATCGGATCTGTGCCGACCAGGCCTGGAATGGTCGCGCCAATGCCGGAGGCCATCGCCATCTCGGCCAGCGCCACCGCGATGCCACCATCGGAAACGTCATGCGCCGCGGTAACGACGCCCGACGCAATCAGCGCCCGCACATGGTCACCGACGCGCTTTTCGTGATCGAGATCGACGGGCGGCGGCGGGCCGTCGGCACGGCCATGGATGTCGCGCATATAGACCGATTGGCCAAGATGCGTGCCCCACATGGTCGGTGCGCCGACCAGCACGATCATCTGGCCTTCGGCGGCAAAGCCGATCCGCACCATTTTCGACCAATCGGCAATCAGCCCGACGCCGCCGATGGTTGGTGTCGGCAGTATGCCTTGGCCGTTGGTCTCATTGTAGAGCGAGACGTTGCCGGAGACGATCGGGAAGCCCAGCGCCCTGCAGGCATCGCCAATACCTTTCACCGCGCCGACCAACTGACCCATGATCTCCGGCCGTTCCGGATTGCCGAAATTAAGGTTGTCGGTGGCCGCGAGCGGCAAGGCACCGGTGGCGGTAAGATTGCGCCAGCATTCGGCCACCGCCTGCTTGCCTCCCTCGTAGGGGTCGGCCTCGCAATAGCGCGGCGTCACGTCGGAGGAGAAGGCGAGCGCCTTGGTCGGATGACCGTCGACCCGCACGACGCCGGCATCGCCGCCGGGAAGCTGCAACGAATTGCCTTGGATCAGCGTGTCGTACTGCTCCCACACCCAGCGGCGCGAGGACAGGTCCGGCCCGCCAAGCAGCTTCAGCAAAGCCTCGGCCACATCGGTTTGCGGTGCATCGCCGGCGCCCAGCGGCGCCGGCTTCTTCGGCTCGACCCAGGGACGGTCATATTCCGGCGCCTGGTCGCCGAGATCCTTGATCGGCAGGTTGGCGACCTCGTCGCCCTGGTGCAGCACGCGGAAGCGCAGATCGTCGGTGGTCTTGCCGACGATGGCAAAGTCGAGGCCCCATTTGTGGAAGATCGCCTCGACCTGTTTTTCCTTTTCGGGGCGCAGCACCATCAGCATGCGCTCCTGGCTCTCCGAAAGCATCATCTCATAAGCGCTCATGCGCTCTTCACGCACCGGCACCTTGTCGAGATCGAGCTCAATGCCGAGGTCGCCCTTGGCGCCCATTTCGACCGCCGAGCAGGTGAGGCCAGCGGCACCCATGTCCTGGATGGCGATAACGGCGCCGGACGCCATCAGTTCGAGGCAGGCTTCGAGCAGGCATTTTTCGGTGAAGGGATCGCCAACCTGGACCGTGGGCCGCTTCTCGTCGATCTTGTCGTCGAATTCGGCCGAGGCCATGGTGGCGCCGCCGACGCCGTCGCGACCGGTCTTGGCGCCGAGATAGACGACCGGCAGGCCGACGCCCTTGGCCTCGGACAAAAAGATTGCGTCCGTCTTCGCGAGGCCCGCGGCAAACGCATTGACCAGGATATTGCCATTGTAGCGGGCGTCGAAATTGACCTCGCCGCCGACCGTCGGCACGCCGAAGGAATTGCCATAGCCACCGACGCCGGAAACGACGCCGGCAACGAGGTGCCTGGTTTTGGGATGATCCGGCGCACCGAAGCGCAGCGCGTTCATCGCCGCGATCGGCCGCGCGCCCATGGTGAAGACATCGCGCAGGATGCCGCCGACGCCGGTCGCCGCTCCCTGATAAGGCTCGATATAGGAGGGATGGTTATGGCTCTCCATCTTGAAGACGACGCAGTCGCCGTCGCCGATGTCGACCACGCCGGCATTCTCGCCCGGGCCCTGGATGACTTGCGGCCCGGTGGTCGGCAGCGTACGAAGCCATTTTTTCGAGGATTTGTAGGAACAATGCTCGTTCCACATCGCGGAAAAAATACCGAGTTCGGTAAAGCTCGGCTCGCGCCCGACCAGGTCGAGGATGCGTTGGTACTCGTCGGGCTTCAGCCCGTGCGCGGCAATGAGTTCCGGAGTGATCGGCACGGAATTGGAAATGGTCATGATCGGCAATTTGTGTCCTTGGGATCGAGTCCCGTCTTATCGCAAGCTTTGCAGCCGATACACCCCGTCGGATGACTAAAACGACGGAAAGCAACAGCTTGCCGCAAGTAGCGGAAGATCGCCACTCGACCCGCCGGTTTCAAGCCGGTTCAGGAAAAGCTGTCGTAGCCGGCGCGGCCTTCGTCCAGAAGCCGCCGGATCACAGCGACGCCGTGCGCAATATCGTCCCGCTGTCGCGGCTGCGAGATGCCAAACCGCACGCCGTGAAAGGCCTGTTCGGAACGCCCCGCCTTGAACTCGTCCTCGTCGTCGATGAGCACGCCATGTTCGAGGCAAGCCTGTTTGAAAGTGCCGGAAAGCCATGGGTCCGGCAAAGTGAGCCAGACGAACGGCACATTATCCAGCGCCTTGAAGTCGAAGCCGTCGAGTGTCTCGCGCACGATCGCGATGCGCGCACCGATCTCGGCAATGCTGCGCTTGCGCATCTCGGCGGCCTGACCGGACAACACCAGCCGGCTGCCCACCTCCGCCAGCAGAAAGGGCAGGCCGCCCGTCATCATCTTATGGGCAACCCGGATGCGGTGACGATAGGCCGGCGGGCAAGCGAGCCAACCGCCGCGAACACCCGCCGCGACCGATTTCGACAGGCCGCCGGCGACGATGGTCCGTTCGGGAGCATATTCGGCCAGTAAAGGCGTCGGGTCGTCGGTCAGTCCGCCATAGAGATCGTCCTCGATCAAGACGACGTTATATTGACGGGCGACATGCGCGATTGCCTCGCGGCGCGATGCCGACAGCGTTGTCAGCGTCGGGTTCTTGGCCGTCGGCATCAAAAACATCATCTTCGGGTGCTTTTGTGCGCAGACGCGCTCGAAATCCTGGGGATCGATGCCCTCGTCGTCAGCCGCCACCAGTGCGGTCCGGCGACCGATCAGGCCGGCGCTGCGGGAGATCTGCGAATAGGTGAGGTGCTCGAAGACGACATAGTCGCCGGGGGCGGTGAGCCCCGCAATTGTTGCCATCACCGCGGCGTGGGTGCCGAGCGTGGGGACAATGGCATCCGCCGCCGGGCGATAGGAATTGCGCGACAGCCAGCGCCTGCCGGCCTCGAACCAGCGGTCCGGGAAATCACGCGTGTAGCTTGAAATCTCATGCGGATGGTCTTGCGCCGTGCGTGTCAACACATCGGCGACGATGGCACCCTGGCCGACATCCGGTGCGGCGGTGCTATCGAAGCGCATCTTGTCGCCGGGCGCATCCATATAGCGCGTGCCTTGTTCGACCGGCTCCAGGAAATCCGGCTTTGCGCTTTCCGACTGCTGAGCGAGAACATAGGTTCCGCGGCCCACCTCGCCGCTGACCAATCCCCGCTCGCGCAGCAATTGATAGGCCCTGCCGACGGTGCCGACGGTCGTGCCGATGTCGTATGCCAGATCGCGCTGCGGCGGCAGCTTTGCCCCTGCACCGATCAGGCCGCGGTCGATGTCCGTCTCGATGGAATCGGCAAGCCGCTGATAGAGCGGGCCGGTACCCGCGGTAAGATCTGGAAGCCAAGTTGTCATGGTGACAATTTTTTACATTGCACCAGGATGTGAGTCAATACATATCAGATCGGCGGCGAGAAGGGTACAATCCGAAGTTTTGGCAGAAAGAAAATGGCTACAATAGAGACAATCCGCCCCGTTAGGGCTGAATTGCAGATGCAGGTGGCGCCTCCGTTAGGCCGGCCAACCTATGTTAGTCGGCTGGTGCGTACGCTCGGATCCTTCGCGAGATGGATTGGCAGGCTAATGGATCGTCGGCGCAGCCGGCTGGTCCTGCTCGAGATGACCGACGACCAGCTCAAGGACATAGGCATTACGCGTTGTGATGCCCATCGTGAGGGCCTCAGGCCGTTCTGGGACTGAGGGTTGAGGCACCGCACTTTAGCGGACGCCCGCCGCCCTGAGCCTCGATACGCCGTGGTCCACAAGCACGGCCACGATACACAGAACCAGAAAAAGCCCGGTGATGGCCAGAGCCGAGACGGCGACGCTGGCCGCCCCGTGTTTGGAGACGTCGAGGAATGGATAGGGTACTTCGCCGACGATCGGCGCCCGCAGCAGCGCGTAGGCCAGATAGGCGATCGGATAGATCATCCAGCACGAGATGTCACGCCATCGCGTCGAGCCGTCGGCGCCCGCCACAAGCCACCACAGCACGAACACCACCGGCGTCACATAGTGCAGGAGCACGTCGCAGAGCAGGAACAGCCCTTGCGGCTGCCAAAGCTGCGCCAGGACCGTGGCGTAGATAATGAGGACCAGGCTTATGGCGACGGCTACGCCCGCCCCTATCCGTGGCCCGGCAAAGGCCGGAAACCAGGCATAACCCGTCGACGACAGCAACGAGGCATGGACGAGCACCGCGCCGATGTTGGTCAGGATGGTGAAGAAGCTGAAATAGAAGACCAGCGAGCCGACAAAGCCGCGGCCGGCTTCCATTGATGCCGGGACGGTGATGCAGAGCTGCAGGACGAGCCCGGCCAGGCCGACGACCAGACCGGTGATCTGCAGCAAGCGACCCATTGGGCTAGGCAGCAGCGCCACAGGCCGGATTGCCGGCCTGCCAGCGGGCAATGTCCGAGCCGATGCGGCCGCCGAGCGGTTCCGCCATCAATGGGCCGAACACGTCGACGCGGCTCGAATTGCCTTGCGCCTGCACGACCAGCAACGGCTTTCCGCCATAATGTTTGGCCGGCACCAGCAGGAAGCGCGGCGTGCCGCTGAACGAATTCAGCTCGTTGGCCATCTGATAGGATTTGAAGGCAGGGTCCTTGCTGGCGATCCAGCATTTGTGGGCAGCTATTGCCACCTGCTCCATGGCAAGCAGTGACGCGCTCTTGCCTGCCGGCGCCGGCGTGCTCTTCGGGCTTGACTGGCAGGAGGCGAGTACAAGACCGCCGGCAGCGGCGAGGGCGAGGCTGGCGAGTGTCGATCGCATGGTCAAGCGGCGCCCATCTCGAGTTCTGACAGAAAGATCTTCAGACCGTCTGTCATCTCACCCCAGACGCGCGACAGCGCCGGATGCTGCAAGGCGATTTGCTCATAGGCATCGAATTTCGGATGGGCGTCAAGCAGGTCGGGGCGGCCGATCGTCGCCCTGAAATTGTTGAAGACGAAGCGGGTCGGCGTCAGCCACGCATCGGCGAAGGAGATGTCGTCGCCGAGCGCGAACGGGCCATGCGCCATGCGGGCCTCGATTGCCGCAAGCCCGTGATGCAATCGGGCGAACTGTGCCTTGATGTCCGCCTCGTTGCGCTGCGGCACGAAATAGAGCTCGAACAGCTTCATCGTTGGGGCGAGCACGTCAAGGTCGGTGATGCGGGCGAACATGCGCACCAACGCCCGGTCTTTCGAATCCTTGGGCAGCAGCGCTGGCTCGGGAAAGCGTTCCTCCAGATATTCGGCAATGACCACCGATTCGACGATCGTTTCGCCCGAGCCGGTGATCAGCACTGGAATCCGGTTGAGCGGGGAGATGGAACGAAAGGCTTCGGGGATGGGAAATCCCGGCGGCGGTGCAATGACCTTGAGCGGCACGTTCTTGATGTAGGCCAGCGCCCGCACGATCGACGAATAGGGCGACAGCGGTCGCGAATAGAGTTTCATGACCGTCGCTCCAGGAGGAAAATTGAATGCATCAAGCGGCGATGCCCAGCGCGCTTTCGAACAGCGCCCGGCCGTCGCTGCCGCCATGCGCCGCTTCGATCAGGTTCTCGGGATGCGGCATCAGGCCGAGCACATTGCCACGGCCGTTGACGATGCCGGCAATGTCGTTGATCGAGCCGTTGGGATTGGTGCCTTCGGCGTAGCGGAACACCACCTGGCCTTCGCCTTCGAGGCGGGCCAGCGTTTCGGCATCGGCAAAATAATTGCCGTCATGATGCGCCACCGGCGCGCGGATGACCTGGCCCGGCTGATAGCGGCTGGTGAACATCGAGTTGGCATTGGCGATCTGCAGCTTGACTTGCCGGCAGACGAATTTCAGCGAGGTGTTGCGCATCAATGCACCCGGCAACAGGCCGGCCTCGACCAGGATCTGGAAGCCGTTGCAGACGCCGATGACCGTGACGCCCTTGGCCGCCTTTTCGGCCACAGCCCGCATTACCGGCATGCGCGCGGCAATGGCGCCGCAGCGCAGATAATCGCCAAAGGAAAAGCCGCCGGGAATGGCGATCAGGTCGACGTCGGGAATTTCAGTGTCGGTCTGCCAGACGGTGACCGGCGGCGTGCCGGAAATCTTGGTCAGCGCCGCGATCATGTCACGGTCGCGATTAAGGCCGGGGAGCAGGACGACGGCTGATTTCATTTTGGTTCGTAGGGCCTCTGGGCTTCCGCGAGTTCGCGCAATTCTAGGCGGCGTTCGATATGTTCGAGACGGTCGTCCTGCCGCACCAGCACGCCGTAAATATTCTTCACATCGCCCTCGGTGGCGACGAGATGACCACGGATCGAACCCAACTCGGACTTTACCTCGCCAAGTGTCAAATCCATCCTGTCCAGCCGCGGCTGAATGGATTTGAGGACCTCAAAAATCAGGCTTCCATCAATCTCAGCCATCTACCCTCCGGCACAACCTCAGGTAATGGCCACACTATAATTCTCAATCACCGTATTCGCCAGAAGCTTGTCGCACATAGCTTTCAGATCGGCCTCGGCCTTGGCCTTGTCGCCCTCGGCAAGCTCGATATCGAAAACCTTGCCTTGCCGCACCTGGCCGACGCCGCCGAAACCCATTCCGGAAAGCGCATGCTCGATTGCCTTGCCTTGTGGGTCGAGCACGCCGTTCTTGAGGGTTACGGTAATGCGGGCCTTGATCACGCTGGACATGCTCCTGTTCACCTGTTGAGCGGGCAAGCCGTCAGTGCGGCTTGCCTTTGACACCGTCGGTCGATGCGACGAGCACCGGTCCGGCAGGGCGCGGCGGTTCGTTCTCGTTCATGATGCCGAGGCGGCGGGCAACTTCCTGATAGGCTTCGACGAGCCCGCCCATGTCGCGGCGGAAGCGGTCCTTGTCGAGCTTGTCCTGGGTCGCCACGTCCCACAGCCGGCAGGAATCCGGCGAGATCTCGTCGGCGACGACGATGCGCATCATATCGCCTTCGAACAGGCGGCCGCATTCGATTTTGAAATCGACGAGCTGGATCCCGACGCCCATGAACAGGCCGGAAAGGAAGTCGTTGACGCGAATGGCCAGCGCCATGACGTCGTCGATCTCCTGCGGGCTCGCCCAGCCGAAGGCGGTGATGTGCTCTTCCGATACCATCGGATCGTCGAGCGCATCGGCCTTGTAATAGAATTCGATGATCGAGCGCGGCAGCACGGTGCCTTCCTCGATGCCCAAGCGCTTGGCCAGCGAGCCGGCGGCGACGTTGCGCACCACCACTTCGAGCGGGATGATCTCGACTTCCTTGATCAGCTGCTCGCGCATGTTGAGCCGGCGGATGAAGTGGGTCGGAATGCCCATCCGGTTGAGATGATTGAAGATGTGCTCGGAAATGCGGTTGTTGAGCACGCCTTTGCCATCGACGATTTCATGCTTCTTCTTGTTGAAAGCGGTGGCGTCGTCCTTGAAGAACTGGATCAGCGTGCCAGGCTCCGGTCCCTCATAAAGGATCTTGGCCTTGCCTTCATAAATGCGGCGGCGATTTTTCATCTGATTTTTCTCTGGATTTGCGGGCAGGCGGCAAGCGACCAGTTCCTGTCCGTCTGCCTAAAATAAGATGGCGACGGTGGGGTTCAATGCCGGTGTCTATCCCAATCGCACTGTTTGCTCAATCGGCAAATCCTTTCAATCAACCGCTTTCGGGACCGAAATGCCGCAGCGCAGCAGGCAATGTAGCATATTGACCGGCCGACGCCCTTTTGGTTTGTGCTCCGGCAACACATATTGACCCAACGAATCGGATTTCACGGAGGGATGCCATGAGCAGCATGAAAGACCGCGAAGAGGGCTTCGAGCGCAAATTCGCATTCGACGAGGAACTTCGGTTCAAGGCTGCGGCACGCCGCAATAGAGCGCTCGGCCTGTGGGCTGCCGAAAAGCTCGGCAAATCCGGCGCCGATGCCGACGCTTATGCCAGGGAAGTGGTCGTCAGCGACATCGAGGAAGCCGGCGATCACGACGTCTTCCGCAAGATACGCAAGGATTTCGATGCGGCCGGCATCGATCAGTCGGACCATCAGATCCGCCGCACCATGGATGAATTGATGGCGCAGGCGATTGAGCAGATCAAGAACACCTGATCCTTCCACCGACATCGATCGAATGCTGGACCAATCGACCGCCCGGCCTAACCGGGCGGTTTTTCTTTGCCTTTGCGGTCATTTCCGGCTGAATTGCTGCAAGCAAAGAGGAAATCACCAATGTCCCTGAAGTCACGCCTGGCGGCCGACGAAACGCTGTTCACCGCATGGTCCGGCGTGCCGGATGCCTTGACGGTCGAGATACTGGCCAGACAAGGGTTCGACGCGGTTACGCTCGACATGCAGCATGGTGGCCATCACGAGGACAGCGTGCTGCGCGGGCTTGTGCCGGTGCTGGCCGTCAACAAGCCGGCTTTGGTGCGCATCCCGGTCGGCCGCTTCGACATGGCCAGCCGCGCGCTCGACTTCGGCGCCGAGGCTGTGATCGCCCCGATGGTGAATTCGGTGGCGGACGCAAAGCTGTTTGCCGCCGCCATGAAATACCCGCCACTCGGCGAGCGCTCCTGGGGCCCGACCTATGCTTTTCCGCGCCATGGCAAGGGCGACTATGCCGACTGGCTGCGCGACAGCAACCAGCGCACCATGGCGTTCGCCATGGTCGAAACGCGGGCCGCGCTTGATGCACTCGACGGCATCCTCGACACGCCGGGCATCGACGGTATATTCCTTGGCCCGTCGGATTTCTCGATCGCCTGGTCGAAGGGCACCACCGTCAGTTCGACGCTGGAGAGCATGATGGAGACCGTCGCCTCGATCGCCGAGCGCACCCGCAAAGCCGGCAAGCATGCGGCGATCTATGTGATGGAACCGGCCATCGCCGGTCGCGTGGTGTCGATGGGTTACCGGCTGCTGGCGATGGGTTCCGAGCATTCGCTGATTTCGCTTGGGGCAAAGACCCTGCTGAGCAGCGTCAGGGGTTCAATCGCTTCCTAGAGATCCGTCAGGAATTTCGCGAACGTCATCGACCCTTCGGGCCAGGGGCCAAAGCCGGAATCCGCGTTGAGATGGCCGGCATCGCCGGCGTCGATGAACAGCGAGCCCCAAGCCGCGGCAATGTCCTCGGCGACGCCGAAGGCGCAGAACGGGTCGTTGCGGCTGGCGATCACCACCGACGGAAACGGCAGCGGGTCACGCGGATAGGGACCGAAGGTCATCAGGTGCCTCGGCTTTATCTTTGGATTGGCGACATCGGGCGGCGCCACGAAAAAAGCGCCGGCGACCGGCCGCTCGAACCGAGACAAGGCCTGGATGACCGCAGCGACGCCAAGCGAATGGGCGACGATGACGACCGGCCGCTCGGCCTCGTTAACCGCCTTGGCGACACCGGCCGTCCAATCCTCGCGCACCGGCTTCGACCATTCCGCCTGTTCGACGCGGCGCGCTGTCGATAGTTTCGACTGCCAGCGGCTCTGCCAATGATCGGGGCCGGAATTGGTGTAGCCCGGCACGATGAGAATATCTGCTTCCCTGACTTTCATGGCGCGCATGTAGCGAGAGGCGCTGTCGGGTGCAACCGGGTATAAACTCAACAGCGACACGCAAACGGCCTCTCACGAGCCCGGTTCTGCTCGCTATTGTGAACACCATGTTCGCTTCTTGCGCTCTTGTGTGAACGATCGCGATCGACGATCTGTCGCCAGGAAAGAATGGCTGTTCCGAGATTTTGGCACGGACCCGGCGTAGAATGATTGATGGCGCCGGGTTCCTCTGTTGGAAGCTTGTCGAGCGCCGCCTGAACGGAGCACTTTGATGAGCGAACTGCCTTTTGCCGCGACGACCCCGGTCAGCGTTGCCCGCGTCGGCTTGCGGGCGCGCCATGCAGAAAATCTCGCTGCCTACTATCGCAAAGTCGTCGGTTTGCAGGAACTGAGCCGCTCCGGCGGCACGATCACGCTCGGCGCAGTCAATCGTCCTTTGCTCGACATCGAAGCGGATCCGGCTGCGAAACCGGATGACCCGCGCAGCGCCGGTCTTTTCCACACCGCCTTCCTACTACCCAGTCGGGCCGATCTCGGCCGCTGGATCAATCACGCCATCGCCGGCAAGATTGGCATCGAGGGCGCGTCCGATCATCTGGTCAGCGAGGCGCTTTATCTGACCGACCCGGAAGGCAACGGCATCGAGATCTATGCCGACCGCCGTCCGCAGGACTGGAAATGGAACGGCGACAAGATCGCGATGGCGACGGAGCGGCTGAACATCCCTTCGGTGGTTGCCGAAGTGCCGGCCGGCGACACCGGCTGGCAGGGCGCGCCGGAAAACAGCATTATCGGCCACGTCCATTTGCGGGTCGGCAGGCCGGAAGAAGCCGAAGCATGGTGGCACCAGGAGTTCGGTTTCGACACGGTGGCAAAATATGGTGGCGCGGCGGTGTTCCTGTCGTCCGGCGGCTATCATCACCACATTGGCGCAAATGCGTGGCAGAGCCCGGGTGCCGGTCGCCGAGATCCCTCCCGCTCCGGCCTGGCCTGGGTCGAGATGCGTTCGGACAATGCCGCGAGCGACACTACCCGCGAGGATCCGTGGGGCACAGTGATAAGGACGGTTCCCGGTAAGGCGTAGGCTAGAGGTTAGCCTTCTCGAGTAAGCGTCCTAGCATCAGCAGGCCCGCTGGCCATACGCCCAGGCGGGCCTCGTTTCCCATATGGCCGAGATCGCCGGCATCGGCGATATCCGCGCCCCAGGCTGCGGCAAAAGCGGTCGCCTTGTCGAAGGTGACGCGCGGGTCGCTGCGGCTCGCCACCACCAATGCCGGGAAGGGCAGGCGCTTCAGCGGCATCGGCGCGAACGGGCGCACCGCGTCGAATGAGGGATCGGTATCCTCGACATTGGTCGCGGCGACCAGGAACGCCGCCGCGACCTTGTCGAGCTGGCTTTGACTGGCCCCGGAAGCCCACTTCACCGCCGTCGCCACTGCCAGCGAATGTGCAAGCAGCACGATGCGGCGCGGTGCGGCGGCCACCGCAGCATCCACCTGGCCGATCCAGTCTTCAGGCTTCGGCCGGTCCCACTCTGCCTGCAGCACGCGGCTCGAATTGGGGAGCACCCTGCACCAATGCGACATCCAATGATCCGGTCCGGAATTGCCGCGGCCGGGCAGGGCAAGAAAATCGAAATCTCCGGCCGCCGAAATCATCAGGCTTCTCCGAACACTCGGCTGAAGATCGTGTCGACATGCTTGGTATGATAGCCCAAGTCGAATTTCTCGCGGATCTCGGCCTCAGGCAGGGCTGCAACAACGTCCTTGTCGGCCAAAAGTTCCTCAAGGAAATCAGCGCCTTGCTCCCACACCTTCATGGCATTGCGCTGCACCAGCCGGTAGGCTTCCTCACGCGAAATGCCGGCTTGCGTCAGCGCCAGCAGCACGCGCTGCGAATGCACGAGGCCGCGGAACTTGTTCATGTTCTTCAGCATGTTGTCGGGGTAGACCAGCAGTTTGTCGATGACGCTGGTCAGCCGTGACAGCGCGAAATCGAGCGTCACCGTCGCGTCGGGCCCGATCATGCGCTCGACCGACGAGTGCGAGATGTCGCGCTCGTGCCACAGCGCCACATTCTCCATTGCCGGCAGCGCGAAGGAGCGCACCATGCGAGCAAGGCCGGTGAGGTTCTCGGTCAGCACCGGGTTGCGCTTGTGCGGCATCGCCGACGAGCCCTTTTGTCCGGGCGAAAAATACTCCTCCGCCTCCAGTACCTCGGTGCGCTGCAGATGGCGCATCTCGATCGCCAGCCGCTCGATCGACGAGGCGATGACGCCGAGCGTGGCGAAGAACATCGCATGGCGGTCGCGCGGGATCACCTGCGTCGACACCGGCTCGGGCTTCAGCCCAAGTTTCTTGGCCACGTATTCTTCGACATAGGGGTCGATATTGGCGAAGGTGCCGACCGCACCCGAGATGGCGCAGGTGGCGATGTCCTCGCGTGCGTGCACCAGCCTCTCGCGGCAGCGCGAGAATTCGGCATAGGCCTGCGCCAGCTTGACGCCGAAAGTGGTCGGCTCGGCATGGATGCCGTGGCTGCGGCCGATGGTAATCGTATCCTTGTGCTCGAAGGCGCGGCGCTTGAGCGCCGCAAGCAGCCCGTCAATGTCGGCCAGGAGGATGTCGCTGGCCCGGGTGAGCTGCACGGCAAAACAGGTGTCGAGAACGTCGGAGGATGTCATGCCCTGATGGATGAAGCGGGCATCCGGCCCGACGAATTCGGCAAGATGGGTGAGAAAGGCGATGACGTCGTGCTTGGTGACGCGTTCGATCTCGTCGATGGCTTCGACATCGAATTTCGCCGCCCCGCCTTTCTCCCAAATGGTCTTGGCGGCCTCCTTCGGGATGACGCCGAGCTCGCCCAATGCGTCGCAGGCGTAGGCCTCGATCTCGAACCAGATGCGGAACCGGGTTTCGGGCGACCAGATGGCCACCATTTCCGGCCGGGAGTAGCGAGGGATCATCAGTCGGTCCTGACTTGCAAGAGCATTTGCCCGCGTCCTAACAGAGGCAAGCAAAATGCTCAACGTTGCTGGCGCGCAAACCAGACACTGGCGACAGCCAGCGCAATGAAACCGAGCGGAAAATACAGCCGGATGCCGAGGACGACGAACTGGTAGAGCGCCGTCAACATCGTGAACACGAACTGGAAAACCCAGGTGATGGTGAGCGCGGGCGCATGCCATTGGACATAGTAGGAGCGGTATTGCAGCCCAAAGAGGCCGCCGGTGAAGGCGATAGTCACGGTGAGAAGGCAGACGAAGGCGGCAGCGAGGGCGATCTCCCAGTTGCGTCCGAGGGAGACGAGTCGCGCCAGAAACAGCCCAACCGGGAAGGCCAGCGCGCCGCCGGCAGCATAAAGCAGCGAGACGAAGCGGACCTTCGCCGGGGTCTCCCAATCGTACAGCTGCAGATTGAGCAGCGCGCTGGCGCCCATCGCCATGGCCCACAACAAGGCACCGACAAAAGCGGTGCGCAGCGGCGGCAAGGAGCGGCGGAGACGGCGCAGAGCGCGATAGCGCATGGCGGGGAACGTCACAGGCGACCGGTTACCGCGATCCAGCGATAGTCCGGCCCTTCGAAGCCGTATTGGCGCACCGCGATCAGCACGGCATAGGCGCTGAGGCTATCCAGTGAAAATGTCTGGACCGCGCCGATCTGGTACCCATTCGGACAGCCGCGGCTTTGCGGGATTGATTTGTCCTCGTGAATAATCCTCGTCTGGCCGCCGTCCTTCGCCTCGATGCGCAGCAGGCGAAAGCCGTTGATCTCGCCCTGGCTCTGGCAGCGTTCGGTGTCATTCATGCCGATCTGGTCGAGCCGGAACTCGAGCGGATCGTCGACCGGCGAAAAGATCGGGCGCGGATTGACCACCATGCGGAAGGGATCGGCAGAAAGCTCGGTCACCGGGTTGAAGCCGGCGGTGATGCCGCGATTTGCCGTGAGTTCCGCCTGACTGACGATCGCTTCGCCCTTTTGCCGAGCCTGCAGCCGCGCTGCGTCCACCATGGCATTCTCGTCTTCGAGCCGGACTCGGATCGGCGATCCCTTGAGAAAACTGTCGTCGGCCGTGTCGATGTAATAGCGGTTGGCATACGGGAATCCCGATCCGTCCTGGACGCCATATTCTTCGAAGGCGAAGATGCCGCCGTCACGGCTGAAGCCGAGGATCTCAAGCTCGGCGACATCGCCTGCGTAGGCGGCGACCAAAGTTGCAAGCTGGGCGAACAGGCAGACGGCAAACAGGGCAAGATTTCGCATGGGGCTTTCCGTTCAGGCAGTCGACGTCGTTAAATTCCCTATCACGATGCTGTCAAAAGATCGTGCTAACTGAAACACGAAGTCGATGCATCCAATCCGGCTGTCGTTTGTTATTGTCGGCAGCTTCACCGCATCGTGCCTTCCGAAAATCAGAATCGATTTTCGGAAGGGCACGATGCATTGATTCAAAATGTTTAGAGCATCCTTTGCGCGTCCAAAGGACGCGCGGCGCCCTAAGGGAGACCCCCATGACCGATGCAGCCAAGATCCGCGAACGTATGGAAGTGATCGGCGCCGACGGTGTCCATGTCGGCACCGTCGACAAGGTCGACGGGGATCGCATCAAGCTGACCAAGCGCGACAGCGGCGAGGGCGCTCACAGGGGCCATCACCACTTCATTCCTCTCAGCCTCGTCGCCGAGGTCGAGGGCCAGAAGGTGCGCCTGTCGGCAAACTCGGATGTTGCGGTCACGTTCGAGGAAGAAAAATCCGACCCCACCTGATCATAGTCCAGTCTGACTACTGCTCACCGAATGAGCGTCGGCGCGTTCAGCGCGACGACCAGACCGGGAAGAGATCGCCCTCGGCCGGCGTCGCGGCAAAGACGCCGCGGCTGATGGCGCGCGCCATCGTCGCGCCGGCAGCTGCGTAGAGATCGATTGCATCGTTGGGCCCGAGCTCGATGCCGCTCTTGCCCGTTGCCAGCGCGAAGACCAGATCGCCGTCGGCGGGCGTGTGCGTCGGCCAAATGGCACGGACAAAGCCGTCATGCGCTGATATCGCCAGGCGTTTGGCGGCGGCCTTGGTGAGGACCGCATCAGTGGCGATCACGGCGATGGTCGTGTTGGCGCCGGTTTCCGCCTGCTCTGCGGCATGCTTGTCACGGAACTTCAGCAGGATCTTTCTGGCACCGTCAGGCATCGGGTGGGGATAGCCTAAGCCGCCGAACTCGTCGCCGATCTCGAACGGTGCCGCCCAGAAATGGCGGGTCCCGGCGACCGTCACCGAGCCGGTCGGGTTGACGGCGGCGAGCGCGCCGATGGTGACGCCGCTGTCCAGCATTGTCGAGGCCGAGCCGAGCCCGCCCTTCAGACCGGAGCTCAGCGCGCCGGCACCCGCGCCGGCGGTGCCGAGCGCAAAGTCTATCGCGGCGGCTTGCGCGGCTTCGTAGCCGAGGTCGCGGTAAGGCGGATACCGGCCCCAATCCTTGTCGCCGCCATTGCGCAGGTCGAACAGGATCGCCGCCGGCACGATCGGCACGCGAAAGCCGCCGACCTCGACGCCGATGCCTCTTTCGCGCAATGCCGCCTGTACCCCCGACGCGGCGTCGAGGCCAAAGGCCGAACCGCCCGAAAGCACCACGGCGTGGATGGCATGGATTGAATTGTGCGGCTCGAGCAGGTCGGTTTCGCGGGTGCCCGGCGCACCGCCCAGGATTTGCACGCCGGCCACGGCCGGTTCGTCGCAGATGACGGTGGTCACACCGGATTTCAGCTTGGCATTCGCCGCATTGCCAACCCGCAAGCCGGCAACGTCGGTGATGAGATTGCGCGGACCGGTATGGAACATTATTGGCTCTCCGCCCGCACGAAACGGCCGCCGTCGAAACGGTAGGCGCGATAAGGATTTTGCGTCAGGTCGCCTTTCTCGTCAAAGCGGATCGGCCCGATCGCCGTAGTGAAGTCATGTCCAGTAAGCAGGTCAGCCAGGCTTTTGCCGGAGGTTTCGGAAGCCGCAAAGGCCTCGCGGGCGATCTCGACCGCGGCATAGGCGGGCAGCGTATAACCATCCGGCACGATGTTTTGTGCGGCAAAGCTTTGCAGCACCTTGGGGTCGGCGACGTCAACCCATTCGGGCGGCGCGATCATTAGCGTGCCGACGGCGTAAGGCACGTCGCCGAGCGGCGCGCGCAGCGCTTCACCGCCGGCAAACACCATGCCGGTATCGAGCTGGCCGGCGTCGCGGCCCATAATGGCGACATCATCGCCGTCACCGCCGGCAAAGACATGCGTTGCGCCGGCTTTCTTCAGTCGGCCGATCAGGCCGATCTGGTTGTCGAGCTGCGGCCGGAACGTGTCGACGAACACTGGCTTCAATGCCGCCTGCTCGGCGGCAGACCGAAACGTCTCGGCCATTTCGCGGCCATAGATCGTGCCATCGTCGACGATAGCGAACAGCTCGTTCTGCCATAGGCGGGTGAGGGTGGCGGCGACGGCATTGCGCTCGTCGTCGCCGCGCGGCCCGAGACGATAGATCGGCCATCCCGTCTTGGCGCGCCGGTCGGTCAGGCTTTCCGTGCGCACGCCGACGGTGATCACCGGGATGTCGGCATCCTTGAGGATCGGCAGAGCCGCCTCGATTGCGTCGGTGCACAGAAAACCGATGACGACCTTGACCTTGGCCGCGGCGAATTCCCGCGCGGCGGCAACGCCGCCAGCGGCCGTGCAGGCGTCATCGATCGTCCTGATCTCGGTATCACTCGCTTCAGCCGCCATTGTCGCGCCTGCCTCGATCTGATTGCCGAGGATCGCCGACGGCCCCGACAAAGGCGCCGCGACGCCGATCAGCAGCGTCTCGGCACTCGCACTACCGGCGAGCGAGAGCCAGGCCAGCACCGCTATCGTGGTTGTCCAAGGTCGCATGCGAGCGAAGAATTCCTCCGCGCCGATCGCGTGTTTTGCCGGCGCCAATGCCGTCAAGACCTAAAGGCTGGCCAGCTTTGGCGCAACACGCGAATTCGGGATATAGCTCAAGCACTTCGCTTGTGGCATGCAATATGCGGTCATATATAACGGCTGGTTCTGACTAACGGAAAATCATCGGTGCTGAAGAAGAATGAAATCGGGCCGCAGGCCTACCGCGACGCTATGGCCCATTTTGCCGGCCATGTGCATGTGGTCACCACTGATGGCCCGGCCGGCAAGCGTGGCGCGACGGTGATCGCGGCCTGCTCGGTGTCGGACACACCGCCGACCATCCTGGTCTGCCTCAATCGTGAAAATCCCAAGAACGAGCCGTTTGTGAAAAACGGCAAATTTGCCATGAACACGCTGGCTTCGGATCAGGAGCCGCTGTCGATCGGCTTTTCCGGCATCACCGGCCTGCCGGTCGAGGAGCGTTTCGCATTGGCCGAATGGGACGTCATCTCGACCGGTGCGCCGACGTTGAAGGGCGCGCTCGCCGTCTTCGACTGCGAGCTGATCGACACCAAGGATCTGGCCACACATCGTGTGCTTTTTGGCAAGGTGACAGGCCTGCGCATCGGCGATAATTTGCGGCCGCTGATCTATCACGACCGCAGCTACCACGCTCTGTAGAGGCTTTGATGGCCGCGTCCACGGAGATCAAATGACCGAGCTGAAATCGCGCCCCGTGCCGCGGACCATCGACGAGACGCTCGATCTGTTGACCGGTGCGGATTATGTGGCGGACCGGTCGCTGGCGACTGTGCTGTTTTTGTCGCTGCGCATGAAGCGTCCGCTGTTCCTTGAGGGTGAGGCCGGCGTCGGCAAGACCGAGATCGCCAAGGTGCTGGCCGAGGCCCTTGGCCGTAGGCTGATCCGCCTGCAATGCTATGAAGGGCTCGATGTCTCGTCTGCCGTCTACGAGTGGAACTACGCCGCGCAGATGATCGAAATCCGCATGGAGGAGGCGGCCGGCAAGGTCGACCGCTCCGACATGGAACGCAACGTCTTTTCCGAAAAGTATCTGATCCGCCGCCCGGTGCTCGATGCGCTGACTGGCAAGGCGGGCGCCGCACCGGTGTTCCTGATCGACGAACTCGACCGCACCGACGAGGCCTTCGAGGCATTCCTGCTCGAAATCCTTTCCGATTTCCAGGTGACGGTGCCCGAACTCGGCACCATCAAGGCGGAGGAGCCGCCGATCGTCATCATCACCACCAACCGCACGCGCGAAATCCACGACGCGCTGAAGCGGCGCTGCCTTTATCACTGGGTCGATTATCCCAATGCCGAGCGCGAGCTTGAGATCGTCCGCCGAAAGGTGCCGCAGGCCAACAGCCGGCTTTCGGCCGAGGTCGTTTCATTCATCCAGAAGCTGCGTCAGATCGAGCTGTTCAAGGTGCCCGGCGTCGCCGAGACCATCGACTGGGCCGGCGCGCTGACCGAACTCGACAAGGTGGCGTTGGACCCTGAGACGGTTTCCGACACGATAGGCGTGCTGCTGAAATACCAGGACGATATTGCCCGCATCGGTGAGGGCGAAGGCCGGCGCATCCTCAACGAGGTCAAGGCCGAGCTGTCGGCGGCGGAGTAGGGCGATGCCGCGTGCGGAACCCAAAGAGGCAACGGCGGACGGGCGGATCGCCGACAACGTCGTCTATTTCTCCCGCACCTTGCGCAAGGCCGGTATGCGTGTCGGACCGGCCTCGGTCAAAGACGCCATCGAGGCAGTGCTCGCTGCCGGCATCGGCTCGCGTGACGATTTCTACTGGACGCTGCACGCCGTGCTGGTCTCGAGGCACGAAGATCACGCCACCTTCGACGAGACCTTCCGGCTGTTCTGGAAGTCGCACGAGCTGATCGAAAAGATGCTGGCGATCTTTTCGCCGATCGCTCCCGACAACAAAGGGAAGCAAAAACCCCGCGCGGCCGAGAACCGCGTCAGCCAGGCGATGTTCGAGGGTCACCAGAAGAACCAGCCGGCGCAGGAAGTTCCCGAGATCGAGGTCGACGCGCGCTTCACCTTCTCCGGCAACGAGGTGCTGAGAGGCAAGGATTTTGCCCAGATGAACGCCGCCGAGATGGCCGACGCCAGGATAGCGATCGCCCAGTTGCGGCTGCCCTTCGACATGGTTCGGACGCGGCGTTTCAAAGCCGATGCGCATGGCCGCCGTATCGATCCGCGCGCCATGATGCGCTCGGCTGCGCGCACCGGCGGCGAGTTGATCCTGCCTAAATTCCGCTCGCCCCGCGAAGTCCATCCGCCGCTGGTGGTGCTTGCCGACATTTCCGGTTCTATGAGCCAGTACACGCGGATCTTCCTGCATTTCCTGCATGCGCTGACGGAAAAGCGCCGGCGCGTGCACGCCTTCGTCTTCGGCACCAGGCTTACCAATCTGACCCGTCAGATGCGGCATCGCGATCCCGATGCCGCACTCGCCGACTGTTCTGCCGCGGTAAAGGACTGGTCGGGCGGCACGCGCATCGGCGATACGCTGGCAGAATTCAACCGTTTTTGGTCGCGCCGCGTGCTGGGGCAAGGCGCGGTGGTACTGCTGATCACCGATGGGCTGGAGCGCGACGAGGTCGCCGGCCTGTCGGAGGAAATGGAACGGCTGCATAAATCCTGCCGGCGGCTGATCTGGCTGAACCCGCTGCTGCGCTTCGACGGCTTCGAGGCGCGCGCCCGCGGCGTCAGGGCGATGCTGCCGCATGTCGACGAATTCCGTTCGGTGCACAATCTCGACGCGCTCGCCGATCTCTGTGCGTCGCTGGACAAGAATTCGGTGCGTTCGGTCGACCCGCGCCGGTGGATCCAGGCTGGCGCGAAGCGCGTCGCATAACCACATGTCTCCCAGGGAGAAAATCATGGAACACAGTGTCTATCTCGATGAAGCCCGCGACCCGCTGATCATCGCGGAGGGCTGGATGAAGGAGGGCAAGGACGTCGCCATTGCCACCGTGGTCGAAACCTGGGGTTCGGCACCGCGGCCGGTCGGTAGCCATCTGGTCATCGACACCGAAGGCAATTTCCATGGCTCCGTTTCGGGCGGCTGCGTCGAAGGCGCAGTGGTGACCGAAGCAATCGACGTCATCGATAGCGGCAAGGCGAAGATGCTGGAGTTCGGGGTCGCCGATGAGACTGCGTGGCAGGTCGGCCTGTCCTGTGGCGGCCGCATCAAGGTCTATGTCGAAAGATTGGGCTGATTGTCGATGGATCCTTACGCGCTGAAGACACTCAACGCCGAACGTCGTGCCCGCCGCGCGGCGATTTTGGTAACCGATCTTGGTGACGGCCGGGACCGTATCGTGCGCGAGGGCGACCAGGTTGCCGGCGAACTCGGGGCAGCCATCGCCAAGGCATTCCGCACCGGCAATTCCGGGTCGGTCGAAGCTGAGGGACGGGCCTTCTTCCTCAACGCACATCTGCCGCAGCCACGCCTGGTGGTGATCGGCGCCGTCCACATCAGCCAGGCGCTTGCACCGATGGCCAGGATCGCCGGCTATCCCGTCGAGATCATCGATCCGCGCACGGCGTTTGCCACGTCCGACCGCTTTCCCGACATCGCGCTGCATGCCGAATGGCCGGAGGATGTCCTGAAGCGTCAGCCGCTCGACGGCTATACCGCGCTGGCTGCCCTCACTCATGATCCGAAGATCGACGATTTCGCGCTGAAGGCGGCGCTCGACGCCAACTGCTTCTATGTCGGGGCGCTTGGCAGTCGCAAGACCCATGCGAAACGCGTCGAACGCTTGCTGGCCTTGGGCGCGACCGCCGACCAGATCGCCCGCATTCATGCACCGATCGGCCTCGACATTGGGGCTGCCAGCCCGGCCGAGATCGCCGTCGCGGTGTTGGCGCAAGCGATCCACGCCTTTCGCTCTCGCGGCCTCGAATCCAAAGGCGCGGTCGCGTGAAATTTGGTCCCGTTCCGATCGATGCGGCCGAAGGGGCAGTGCTGGCGCACGCCACCACAGCCGGAGAGCGCCGCTTCCGCAAGGCGCACAGGCTAAGCGCCGAGGATGTGTCCCTGTTGAAGGCCTCCGGGATTTCCGAGGTCGTCGCGGCGGTGTTGGCGCCCGATGATCTCAGCGAGGATGCCGCGGCCGAAAAGCTCGCCGCATATATGATCCATCGCAACATCGAGGCGAAGCGCGCTGCGACCGGCAGGGTCAACCTCCACGCGCAGGCTGCCGGCATATTCACCGTCGACGCGGCGATGATCGACGCCATCAATGCCGTCGATCCGACGATTACCATCGCCACGCTGGCGCAGCATGCGCCGGTCGAAAAAGGTCAGATGGTTGCGACGGTGAAAATCATTCCGTTTGCGGTCGCCTTCGCTTTGGTCGATGCGGTGGCAAGGATCTGCGCCGAGGGCGAGATTTTTGCGGTCAACGCCTATCAGCCGGTGCGCGTCGGCGTCATCCAGACGGTGCTGCCCGGCATCAAGCCGAGCGTGCTCGACAAGACGCTGCGCGTCACCGAAGCGCGCCTGGCGCGTTCGGGCAGCCGGCTGACGACGGAGCGTCGAACCCCGCATGAGGTCAGCCCCGTCGCCGAGGCTGCCGCCTCGCTGATCCGCGACAACGATATGGTGGTGATCTTCGGCGCCTCGGCGATGGCCGATTTCGGCGACGTCGTGCCCGCCGCCATCGAACGGGCAAGCGGCACCGTCATTCGCGCCGGCATGCCGGTCGATCCTGGCAATCTGCTGGTGCTCGGCAATCTAGGCGGCAAGCGCATCATCGGTGCGCCCGGTTGCGCCCGTAGCCCCAAGGAGAACGGCTTCGACTGGGTGCTCGACCGGCTGATTGCTGGTCTCGACGTGACCGCCAGGGATATTGCCGGCATGGGCGTTGGCGGGCTGCTGATGGAAATTCCGACGCGGCCGCAGCCGCGCGAGCCGCTGCCGGCCAAAGCCGAACCAAGGGTCGAGACGGTGCTTCTGGCGGCCGGCCGCTCCAGCCGCATGAGCGGGCCGAACAAGCTTTTGGCGCTGTTCGACGGCAAGCCCCTGGTCCGCCGCACCGCCGAACGCGCGGTCGGTTCGAAAGCCGCGGCCACCATCGTCGTCACCGGCCACCAGCGCGAGCGCGTGCGCAGCGCACTGTCGGGCATGGATGTGACCTTCGCCGACAATCCGGATTTCGCCGAGGGTCTGTCTTCGTCGCTGAAGGCAGGCATCGCCAAGGTTTCTGGCGACGCCGCCGGCGCCATGATCGTCCTCGGCGATATGCCCGGCGTCGCCTCGGCCGACCTCGACAGGCTGATCGAGGCGTTCCGCAAGTCCGAAGGGCGATCGGTGGTGCGCGCCTCTCATAATGGCCGGCGCGGCAACCCGGTGCTGCTGCCGCGCTCGCTGTTCGCCGCCATCGCTCACCTCGAAGGCGATACCGGTGCCCGTCATCTGGTCGAGGCCGAAGGGCTCGACGTCATCGATGTCGAGATCGGCGAAGGGGCGGCCGTCGATGTCGACACGCGCGAGGCGCTGGAAAGCGCCGGCGGCGTGCTGCAGGATTGACAAACCGAAGCCGAAAAACGCATGGCTGCGGGATGGCCTTTCGTTCCTGCTTCCGGTTCCGCTTGCCCCCCTCTGGCCTCCCGGCCCTGCTGATCGCGATTCTTTTGTCGCTCTCTTGTGCCGCCTACGCCAACGCTCTCGAACTCAAACCCTTCAAGGATGATCTGTTCGCCTATCCGGCGACGCTCTCATCCGAAAACAACGGCGCCTATACGGTCATCGACTATCGTGAGTTGCGCGACATCAACGCCCGTGACGAAATGCCTGAGCGTCGTGTGCACGCGCAATACACCGATACCGGCGTGCGCAAGGTGCAGCAGGATCTGTTGCTGAAGACCGACGCTGGCGATGTCCGCCACATTGCCGTCGGCAAAGTCGGGGGCGCCAGCATCATCGTGCTTTACCTGCACGGGCAGGGCGGCAGCCGTAAGCAGGGCACCGACGACTTCACCTTCGGCGGCAATTTCAACCGCATCAAGAACCTGATGGCCGGCAATGGCGGCCTCTATCTGTCGCCGGATTTTTCCGACTTCGGCGACACCGGTGCCGCCCAGATCGCTGCGTTGATCGGCCACTATGCCGAGCAATCACCGGGCGCGAAGATCTTCGTCGCCTGCGGCTCGATGGGCGGTTCGTTATGCTGGAAGCTGGCCGATCGCAAGGACACCGGCGGGCGCATCGACGGGCTGCTGTTGCTCGGCTCGCTATGGGATGAGAGTTTCTTCTCAAGCCCCGCATTCAAGCGTCGTGTGCCGGTCTTCTTCGGCCAGGGCAGCAAGGACCCGGTGTTTCCAATCGAGAAACAGGAAGCTTTCTTCCGATCGATCCTGGCCAAATCGAAAACCTATCCGACCCGCTTCGTCCGTTTTGAAACTGGCACGCATGGCACCCCGATCCGCATGACCGACTGGCGCGGCACGCTCAACTGGATGTTGACGAAGGCCCCTTAGGGCGCGGTGTTGTAGTCGACGACCATCTGCGGATTTTCCTCGCCGTCGTAAGACGCGTCGACGTCGTACTGGACCAGGGAAAAATCGCCATTGCGAAACAGATATGTCCCCGATGAAGAGGCATCGCCGATGCCGCGCCATTTGTTGAACGTGGTGATCGTCCTGGTCTCTTCGTCATAATCGGAATTGGTTGCCCAGCCGGAGGTCTGGAAGCCAACTATGGTCATGCCCAGCAATTTGCCGTCGCTGTCGTTGTTTTCGTAGCGAATGTCCATTTCGGGTTCGGCGAACTGCAATTGTCTGACGCCGAGCACGTCGTCGCTCAAGTAATAGATAGAGTTTTCGTTGTAGGCCGCGGCCGAGCAGGCGAAATGGAAAAGCCGCGTTTCCCTTTCGGGATCACTGGCAGCCGCATCCTTGTCCTTATAGTGGATCGAGAAAATGTCCGGCTCCTGCGCCAAAAGATCCTTGTCGCACTGGTCGCCATAAGTCGCGGCAAACGCTCTGTTGGCCTGCTCAAGCGCTGCGTCCTTCTTCGGCGGCGGCGGTCCTTCGCCGCAGCTTGCCGGCACGGCATCCTCGAAATCGGCCTTTGACGGTTTCAGCGCACCCTTGTCGATGAAGATCGAGCGAAATGGCGGTTCCTGGATCGAGGCGTTGATCTGGCGCAGCGTATAGCAGCCGGCAAAGACATTTTCGCTGCCGTCCTTGGCTGTCGCCCGGATGGCGACCGGAACGCTGTAGTAGATACTGCCGGCAGCCCCGTCTTCGGATACGCCACCGGTTTTGACTTCGACCGTGTCCGTGCCGTCATAGCCTTTGACGAAGGAATTGAAATCCTTGGCCGGCTTGGTGTCGCCGAAATAGTCCCAGGCGCGCGCGAATTCGTGCCGGCTGATGGCACTATAAAGCGACCGGATGACCGCTTCGGCATTCGACCTGTCGTCGATATAAGGCGCGTCTGCGGCGAGCGCCGATTGGCCGGCAACGGCAAGAGAGATAAAAGCGGCCGTTGCGAAAAGGGCGCGTCTCATCGGGAACCTCCACTCGATGAAAAATCCTATCATATCGATTGCGGCGACGTGGTGACGCTTGAACAATCACGTGCGAAAGCGCTACCTCTCGCCGTCGGCAGTCGGGCCGCGTGGAGATTTCTTGTGACCATATCAATGTATGAAGCATCCGTGCCGGTATTTTCGGCGAGGCTGAAGGCACTGGCCAACGTCCTGAGCATTGCCGAGCAAAATGCGGCTGACCGGAAGATCGATCCGCAGGTGTATCTCACGGCGAGGCTGGCGCCGGACATGTTCGCCCTGACCAGGCAGGTACAGATTGCCACCGATCACGCCAAGGGCGCGCCGTCGCGGCTGGCCGGGCGTGAGGTGCCAAAATACGAGGACAATGAGGCGAGCTTCGCCGATCTGCAGGCGCGCATAACCAAGACGCTCGATCTACTCGCCACATTCTCGTCGGCCGAATTCGATGGTTCAGATGACAGGATGGTCGAACTGAGGCTTGCGGGGCGCGAGGTTTCGATGCCGGGAATGCAGTATCTGCTGCATGCCGCCATGCCCAATTTCTATTTCCACCTGACCACTGCCTATGACATCCTGCGTCACAACGGCGTGCCATTGGGCAAGTCGATCTTTCTCGGATTGCGTTGAGATTCGCTCAGGAGATATCCCGGCCGCGCCGGGATATCTCGCGGTGCACTGTTTAGCGAAAGGACATTTCCCGGGCGATGCGTGGGAAATCGGCCGGCTTGACGCCGATATCGGTGCGATCGGCATTGCTCATCGAATGGAGTAGCGCCAGTGCCGCGCGATAGCGCAGCTGTTCCCGCGGACGCGGACGGGCGAACATTTCAGTGAAGAATCCCATGGTTCAAGCCCCTCTATTGAAACCTCCACGGCCTCCAATATAGGCAGATCATGACGATTGTGCAGTGCAGCATTCGCATGGCAGCCATGCTGCCCCGATCTTTTTTGACATAATTCGGCTGGTCCGGCGAAACTTCTGCGGCACTTCGACCGTATGCGTCAGTGCCGGCATTTGGCCGGTTTTTCCTCGCCATTCCTGGCGAACTTCCGGACTGCATGTACATGCAGTCCGGCTTTTATTGGCCGTGGAGATAAACCCCGTTCGCCGGCATCCTGGGAAAGTCGCCTGGCCTGCCGGCGGCGGGCTTGGAAGCGGCCGGCGCTTTCCTGTATGCTATTGCTTCCTCCTCGCGCAGCCGCGCAAAATTCCCGCCGGAGAACCTCCATGCACAAACGCCGCCTCGGCCAGACCGATCTTTTCGTGTCGCAGATCTGCCTCGGCTCGATGACCTGGGGCCAGGGCCAGCAGAACACCGAGGCGGACGGTCACGCTCAGATGGATTTGGCGTTTGCGCGCGGCGTCAATTTCATCGACACCGCCGAACTCTATCCGATCCCGCCCAAGGCCGAGACGCAGGGCCGCACCGAGACAATCATCGGCAACTGGATGAAGGAGAAGCGCAATCGCGGCCAGGTGATCATCGCCTCGAAAGTGGTTGGCCGCACCGCCAACACCTGGTTTCGCGGCGACCGCCCGTCGAAGCTGGTGCGCGCCGACATCTTCGACGCTATTGATAAGTCACTCGCCAGGCTCAACACCGATTACATCGATCTCTACCAGATCCATTGGCCGGAACGCGACGTACCGTGGGGCGCCAATCCGAACCGCATCGGCGCCGTGCCGCGACGCTCCAATGCCGCCGGCGTGCCGGAGGGCGAGACGCCGATCGCCGAGACGCTTGGTGTGTTCGACGAGCTGGTGAAGGCCGGCAAGATCCGCCACTTCGGCCTGTCGAACGAGAATTCCTGGGGCGTCATGCGTTTCATTGCCGAAGCCGACAAGGGCCTCGGCCCGCGCGTCGTCTCGTTGCAGAACGCCTATAATTTCGTCAACCGCACCTTCGAGGTGAACCTTGCCGAAGTCTGCGAGCGCGAGCAGGTGTCGCTGCTTGCCTATTCGCCGCTGGCGCAAGGCTATTTGACCGGCAAATACGATCATGGCGCGCGGCCGCAGGGCTCGCGCTCGCAGTTGTTCAACCGCGGCCAGCGTTACGAGACGCCGAATGCTGCCGAAGTGCAGCTCGAATACAACCGGTTGGCGCGCACCTTCGGCATGGAGCCGGCCCTGTTTGCCAATGCCTATGTCTCGAACCGGCCCTTGGTCACCTCGAACATCATCGGTGCCACCACCATTTCGCAACTCGAAATGGCGCTCTCTTCCGCCAACGTGGTCTGGACCGAGGACATGCAGAAAGCCGTCGATGCGATCCACCAGCGCGTCGGCAATCCGTGCCCGTGAGGCGTCGAGACGTGATCGTCCGATGATCATAAGGGGAGGGGAACAGCCATGGACTTCCGGATCGACGCGGTGCGCGCAAAATTTCCGGCCTTATCGCTGACCGACAAGGGCCGCAGGCGCATCTATCTCGACAATCCTGCCGGCACGCAGGTGCCGCAGGCGGTGGCGGACGCGGTGTCACGCTGCCTGTTGACCACCAATGCCAATCTCGGCGGCTTCTTCGAGACCACCATCGCGGCACAAGACATCGTCGACGAGGCCCATCTGGCGATGGCGGATTTCCTTGGCGCGGCAAGTCAGCAGGAAATTATCATCGGCGCCAACATGACGACGCTGACCTACCACATGTCGCGAACGCTTGGCCGTACGATGAAGCCCGGCCACGAGATCATCCTCACCCGCATGGACCATGAGGGCAACGTCTCGCCCTGGCTGCAACTGGCTGAAGACCTTGGCCTTGTCGTGCGCTGGCTGCCTTTCGACCAGCAGAGCTGGCAAATCGAGGAGGCGGCGCTTGCCGCGTTGCTTTCCGAGACGACGCGGCTCGTTGCGCTCAACTACGCCAGCAATCTCACCGGGTCGATCAACCGGGTGAAGGCGTTGACCCGCACTGCCAGGCAGGTGCGTTGGTCTACGTCGATGCCGTGCAGTTCGCCCCGCATGGCCTGATCGATGTCCAAAATCTCGGCTGTGATTTCCTGATCTGCTCGGCCTACAAGTTCTTCGGCCCACATATGGGAATTTTGTGGGGCAGGCTGGACGTCGTCGATGCGCTGAAGCCGTACAAATGCCGTTGCTCGTCCAATGCCTTGCCGGAGCGCTTCGAGCTCGGCACGCCGCAAATTGAATTGATGGCCGGCCTGTCGGCGGCGGTCGATTATCTTGCCGAGCTGGGCGCGGCGGCCGGCGATCAAGCATCGCGCCGCCAGAAAATAACCAAGGCCTTCGAATTGTCGATCGCTTACGAGAACCCGCTGGCGCAACGGCTGATCGACGGTCTGTCGGATATTGCCGGCCTGACCATCCACGGCATCACCGATCCGAAGCGGATCAATGAGCGCGTGCCGACGGTGTCCTTCACCGTCCAAGGCATCGTGCCGGAGGCGATCGTGCGGCAGATGAATGCGGAAAACATCTTCCTATGGTCCGGCCACAACTACGCCTGGGAGATTGTGCACCAGCTCGGCATTCCGGCCGACCAGGGCGTCGTGCGCATAGGCATCGCTCATTACAACACTTCAGCCGAGATCGACGAGACGCTGGAGAGTGTGCACCGCGTTGTCGCCATGCTGAGGCAGGAACGATCCTGAGCGCGCCTCGCGGGCCGATCATCGCTTGTGGGCGCCGCCAAAACCGGTGAGGAAGGCGGTGAGATTGTCGCCGAGCTCGTCGCAGAGATAGCCGCCTTCCTGGACGATGACTGTCGATAGGCCGAGACCGGCGATGGCCTCGCCAATGCGCGAGAAACCGGGCGTGCTCACCGACAGCCCACCGAACGGATCGCCCTCGAAGGCGTCGAGGCCGAGCGCCACCACCAGCGCTTCTGGCGCAAAGGCGCGGATACGCTGGAAAGCCACGTCCAGTGCTTCGAGGAATGCGGCGTCGCCGGATTTGCGCGGCAGCGGCAGGTTGAGATTGTAGCCGAGGCCGGCGCCTTCGCCGCGCTCGTCGGCATGGCCCCAGAAAAACGGATAGAAGCGCACCGGGTCGGCATGCAGCGACACGGTGAGCACGTCCGGCCGGGCATAGAAGATGCCCTGCGTGCCATTGCCGTGATGCAGGTCGACGTCGAGGATCGCCACCCGCGCCGCTTGCTTGCGCAGAACCCGTGCGGCGACCGCCGAATTGTTGATGAAGCAGAAGCCGCCGGCGACCTCGGCAAAGGCGTGATGGCCGGGCGGACGGCAGAGCGCATAGGCTGAAGGCACGCCCGACATCACCGCCTCGGCTGCTTCAACCGCGCTCCAGGCGCTCCACAGTGCGCTCTGCCACGTCTCGCCGGAGATCGGGCAGGCGGTGTCGGCCATGTGGTAGCCGGCCTGGCCGACTGCCGAGGCAGGATAGGAGCCGTGCCGCGCGATCGGATGGATGTTGGGAATGACCTCGGCAGAGGCACCCTCGATGCGCTGCCAGCGCGCGAAGATATGCTGGAGGAAATCGAGATATTCGGGCGTATGCACCGCCGCAATCGGGCCGAGCCCGTGATCCCGCGGCCGTTCGATCGTGCAGCCGGCAGCCTTTGCGCCGGCTAGCAATCGCTCGACCCGTTCCGGCTTTTCCGGATTGGGCTGCGGCGCGCCGCTTGAGAGGAACGCCTTCGGGTCGTGGCGCTTCTGTTCTTCGGCATAGAAGGCTTTCATGTTGGCTCCTCCGGTGCATCGGCGAAGGCGAAAAAGGCGTCGCCGACGATCTTCTGCACCTGCTCGTAGCTCGACCAGGCAATGCCCAACCGTTCGTAAAAAGCCTTGGCGGTCTCGTTGTCGGTATCGACGGACAGCCTGAGATAGACGCCGCCTGCCTTCCGGCACTGCGCCGCCACCCGGCGCAGCAGGCGCTCGCCGATCCTGCGGCCGCGAAACCGGTCCTCGACGTAGAGGTCCTGCACATAGACGCCGGGTCGTCCCATCCATGTCGAGAAGATCGGAAAATGCAGGCAAAGCCCGGCAAATTCGCCGCCGACTTCGGCGATCAAGGTCGAGAAGGCAGGCTTTTCGCCAAAGCCATAGGTGCGGAGATCCGCAGCTGTCGAGGTGATCTCCTGATGTGCGCCGACATGCGCGCCGAGCCGTAGGAGTGCGGCGTGGATGGTTTCGACGTCCTCCACCCGGCCGGGGCGGATAAGCACGTTTGTGGATGGCGTACTCACGGCAGGCAGGGCGCCCAGGCACCCCCCTCTGTCCTGCCGGACATCTCCCCCTCAAGGGGGGAGATTGGATGTCGCGCCGGGTTTCGCGATTCACCAACGTTGCAGGGTGGGCAGCGAGATCGAAGCTGCCGATCTCTCCCCTTGAGGGGGAGATGGCCGGCAGGCCAGAGGGGGTGTGCCGGAGCGCAACCATCAGAACGCCACACGGTCGCCGCCCTTGAGCGCCAGCATCTGCCGCGCCTCGGCCGGCGTCGCGACGTCCAGCGACAGCCCGTCGAGCACGCTGCGGATACGGCGGACCTGGTCGGCATTGGACTTGGCCAGTTGGCGCCCGTCGTAGAGGCTGTCCTCCAGCCCGACGCGGACATTGCCGCCCATCGCCGCCGCAATCGAGATCATCGGCATCTGATGGCGTCCGGCGGCCAGCACCGAAAACTGGTAGCTGTCGCCGAACAGTTTGTCGGCGATGCGCTTCATGTGGATCAGGTTTTCGGGATCGGCGCCGATGCCACCGAGGATGCCGAACACGAACTGGATGAACAGCGGTCCCGACACCAGCCCGCGGTCGCGGAAATGCGCCAGCGAGTAGAGATGGCCGACATCGTAGCATTCGAATTCGAAGCGCGTGCCGCATCCGCGCCCAAGCTTTTCGAGCACCGTCTCCATGTCGGCAAAGGTGTTCTTGAAGATCGTGTCGCGGGTCGCCTCGAGCAGCTTCGGCTCCCATTCGTGCTGCCACTCCCGCGGCCGCTCGAGCATGGGGAACAGCGCGAAATTCATCGAGCCCATGTTGAGCGAGCACATTTCCGGCTCCGCCCTGAGCGGGGCGGCCAACCGCTGGTCGAGCGTCATCAGCGAGGAGCCACCGGTGGTGATGTTGATCACTGCGTCGGTCGCCTGCTTGATGCGCGGCAGGAACTGCATGAACACCTCGGGGTCGGCGGTCGGCCTCCCATCCTTGGGGTCGCGGGCGTGAAGATGCAGGATCGAGGCACCGGCTTCGGCGGCGGCGATCGCGTCGGCGGCGATCTGGTCCGGCGTCACCGGCAGATGCGGCGACATCGATGGTGTGTGCACCGACCCGGTGACGGCGCAGGTGATAATGACTTTTCGCAGCGCCATGGTTCGCCCCTCAGCCTTCGACCGGCAGGTCGAGTTCACCGGCCAGCACTTCGAGCGAGTCGCCGATGATGGCTACGATCTCGCCGATCTGCGCGGCGGTGACGATCATCGGCGGCGCGACCATGAAATTGTCGCCATCGACACCGCCCTTGACCTTGCGTCCGTAGATGATCAGGCCGCGCTCATAGGCGAGGTCGAGCAGGCGCTGGGTGGCCTTCTTTGCCGGCTCGATCGGCCTCAGCGTTTCTGGGTCGGCGACCATTTCGGCACCGGTGAGCAGGCCCTTGCCGCGGACGTCGGCGATGAACGGAAACCGCTTCGCCAATCCCTTCAGCTCGTCCATCAAAAGCTTGCCCATATCAGCCGCGTTGGCGATCAGACCGAGACGGTCCATCTCGCCGAGCACGGCGAGGCCGGCGGCGCAGGCGAGCGGATTGCCGGCATAGGTATGGCCGTGCTGGAAGCCGCCGGACGCGAGCAACGGCTGCACCAGCCGTATCGGTGCCACCAGCGCGCCGAGCGGCGCGTAGCCCGAGCCCAGCCCCTTCGACAGCGCGACGATGTCGGGCTTGCAGTTCCAGTGGTCGCCGCCGAGGAATTTTCCGGTGCGGCCGGCACCGCTCATCACTTCGTCATGGATGAGCAGGATGCCGTAGCGATCGCAGATCTCGCGGATGCGCGGATAGTAGCTGTCCGGCGCCACCAGTGCTGCCGTGGCAGCGCCGCCGACCGGCTCCATGATGAAGGCGAGCACGCTGTCCGGCCCCTCGGCGAGAATCTTCTCCTCCAGCATGTCGGCATAGCGGATGCCGCGCTGTTCCATCGAAAGATTGTCGCGGTCGCGCCAGGCGATGGGCGCCGGCACGGTCGGCATCACTTGCATCATCGGCGCAAATGTTTCGGCCAGCGCATCGTCGCCGGTGACGGCGAGCGCACCCAGCGTGCCGCCATGATAGGACGGAAAACGCGTGATCACCTTCCAGCGGCTGGGCTGGCCGGTGGCGACCGCCCATTGCCGCGCCAGCTTGACGCAGGATTCCGTTGCCTCCGAGCCGCCCGAGACGAAAAAGATGCGGTCCAGGCCCTCGGGGAGTTTGGCCGCCAGTTGCCGCGCGAGCTCCTCGGCCGGTTCGTTCTCGAAATGCAGGCGGTAGGCGAAGGTGGCGCGGTCCATCTGCCGTTTCATCGCGTCGAGCACGTTGCGGTTGGAGTGGCCGATATTGGCGACCATCGGCCCGCTCGATCCGTCGATGAAGCGGCGGCCATCCTGCGTCCACATGTAGATGCCTTCGGCGCGGTCGATCAGCGGCCGACGCAGGCTGGACAGATAAAACAGATGCGAGGCTTCGCGGGCTTCCGGGACAGGGGGCTTCAGCATGTCATGGCTTTCCAAGATAGCGGTCGAGGACATTTCTGGTGACGCGCTCGACCATCGCGTCCTGCCTTAGCAGGCCGGCGACCCATTCGCAGCTTCCTGCGTGAAACACCTCGCCCTTGCCGCGCGGGAAATTGACGATCATGCCGTTGCCGCGTTTGACCTTGTCGAGATTGGCGTCGCTTGCCTCGCCGAACAGCGTTTCGGCGGTGAAGCGACCGTCCTCGTCGCCGAGGAACTGGTCCTCGAACGGAATGTCGGCGCTTTCCTCGACCTGGGCAGCCATGCCGACCGCGAGCACCTGCAGGCCGTCCGGTGCGCCGCTGTCGGGCGTGGGGTAGGGCAGGCCGCCGCGGATCTCGAAATCGAGCCCGTCGACCTCGTAGCCATAGACATGGCTGTCGGCGCCGAGCAGGTCGCCATAGTAGATGCCGGTGCCGGCAAACGCCCAATGCTCAGGCCGGTAGACCGGAAAGCCGCGTACGCCGCGCGGCGCGCAGCCGCCCCAGCCCGCATAGACGCCTCTTGTCGCATTGAGGCCGAAGGTCGCCGCACCCGGCCGGCCGATTTCCGGCGCTTCCCAGGAATTGGTGGCGCGCCTTATATCGCCGCCGCGATAGGCCGGGTCCTCTGCGCGAGCGCGGTATTTGTAGCAGACCTGCCGGCGGCCTTCGTCCTCCAGCCTGGTCTGCCACATGAAATTGCCGGCGAAGCGCGCCGCATGGCCGCCGCGCTCGACATAGGTGTCGACCGCATCGCGCATCTCCCAGGTCCAGTATTCGTCGTGGCCGACGAAGACGACGCAGTCGTAGCCGTCGAGAATGTCGGGCGAAAAATGCAGATCGTGCTGGCTGGCAAGATCGACGGCGTAGCCGGCACGCTCGGCGAAGCGGAAGAAATGGCTGTCATAGCTTGCCCAGCCGGACGAGGCGTATTTCTTCGAATGGCCGGTGGCAAACGCCCATTCCATATGCGGATAGCGCGGCACGGTTTTCGGCGGCACGGCGACTTCGAGCGGCACGCGCGGCGCGTCCCTGGGCAGCACGACGAAGCCGCGGCACCAAGGCCGCTGCGTCGACACCATTCGTGCATACTTGTCGCGGCCTGGCCCGGTGATGCCTTCGTAATGGTTGGAACCGCCCCATGTGTTGTAGGCGAGCCAGGTGCCGGTGGCCGCCACCTGCAGCACACGACCAAGCTTCTTGCCGGGCTGCGGCGCGACGATGAAAAGATGATGGCAGCGGATCGGGTTGCCGTCGCGAGCGTCGGCTTCAAGCGTGACGCGATAGGCACCGGACGGCCAGTCGTCGCCGATGCGAAATTCGAACGATGCTTGCCAGCCGCAGCCCTCGACCGAACACTGATCCGGCGTATCCTGCCAGCGCGCCGCGATACCGGCCTCCTCGAACGTCGTCACTTCCATGCCGCCGTCACGGACGACCACAATGCCGAAGCTGGCGGCCGTCGAGCTGACATGCAGCGCCACCATGTCGCCGGGGCGGTAGGAAAAACGATCGCTATAGCACCAGATCTCGCCGCGCCCGCCATCCATGCCCGGCCATTCCCAGTAATGGCTGCGCACCGCCTGGCGTCGCTGCTCCGGCGTCAGTCCGAAATCGGGAAACTCGGTCGGCAGATGGTTCATGGACACCGCTAAGGTCGAAAGGCCGCCATTTCGGCCATCCGCCGGCCAAGCGTCAATTGGAAACGATCGGGCCAGCCATCGCCGGGCTGCTCCCTTGGCCTTGCCGGACAAACAGACTATCTCACAAACCGCGGCCTTGTCCGCCACGGGAGCCGATATGCTGAGAGTGCAAAAGGTTAGGGTCAACGACATTTACGTGCCGACCGCGCGCAAGAAGACGCTGCATCCCGAGACCGTCCGCCATCTGGCCGAGGACATTCTGGAAAACGGCATGAAGACGCCGATCCAGGTGCGCCATGATGGCAAGCGCCACATCCTCGTCGAAGGCCTGCACCGGTTGGAAGCGGCCAAGTGGCTGGGCGAGACCGAGATCGACGCCTACCTCGTCCAAGCCAAGCGCCACTGAAGCCACTCGGTTCCGTCGTTCGAATCTCCGGTCCCGCGGATTTTTTCTCGCGGACCCGTGTCGGCTTGCGTCTTGTCGGTTCGTCCTAGACACGAAAGCCAAACCCGACATGTGAGGAAACACCATGACCACCACCAAGCTCGACATCGCCCCCAACTCCGACCGCGAACTGGTTCTCGCCCGCATCATCGATGCACCGCGCGAGAACGTCTATCGCTGCTGGACCGAGCCGAAGCTGTTGACGCAATGGTTTGCGCCGAAGCCGTGGACGACGCCGCGCGCTGAGATGGACGTTCGCGCCGGCGGCACCAGCCTGGTCGTCATGGCCGGTCCCGACGGCAACGAGTTTGCGAACCCCGGCGTCTTCCTCGAAGTCGTGCCGGGCAGGAAGCTCGTCTTCACCGATGCCTATACCAAGGCGTGGGAGCCTTCCGCCAAACCGTTCATGACCGGCATTGTGACACTCGAGGACGAGGGCACGGGCAAGACCCGCTACGTCGCCCGGGTTGCGCATTGGTCGGTCGCCGACCGCGAACAGCACGAGAAAATGGGTTTTCACGAGGGCTGGGGCCAGTGCGCCGAACAGCTCGAGGAAGTCGCAAAGCGACTTTGATGCAAACGGGAGAGGGAGACTGACATGTCCAGATCGATATTTTTCGCCATTTTCGCTTCGGCCGCCGCGCTGTTTGCGGCGCCGGGCACCATCAACGCTGAGGAGGCCAAGCCCGCCATGACGACCGCAACCGCAACATTGCCGAAGCCGGAAAAATCCGGCCTGCTGCCGATCAACGGTTTGAACTATTATTACGCCGTCTATGGTAAGGGAGAGCCGCTGCTTCTGCTGCATGGCGGGCTCGGCACGACGGATATGTTCGCGCCGATCCTGCCGAAGCTTACCGAAAACCGCACCGTCATCGGCGTCGACCTGCAGGGCCATGGCCGCACCGCACTCGGCGACCGGCCGCTCAGCCTGGAGGCGATGGGCGACGACATGGCGGCGATCGTCAAGGCGCTCGGCTACGACAAGGTCGACGTCATGGGTTATTCGCTGGGTGGCGGCGTCGCCTTCCGCATGGCCGTGCAGCATCCCGAGGCGGTGCGCCGGCTGGTGCTGGTCTCGACCCCCTACGCCGCGGACGGCTTCTATGCCGAGATGCGTGGCCAGCAGGCACAGGTCGGCGCGGCGATGGCTGACATGATGAAGGACACGCCGATGTACAAATCCTACGTCGCCGTTGCGCCGCATCCGGAGGATTTTCCGAAACTCCTCGATCAACTTGGCGCCTATATGCGCAAGGACTACGATTATTCCGCCGACGTGCCGAAGCTGAAAATGCCGGTGATGCTGGTGTTTGGCGACAGCGACATGTACCGGCCCGAGCACGAGATCAAATTCTACCAGATGCTCGGCGGCGGATTGAAGGACGCCGGCTGGATGCGCGAGAACCTGTCGCAGAACCGCCTGGCGATCGTGCCGAACCGCACCCACTACGATGTGTTCTTCGCGCCGGAACTGACACCTGCCGCGCTGCCGTTCCTTAATGGCGAGACCAAGGTCAAGACCTGGGACGAAGTCGTCAACGAAACGAACTGACACGCAGTCAATTGTCTGCCGGCCGTCTCCCGCGAGACGGCCGGCATTTCGTCGATGAGGCCTTGGCGCGGCGCATCGAGCCAATCGTGTATCGGCCGCATCACAGCTATAGATGGCGCCATCAAAGCTTTTCAATTGACGCTGCCACGCCTATCGATAGGTATCGCCTATCCTTACAGGGAAGGGACGCGGGCGATGGCTGGATATCAGGGTGGATGTTTGTGCGGCGCGGTGCGCTACCGCGCCGAGGCGGCACCGATCAATGAGCGGATCTGCCATTGCCGGTTGTGCCAGAAGGCGCTGGGTGCCGCCTTCAACGCGCGCATGCTGTTCCGTATCGACGATGTGACGGTCGACGGTCCGCTGGCGATGGTGAATTCCTCGCCCGATCTCAAGCGCGGCTTTTGCCCGCGCTGCGGCACGACGATGTTTTCCCGGCGCGATTCCGCCGGCATCATCGGCGTCACCACCGGCTCGCTCGATGACCCCTCAGTGTTCAGGCCCGAGATGCATATCTGGACCGCCTCGAAGCAGCCCTGGGTGCAGATCGACGACGGCCTGCCGCAATATGAAGGCGCGCCACCTCCGGTTTGAGGTGAAATCTGGACAAAATTTAATCCAAAGCGACACGAGATAGCCGGCAAAGCGTCATTGGCGGGCCATCATTGCTGCCTATCTATTGCGTGCGGGCGGCAGTCGAGGAGGCGACGGAATGAACGACAGCATCAACACCCTGGACGAACTCTTGAGCGATCCGATGATCAAGCTGGTGATGGAGCGCGACCGCGTGCAACCGGCGCAACTTCGCACGCTGCTCGAAGAAAAGGTCCGGCGGGCGGACGATGATGTGGCGGTCAACGATCGTTTTGTACCGCCGGCCCACCTGATGGCCACGACCTGCCACAAGCTGTGGCTGTGCGGCTAGGGTCTTGAAGCGGTTAGCCGGAATTTGCCGGCAAATAGCTGTAATGGCTGCGGAAATAAGCGAGTTTGAAGCCGAGACGTGCATAGTTGCGATAGGCCGGCCCGTCGCGTTCGGCTTGCGGCGCCTCGATATCGGCCACGAACAGTTTTGCACCGGCCGCAAGTCCGTCGCGCACCATCGCTTCGCCGAGCATTGCATCGAGATCGAAGCTCGGCGCCATGATGCCGGGCACCGGCGCGTCGATGCCGCTCCAGGCCATGCCGTCGGTGCCGATGAACATCGAGCGCACCGCCGCCGCGCCGTCGCGCCGCAGCATGTAATGGTGCCAGCCGCGCCGGCCGGCCAGCGCCAGTAACCACGGTGAGGTCGGCAACCGGTATTGGCTGTCGATGAACCCAGCCCATTCCCTTGCCGTTGCCGGCGTCACCCGCTCGACCGAGACATCCTCCGTCGGGAAAAGCGGCTCCGCTGGCAACGGCGTGGCGTCGCGAAAGATGCGTTCCCAGCCTCCCTGACGCTGCAGGCCGCGCGCCTCGAGCCAGCAGCTGAGCGTCGCGGGCTCGGTGTGTGGGTTGGTGTAGAACCAGGGCCGCAGAATGCCGGCGTCGCGATAATGCCTCAGAAGCGTATCGAGCCGGCTCTCGGTGGCCGCGCTATCGACACCAAGGTTCTTGACGCAGTTGAAATGGATGAACGGGATCGTCGTGCAGGTGGTCCAGACGAGATCGCCATCTTCGGCGATGGCTAGGCCTTGCCTTGCGGCAAAGTCTGCCGGGGCGGCGCGATAGAGATCGAGCCAGGCATCGACCTCAGCGCGTTCGATGACGCGGCTGAGATCGCCGGATATCTCGTCGATCCCGATGGCGGGCGAGCGTGGCTCCGGCGTGACTAAGGGCTGCAATTCTGACAAGGCGGCGGGCTGCATGACTCCCTCCCAAGTATGGCCTTACATCGTAAGATTAGCGAAGACTAATCTCACGCAGTGAGTTGTCAAGCGGGATTGCGAAGCCAGCGACGTGGCCGAACGGTGGAAGGGCAGCGTCCCTTTGCCCGCCGACGTCTCGACGAGAGCCCTAACAATTCGATTCAAACTTTGTTGGTAGTTTCTTGTTAGGAATCCAGCTTGGTTTGTCCGGCGGCGTTGTCCTGCCTTCGGTCTGTTGTGTTTTGCGTACAGGTCCAGATGCGGATATCAGGCGTCGTCATCTTTTCGATCGCAGCGCTGTGCCTTGCCGGTTGCACGTCGACCTCCGGCGTCGATGCGCTGCAAGTGCCGTCCAGCGAGACCACCAGCTCGGTTGTGCGGCCACCCGCGCCGGTGGCATCCGTGGCGAAAACTGATGCTGCGCCCGCTTTTGCCGAACAGGAGCAGGACGAACAGCCGGTCGCGATGGACGTACCCGATCAGGACGTCGAACCGCCGGCCGAGGTGATCGCGCTGATGTCGCCGCCGAAGCGGCTGACACGCGCAGCACCGGCAATGCTTGCAGAGCCGGTCACGCGCTATGGTTTTCGCGACGCCAAGCCGATCAATTTCGGCAAGTCCTCCTCGCCAAGGCGCCTTGCCGTCCATGGCGTCGACGTTTCGCGCTGGCAGGGCAATGTGAACTGGCAAAAGCTGCGCGCCCAGGGCGCCAATTTCGCCTACATCAAGGCGACCGACGGCGGCGATCATATCGACCCGATGTTTACCAGGAACTGGCGCAATGCCGACGCCGCCGGCCTGAAGCGCGGCGCCTATCATTTCTTCTACTGGTGCCGCACCGCCGGCGAGCAGGCGGACTGGTTCATCCGCAACGTGCCGAGGGTCGAGGGTGCGCTGCCGCCGGTGATCGACGTCGAGTGGAACGGCGAATCCAGCTGCAAGCGCCGCCCGTCCCGGCAAAAGGTGCTGGAGAAGATGCAGGTGTTCATGGACAAGCTCGAGCGCCACTACGGCCAGCGGCCGATCATCTACACCGCGCCCGACTTCTACCGCGACAATCTGCGCGGCGCATTCCCAGATTATCCATTCTGGCTGCGCGCCGTGGCGGCGCATCCGTCAAAGGTCTATCCCGGCCGCAAATGGCTGTTCTGGCAATATTCCGGCTCCGGCCTGTCGCACGGTGTGAGAGGCCGCATCGACCTCAACGTCTTCCACGGCGACGAGAGGGCGTGGCGCGACTGGGTCGGTGGACGGCAGATGGTGGCGGAAGTGGAGTAGCGCGGCCGGTCGGGTGCCTGGCTTCCACTGTCGGCATCGCGCCGCCGGGCCACGGCATGGATCCTAGGGTCTCCGCAACGTCGCTTCGCTCCTGCTCCGCCCTAGGATGACGAAGGGAGGGATGTTCCCGCCAATTACCGGCTTTGGCGATTGGCCTCCAGGCCCCGTGTCTTCGTCATCCTAGGGCGGAGCGAACGCGAAGCGGAGCGCAGACCCTAGGATCCATGCCGTGCCATCAAAGCGAAACGCGTGGTAGATAACTACCAGCCCCAGTTCGGCTGGCGGCTCTACGCCTCTACATATTCCGCCAGGCTGACCCCTTTGGGCACATCCAGCCCGTCGGCCCGCAGGCCTTCGATATGAAAGCGTATTGCGTCACGAATTTCGGCTTCAACCTCAGGCACCGTCGCACCGGTGGCGATGCAGCCGGGCAGATCCGGAACATAAGCGGAAAAATTGTTTCCGGCTTTTTCAATCACCACCGCGTACCGCATGTTGTCACTCCTTCAGACCGGACTGGTATAGGATGCTGTTCAGGGTTCCTGGCGCTGCTCACCTTCTCCCCGGAACGACGGGAGAAGGTGGAGCATGCCAGATGATTACTTAAGCCGTTTCCGACTAGCCACTTCGTCAGCAATTAGCCTCGCCCGAATTGACTGCCACCTGTCTGCGATCTCTTGGCACGACGCCGCCAGCAGCTTTCTGCGTTGACTGAAACTACCAGGTGCAGTGAAGATCTTCTGCGCAAACACATCAATCACAAAACAGAACTCTGCTCGTGGTTCTCCGGCTTCTTGGAAGCATTCCTCCGCGTACCAATGGAGAAGTGCCCCATGCAGTGCCGACGTTTCTGTCGACAATGGTAGAGTCTTGCAGAGATAGGGTTTAACCAAGCCGAAGCCAAATTCCTTCTTTCCTGTCTGTGGTACCTTCGCCGAGTTTGTCGGTCGGACGCTAACAGAGACACCGCTGAGAAAGAACTTTGGCTGGCTATCCGGAATGCCGGTTAATTTCGCAGCAGTAGGTAGCTTGGCCAAGCTCATAGTGCGACAAAGTTCAATTGCATCGTGAGCAGTAAGAAGCCTTTGCTCATCGTGCGAGGTGGCAGGTTGGCGCGACAGCAAAGCCCTGTCGAGCTGCGACAGTCGGCTGTCATCCTGACCGTGAGTTTCAATGAAATGCATCATTGCGCGCTCAATCTCATTGTAGCGCGTGTCGAGGAGGAAGTTCTTGGGTCTGATGATATCTTCAATGATCACAGATCGTCGAGTGGATCGAGCGAAGCAATACTCAATCAATTTATTGGCGCTAATTTGCGGTTCGGTTTTCATAATGAGAGGGCCTTTCTGGAGCCGTTAAAAAGTCACACTGCTACCGATGCCTTCTCGACTCCTCGATCAGAATCTCCATATAATAACCTTGCTACAGGAGATGGGATTCTGATCTCGTCGCCCCGCGTGGGCTTCGGCTTATTCGCGGCATCCAAGGCCGGCCTGGGAGGGGCGGCTTTGGTGTTTTAAGAGGATGTCACATAAGGACATCCTTATGCGTCGTACCTTTTTTGTTCTCCTTACCATTTCGGCCCGATCTTGCGACCGGGCCGACGATGTTCATTTAGCGTTTCAGATTCCCTCAGCTACACCCGCTCGTCGCCCCGCAAGTATCGCACTTCTCGCAAGTCCCGTTCCGCACCATCGTGAAATTATGGCACTCCGAGCATTCGTTGCCGGTGTAGCCCTGCATCAGCGATTGCTGGCGCCGGTTGGCGGCGAGCGCTTTGGCTTCGGCTGCTTCTTTCGCCGCCTCGTCGGTGAACAGCTCCGTCGGATCAGACGCTTCCGCATAGACGATGTCCTCGACCAGTTCCCTGGCGCGCTCCTCGTAGTCGCGCTTGTAGGCGATGGCTTCGTCGCTGGCCGGCTTCAACGTCAGCACGTTGGAGCCGGAGAAGGCGGTTGGGGCGGTACGGGCCGGAATTCCGGAGCCCGAACCGGCAAAACCCTTGGGCTCGGCGCCCATGCCCGACACCAGCTTGACCGGCGAGGCACCGCGGGTGAGACCCTTGGAGAAGGGCGTCGCCTTGCCTTCGTTGATGCCACGCCCGAGTGCGGTCTTGTCGAAATCCGACTGGTCGACATGGGCGAGGTCGTGGCGGCCGAGATAGGAGACGGCAAGTTCGCGGAACACGTAGTCGAGGATCGACGTGGCGTTCTTGATGGCGTCGTTGCCCTGCACCATGCCGGCCGGCTCGAACTTGGTGAAGGTGAAGGCCTCGACATATTCGTCGAGCGGCACGCCATATTGCAGGCCGAGCGAGATGGCGATGGCGAAGTTGTTCATCATCGCCCGGAAGGCGGCACCTTCCTTGTGCATGTCGATGAAGATCTCGCCGATACGGCCGTCGTCGAACTCGCCGGTCCTGAGATAGACTTTGTGGCCGCCGACGACCGCCTTCTGGGTATAGCCCTTGCGGCGGTTCGGCAGTTTTTCGCGGTCGCGGTAGAGACGCTCGACGACGCGCTCGACGATCTTCTCGGTCACCTGAACGGCGCGCTGTGCGGCCGGTGCCGCGATCAGCTGCTCGACGGCTTCGTCGTCGTCCTCTTCACCATCGGCGAGCAGCGAGGCATTGAGCGGCTGCGAGAGCTTCGAGCCGTCGCGATAGAGCGCGTTGGCCTTCAGCGCCAGCTTCCACGACAGCATGTAGGCGCCTTTGGCGTCTTCCACCGTCGCGTCGTTCGGCATGTTGATGGTCTTGGAAATGGCGCCGGAGATGAAGGGCTGTGCCGCCGCCATCATCATGATGTGGCTGTTGATCGACAGCGAACGCTTGCCGATCTTGCCGCACGGGCTGGCGCAGTCGAACACCGGCAGGTGTTCGGCCTTCAGGAACGGCGCGCCTTCCAGCGTCATCGCCCCGCAGACATGGATGTTGGCGGCCTCGATGTCCTTCTTCGAGAAACCCAGCGCCGGCAGCATCTCGAACGAGAAATCGTTGAGCTGCTCATCGGTGAAGCCAAACGTCTCCTTCACCCAGTCGGCGCCCAGCGTCCACTGGTTGAAGACGAACTTGATGTCGAAGGCCGACTTCAGCGCGGCATTGAGTGCTGCGATCTTGTCGTCGGTAAAGCCTTTTGCCTTGAGCGAGCCGGGGTTGATGCCCGGCGCCTGGTTGAGATTGCCGTGGCCGACGGCATAGGCCTCGATCTCGGCGATCTGGCTCTCGGAATAGCCGAGCGTGCGCAGCGCTTCGGGCACCGCACGGTTGATGATCTTGAAATAGCCGCCGCCGGCGAGCTTCTTGAATTTCACCAGCGCGAAATCGGGCTCGATGCCGGTGGTATCGCAATCCATCACCAGGCCGATCGTGCCGGTCGGGGCGATCACCGTTGCCTGCGCATTGCGGTAGCCATGCTCCTCGCCGAGCTCGATGGCGCGGTCCCAGGCAGCCTTGGCATGGTCGGCAAGGTCCTGCTGCTTGAGATCCGAGGCGACCAGCGGCACCGGGTTGACGGCAAGCTTCTCGTAGCCGTCCCTTTCGCCATAGGCAGCGCGGCGGTGGTTGCGCATGACGCGCAGCATGTTCTGCGCATTGCGGTCGTAGTCGGGGAAGGCGCCGAGCTCGGCGGCCATTTCGGCCGAGGTGGCATAGGCGGTGCCGGTCATGATCGCGGTGAGAGCGGCGCAGATGGCGCGACCCTCGTCGGAATCATAGGGAATGCCCGAGGTCATCAGCAGGCCGCCGATATTGGCGTAGCCGAGGCCGAGCGTGCGGTACTCGTAGGAAAGCTTGGCGATCTCCTTCGACGGGAACTGCGCCATCATGACCGAGATTTCCAGGACCATGGTCCACAGCCGCACCGTGTGCTCGTAGGCAGCGATGTCGATAGTGCCGTCGGCGTTGCGATAGGGCAGTAGGTTGATCGACGCCAGATTGCAGGCGGTGTCGTCGAGGAACATGTATTCCGAGCACGGATTGGACGCCCGGATCGCCCCGGCCGAGGCGCAGGTGTGCCAGTCGTTCATCGTCGTGTTGAAATGCAGGCCGGGATCGGCCGACGCCCAGGCGGCATAGCCGATCTTTTCCCAGAGATCGCGCGCCTTCAGCGTCTTCAGCACCTTGCCGTCCTTGCGGGCGGTGAGATGCCAGTCGCCATCCTGCTCGACGGCGCGCAGGAAATCGTCCTTCAGCGACACCGAATTGTTGGAATTCTGGCCGGAAACGGTGAGATAGGCGTCCGAATCCCAGTCGGTGTCGTAGGTCTTGAACGACATCGAGGTGTAGCCCTGCCTGGCGAACTGGATGACGCGGTAGATGTAGTTCTCCGGCACCGCGTCTTTCTTGGCTGCCTTGATCTCGCGCTTCAGCGCGGTGTTGACCGCCGGGTCGAAGCAGTCGTCGCCATTGCCTTCGCAGTTGATGCAGGCCTTCATGATCGCTTCGAGATGCTTCTTGACGATCTTCGAGCCGGTGACCAGCGAGGCGACCTTCTGCTCCTCATTGACCTTCCAGTCGATGAATTCCTCGATATCGGGATGATCGGCGTCGACGATGACCATTTTCGCGGCGCGACGCGTCGTGCCGCCCGACTTGATGGCGCCCGCCGCGCGGTCGCCGATCTTGAGGAAGCTCATCAGCCCCGACGAGCGGCCGCCGCCCGACAGCTTTTCGCCTTCGCCGCGCAGGAACGAGAAGTTGGAGCCGGTGCCGGAACCGTATTTGAACAGGCGCGCCTCACGCACCCACAAATCCATGATGCCGCCCTCGTTGACGAGGTCGTCCTGCACGCCCTGGATGAAGCAGGCATGCGGCTGCGGATGCTCGTAGGACGACTTCGACTTGGTCAGCTTGCCGGTGAACGGGTCGACATAGAAATGGCCCTGGCTCGGACCGTCGATGCCATAGGCCCAGTGCAGGCCGGTGTTGAACCATTGCGGCGAATTCGGCGCGACGCGCTGGGTGGCCAGCATATAGGCGAGCTCGTCGCGGAAGGCGCGCGCGTCTTCCTCCGATTTGAAGTAGCCGCCCTTCCAGCCCCAATAGGTCCAGGTGCCGGCAAGCCGGTCGAAGACCTGGCGGGCGTCGGTCTCGGAACCGTAGCGCTCGGCTTCCGGCAGCTTGGCCAGTCCGGCCTCGTCGGCGACGGAGCGCCACAGGAAGGAGGGAACTTGCGTCTCTTCGACCTTCTTCAGCCGTGCCGGGACGCCAGCCTTGCGGAAATATTTCTGCGCCAGGATATCGGCGGCAACCTGGGAGAACTGAGCCGGCACATCGATGTTGTCCAAGCGGAACACCACCGAGCCATCCGGATTCTTGATCTCGGAAAGCGCCTTGCGGAATTCGATCTCCGCGTAGGCGGATTGTCCTGGCTTGGTGAAACGACGCTCGATGCGCATTGGTCCGGTCCCTTTTGTCTATATATAGCGCTTTTCCCAGAGGATTTCTGCCCTCTTGACGAAACGCGCGTGTCCGCCGTCTGCCGGCGTTCGAAAACCGCCCGGCTCTCATCCTCACAGTATCCGCCGCCCTGCCGGTCGAGCCTCTTGCGAGGTCGCTGTCCAGCGCGCTCACGGACCCTGTGGGTCCCTCAAAACTGAAAACTTTTTGCAACACCCTCAATCGAGGGAAATTCACATTATCTAGCGTCGAACCTACCTGCAAACACTAAATATAGTATTAACAGACAATTTATTCAAGTCCGACAATCCTCCCCTTTCGCCACCCAAGGCTTCAAAATCCCACGCCTTCGCCGGCCTCGTAAACAGGCGGGAATGCGGCTCAAAACGCACATATTCCGGGAAAAAGACCGGCCTCGAAACTTTTCCGGTCGCACTCTCAACAGGAGCGCATGGCCTATAAAAGGCGACTCGTTTTGCGGCGTCAAGGATTCGTTTGCGTAGCTTTTATGACCCCAACATCTTGTGTGCCACATATGTGGATAACGGGGATAGAAGCGGAGCGCAGCGAGGTAGGTTCGGCTCGGCGCGGAGGTGCTTCGGCGATGGCGTTCGCGGCACCTGACCGCGGCTATGCGCGACTCGGGCTCAGGAGAACCGGCGTGGATCGGCGCAGAAATGGGCGATGATCTGGCGAAGATCCGGTTCATGTACCATGCCCACGGCCTCGGCGGCGCTGACCCACTTGCGGGTGCGTGCCCGCTTTTCCTTCCACCGGTCGGCGACCTTGTCGACCTGCAGCGGGAACACCAGCACCTCGCACGGCACTTCCTCGCCGGAATCCAGCACCTTGGCGTAGAAATAGCGGCCGGCCTCGTGATGCGAGATCGTGCCGCGCAGCCCGGCCTCCTCGCCGGCTTCGCGCGCCGCCGCCTCGCAAAGCGGCTCCTTTGCTTCCGGCCAGCCCTTGGGAAGCACCCAGCGGCCGGTATCGCGGCTGGTGATCAGCATGATTTCGACGCCGTCGCCGCTATCGCGCCAGGGCAGCGCTGCAACCTGCAGGCGGGACGGCACCGTGCCGAAGAGTCGCCGGACCCTTTCGGCCAGATGGTTGTGCGTCGTTGGCCTTGTCAACATCGGAGAAGCTTGCCTCAGCTTCCAGAATCGTTTGCCGTCTTACGAATCTTACGGCTAATCATGAGCAATAAAAGTAAAAAATCTTTCATGGACCAGCGAAATTGCGCCAATAACGCCGGTCTTGCCCAAAATGGCGCGGCCGCGCGAGCATCACGCCGGCATTTGTCGGTCGCGGATGGTGCCTTGGGCGACCGGCTGCAATGAGCGGCGTTGCCGCGAATCAGCCGGCGTGATCGTCGGCGATCGGCTTCTGGTAGGTGAAGCCCATGTCCCAGGGGAAATAGATCCAGGTGTCCTGGCTGACCTCGGTAACGAAAGTGTCGACCATCGGCCTGCCTTTCGGCTTGGCATAGACGGTGGCGAAATGCGCCTTGGGCATCATCGCGCGCACTATGCCCGCCGTCTTGCCGGTGTCGGTGAGGTCGTCGATGATCAGCACGCCGGCCCCGTCATCGGCGAGCAGCGCCGGCGTGACCTCCTTCAGCACCTGCAACTGCCCCTGGCTGGTATAATCGTGGTAGGAGGCAACGCAGACGGTCTCGATGATGCGGATGCCAAGCTCGCGCGAAATAATGGCGGCCGGAACCAGGCCGCCGCGCGTGATGCAGACGATCGCCTTCCATTGCCCCTTGTTGGCGCCGGCAAGCCGCCAAGCGAGCGCGCGCGCATCGCGGTGGAACTGGTCCCAGGAGACCGGGAAGGCTTTTTCGGGCAGGGACATCTTTCGCGCACTCCGCAAAGCGCGCATCGCGCGCAGACACTATGGAATGCGCGCGGAATTAACTGGAAAGGCTTGGCCTTGGCAAGTGCGCGGCAAAGCGATTGCCCCGTCAGCGGTCCCTATGGACCTGGAGCCTGTTCCATCCCGACATGATCGGGATGGGGTCTACTCTTTTTTTCTTGAGCACAATCTTTCCGAAAACCGGATTCCACTTTTCGGGATCATGCTCTAACGCGACAGGAAAGCCGCCACCGGTGCGGTGCGCAGCACCGTTCGCGTCACCCCGCCGAACAGCAGCTGGCGCAGCCAGGAATGGCTGTAGGCGCCGAGCACGAGCAGGTCCGCGCCCGATTCGGCGACCCTGGTCTGGATGATGTCGTCGACCGAGGCGCCGCCGGACCTCAGCACCGAGACGCTGACGGTCGCGCCGTGCCTGGACAGCGAGGCGGCGATCTCGGCGCCGGCCGTTTCCGGCGCCTCTTCGAGCGTATCCGGCGGGTCGATGACGACGATGTCCGTCTTCTCGGCCTCGATGATGAAGGGCAGGGCATCGAAGGCCGCGCGTGCGGCCTCCTTGCTGCCGTTCCAGGCGAGCAGCACGTGCTTGAAGCTGGTGACCAGCGGACCCGAATGCGGCACCACCAGCACCGGCCGGCCGGCATCGTAGACCAGCGTGTCGACGTCGGCGCTCGGATCGCCGCTCGATTCGCGCTGCGCGGCGATGATCAGATCCGCGGTGCGAACGGTCGAGATACCGGTCAGCGCACTGTCGCCGGAAAAACTCTCGAGGCTGCGCCACTCGAACGACAGGCCGGAATTCTCGACGCGTTTGTGAAAGGCGGCCTGCAACTTCTCGGCGCGCTCCCGGTTCATGTCGGCCGAAACCTGCAGGAACTCGGTGTCCGGAAAGCCGGTGGCCGAGGTGTAGGGCACGGGCAGCGCCTCGGCATGAATGCCGATCAGATGGCTCTGGAACCGGCTGGCCAGCGGGATCGCGCAGTCGAGAACGCGCTCGGCGTCCTGTTCATTCTGCAATATGGCGACAATGGTCTTGAAGCGCATGGGCAATCCCTCAGTTTTTCGGCGATCCCACTCGTGACAAACGTCACGGCGCGATGCTTGGTTCCGTCACGCCTGCCGATCAGCCCACCTTGCTTGCCTTGGTCAGGCCCGCCACCATAACCTCTACGTCGGCGCGCGCGGAGTCCAGCGCCTGCTGGCTGCGGGCGCGCACCACCAGTTCCGTCCAGAATTTGCCGTCGCCATATTTCGGGTAGGAGCCGATGATCGTATCCGGATGCGCCTTCTGGATGTCGCCCAGCGGGCCGCCGATCAGGCCTTCACCGAACGGACATTCCACGGTTGCCGACAGCATTTTGGTGCCGGCCCGTAATGTCGGCACGACATTGTCGAGCATCGCCTGGAAAATCGCCGGCACGCCGGCCATGACATGGACGTTGCCGATGCGAAAGCCCGGCGCAACCGACACCGGGTTGTCGATGTGGTCTGCCCCGCGCGGCATCCGCGCCATGCGCTTGCGCGCTTCGGTGTATTCGATGCCGCGGGCAGCGTAGCTTGCCTCCAGCAGGGCGTAGGCCCTGGCGTCGTATTCGCACGGCACGCCGAAGGCCTTGGCGATGGAATCGGCGGTGATGTCGTCATGCGTCGGGCCGATGCCGCCGGTGGTGAAGACATAGCTGTAGCGGGTGCGCAGCGCATTCACCGCAGCGACGATCTCGTCTTCCTCGTCCGCAACGATGCGCACTTCCTTCAGGTCGATGCCGATCGCCGTCATGATGTCGGCGAGGTGGCCGATGTTCTTGTCCTTGGTGCGGCCGGACAGAATCTCGTCGCCGATGACGAGCATGGCGGCGGTGACGATTTCGGTCATGGCAGGCTCCGGCAACGGGTCGCCTGAGATAGCGCGGCGAACGGCCGGCGGCAATGCCGCCAAACGACGGATCCACCTGTGCCACCTCCCTTGCAGTGGAACCTTCGGCGGGTGATGCTGCGCCGGTTTGGGGCCATGAGCAAGAACATGCCGGTATCGATTCTTCTATGGCTGCCCGGCGCGCTGTTTCTGCTGGCGCTCGTCGTGGCAGCTTATCCTGTGCTGGCGACGCTGCGGATTGCGGCGAAAGCCGAAAGGCTGGTGCCGGCCAGCGGTAAATTCATCGAGATCGACGGCAATCGCATCCATTATTTCGAGATGGGCGAGGGGCGGCCGATCGTCTTCCTGCACGGCCTTGGCGCGCAGCTTCATCAATTCCGCCACACGCTGTTCGGACGGTTCGGCCCGAACTATCGGCTGATCGCGCTCGACCGTCCGGGTTCCGGCTATTCGGTGCGGGCCAGGGGCGCCAGCGGGCGGCTACCCGAGCAGGCCGAGATCGTGCGGCATTTTATCGAGGCGCTTGGACTGCAAAAGCCGCTGATCGTCGGCCATTCGCTGGGTGGCGCCATCGCGCTGACGCTGGCTGTCGAGCATCCCGGGGCGGTTTCCGGTATCGCCTTGCTGGCGCCGCTGACCCATCTGGAGCCGGACGCGCGCGAGAAGTTCGGCCCGCTATACATTCAGTCGCCGCTGCGGCGCCGGATCATGGCTCACACGGTGGCGATCCCGGCGGCTCTCAGATACGCAGAACGCACGCTGGCCTTCATTTTCGCGCCGCAGGCGACGCTGGCCGACTATATGGTCGAGGGCGGCGGCTGGTGCGGGCTCAGGCCAAGCCATTTCTATGCAACGTCGACCGATGTCGTGGCCATCGAGCACGACCTTGGCCGTATCGAGCAACGCTATCGCGAGATCATCATGCCGGCTGGCATTCTGTTTGGTGCTTCCGACGTCGTGCTGGGCATCGATATCCATGGCTGGCCGCTGATGGAAAAGATCAGCGGGCTCGATTTCGAGCCGGTCGAGGGGCTTGGCCATATGCCACAATTCGTCGGGCCGGAACGGGTCGTCGCTTTCATCGAACGCATTGCCGACCGCGCATTTGCGCCGAAGTCCGACACCAGCAGCTGACACCCTCCCGGAACCTCACGCAAAGGTGTGCAACCCGCCGCAGCCTCGGCCGGCAGGGTGCCTCGGGACATCCCGGCCGCCGGGAATACCTCCGAACTTATTCCTTCACGGCTCCGGTCATCGAGGAAACATAGTGCTCGACAAAGAACGAATAGAGCACCACCACCGGCAGCGAGCCGATCAGCGCTCCCGCCATCAGCGCCCCCCATTCATAGACGTCCGAGCGCACCAGTTCGGTGAGCACGCCGACCGGCACAGTCTTGTTTTCGGACGACTGGATGAAGGTCAAGGCGTAGATGAACTCGTTCCATGACAGCGTGAATGCGAAGATGCCCGCGGAAATCAGGCCCGGCACCGACAGCGGCAGCACGATCTTGGTGAGGATCTGCCAGCGGCTCGCCCCGTCGATCAGCGCGCATTCCTCCAGCTCGAACGGGATCGAGCGGAAGTAACCCATCAGCAGCCATGTGCAGAACGGGATCAGGAAGGTCGGATAGGTGAGGATGAGCGCGAAGGGCGTGTCGTAAAGCCCAAGGTTGAACACCATCACCGACAGCGGAATGAACAGGATCGACGGCGGCACGAGATAGGCCAGGAACACCGCGAGGCCGACCTGCCGCGCCCCGGAGAACCGCAAGCGTTCGATCGCATAGGCAGCGAACACTGCTGCCAGCAGCGACAGGAAAGTGGCGGCGGTCGAGATGATGATCGTGTTGAGCAGCCAGCCCGGATAGGACGTCTCGAAGAGAAGATAGCGGATATGCTCGAGCGTCGGATGCACCACCCAGAATGGATTGAAATTGGCGTAGTCGGTCATCTCAAGGTTGGGCTTAACCGCCGTGATCGTCATCCAGTAGAACGGAAACAACAGCACGATGACGAATATCAGCAACGGCAGGTAAACCGTCACCACGCGGCGCGGCACACTCTGCAGGTAGCCCATGCCGCCTTCGTCGAGTTCGGGGCGTTTGCTCGTTTCGATCGCGGTCATGTCAATCTCCGCCGCCCTGCTGCCATTTGCGGCGTTGCAGGCCAAAGTAGCTGAACAGGATCGCCGCCAGCAGGAACGGGATCATGGCGACTGCGATCGCGGCGCCTTCGCCAAGCTGGCCTCCGGAAATGCCGCGCTGGAACGACAGCGTCGCCATCAGATGGGTGGCGTTCACCGGCCCGCCGCGCGTCAGCACATAGATCAGCTGGAAATCGGTGAAGGTGAACAGCACCGAAAACGTCATGGTTATGGCGATGATCGGCGTCAGCAGCGGCAGCGTCACATAGCGGAACAATTGCCAGCGGCTGGCGCCGTCGAGCGTGGCGGCCTCGTAGAGCGACTGCGGAATCGTCTGCAGGCCGGCAAGCAGCGTGATCGCCACGAAAGGAATGCCGCGCCAGACATTGGCGGCGATGACCGAAGCGCGCGCATTCTCCGGATCGCCGAGGAAGTTGATGCGATGGTCGATCAGGCCCATTTCCATAAGCGCCCAGGACAGGATCGAGAACTGCGAATCGTAGATCCACCAGAAGGCGATGGCCGACAGCACCGTCGGCACCACCCAGGGCAGCAGGACGATCGCGCGGAAGAACGACTTGAACGGCAGGTTCTGGTTGAGGATAAGCGCCAGCCAGAGGCCTAGCGCAAACTTCAGGATCGAGGCGCTGATCGTGTAGAGCAAGGTGTTGAAGACGGAGAGCCAGAAGACGGCGTCATCCCACAGATATTCGTAGTTCTCGATGCCGATGAAGATGCCGGGGCGGCCGATGCGGGCATCGGTGAAGCCGAGCCAGACGCCGAGCCCGAGCGGATAGGTTAGGAAGACCAGCAGCAGCGCCGCCGCCGGCAGCATGAAGCCGAAGCCAAGCGCGTTATGACTTTCAGACACGAACGTCAAAATGCGCGACAGCGTCGACCGGGGTGGCTGAGCGGCAGCGGAGGTCACGGCCATGGGTCGGCTCCTCTAAGTCTCATTGATCGGCCAGGCGGCCATGCGCGATTCGAAGCCGGGCAGCATGGCTGCCCGGCTGAATCCGCTCAAACGCGATAGTAGCGGTTTGCGCGCTTCTCGGCTTCTGCCATCGCTTCTTGCGGCGTCGCCTGGCCTGTCACCGCCTTGGCGAACATGTCGACCAGCACATAGTCGGCCATGGTCGCCGCCGAAGCATAGCCGAGCGGGCCGGCATAGCCGTTGGGCCGCAGCGTCGCCGAGGCCTTGGCGTAGGCGGCATTGTTCGGATCGGCCGTCCACACCGGGTTGTTGTCGAAGGCTTTGAGCGTCTGGCAGCAATAGCCCGCCGAGGACGTGATCCACTGCGACATTTGCTGTTCCTCGAACATGAACTGCAGATAGGCTTTGGCCGCATTGGGATAGGGCGTGTAGTCGAAGATCACGGCCGTGGTCACCTGGAACAGCTCGACGGATTTCCCGACAGGACCGATCGGCAGGTTGGTCGTGCGCGTGTCCTTGGCGATTTCGGTCAGTTTCGGATCTTTGTCCTTGTTGATCTTGGCGGTGTTGTAGGCGGAAATGCCATTGGCGATCACGCTCAATTCGCCGGCCAGGTAGGCGCGGTTGTTGTTGACGTCGAGCCAGCTTTCGGTACCGGGAATGAAGGTCTTGTAGAGCTGTTGCGCGTATTCGATCGCCTTCAGCGTCTCGGGGCTGTTGATCGTCACCTTGCCGCTCTCGTCGACCATCTGGCCGCCATGGCTCCATAGCAGCCAGTGGGCGTAGTTGTTGCCGTCGCCGACGCCGTGGCCATGCGTGAAGCCGGCCGGGTGTCCCTTCGCCTGCAATGCCTTGCAAAGCTCGAGCAAGCCTGCCGTGTCCTTCGGAAATTCGGAGAAGCCGGCCTCCTTCACCCAGCTTTCACGATAGACGATGGCATTGCCGATGGTGGCCAGCGGCAGGCCGAGGAATTTGCCTTGCCGTGTCGCATATTGCTTCGGTCCATCGTGCCAGCCGCCATATTTCGAGCCGAGATATTCGCCCAGTTCCGTCACGTCATGCAGCTTGTCGGGATATTGATGCGGGTCGTCGAACCAGACCAACATCAAGTCCGGGCCGGAGCCGACATTGGCGGCGACCGCTGCCTTGGGACGGATGTCCTCCCAGCTTTCCTTGTCGACGCGGACCTCGACACCGGTCGCTTCGGTGAAGCGCTTGGTGTTGGCCAGCCATTGATCCTCGTCGCCCTGCACGAAGGGCGACCAGCGCAGCAGCCTGAGCTTGGCGCCGTCCTCGGGCTTGTACTTCAATCCCTCCTGGGCAAAGGCGGGAGAGCCGATGAGCCGGCTTCCCAAGGCTCCCGCCGCAGCGCCGGCGGTGGTGCGGATCACGTCGCGTCTGGTGAATTTCATGCTCGCTTCCTCCTGCTTATTGTCCGTGCCGTCCTACTGCTTGATGGGTGTTTCGAACCGCTGTCCGGTTTTGCCGTGAAAGAGATGGATGAGGCCAGGCTCGGCCGTAAGCCAGATGGTTTCGCCCGGCGTGAAGGAATGCCGTTCCCGGAAATTGGCGACGATCTCCTCGCCGCCGGCGGTTCGGCCGATGAGCTGCACTTCGGACCCTGTCGGCTCGACCACCACGACAGTGACCGGAATGCCCTGATTGTCGGATAGCCGCAAATGCTCGGGCCGTATCCCCAGCACGACCGGCTCACCATTGCCGATGGAAAGTGCCGAGGCCAACGGGACCGAAATCCCTCCGGCGCCGCGAAACGACGGCGAGCCGTCGCTTACGATCTCGCCCCTCAGCATGTTCATGGCGGGCGAGCCGATGAAGCTGGCGACAAAAAGATTGTTCGGCCGGTCGTAGAGTTCGAGCGGCGGCCCGATCTGCTCGACGATACCGTCGTGCATGACGACGATCTTGTCGGCCATGGTCATCGCCTCGATCTGGTCGTGGGTGACGTAAACCGTCGTCGTCTTCAGGCGCTGGTGCAGTTCCTTGATCTCGGCGCGCATCTGCACCCGGAGCTTGGCATCGAGATTGGAGAGCGGCTCGTCGAACAGGAAGACCTGCGGATCGCGCACGATCGCGCGGCCCATGGCGACGCGCTGGCGCTGGCCGCCGGAAAGCTGGCGCGGATACCGGTCGAGCAGCGGCACCAGCCCCAGGATTTCGGCCGCGCGCCGCACGCCGGCATCGCTCTCCGTCTTGGGAACCCCCTTGAGCATCAGCGAGAACGCCATGTTCTCGGCGACCGTCATATGCGGGTAGAGCGCATAGTTCTGGAAAACCATGGCGACGTCGCGCTCTTTTGGCGCAACGTTGTTGACGATACGTTTGCCGATCGCGATCTGGCCGCGCGAGATCTTTTCCAGGCCGGCGATCATCCTGAGCAGGGTCGACTTTCCGCAACCCGAAGGACCGACCAACGTGACGAACTCGCCGTCGTTTATATCGACGCTGACCCCGTGCAGGACCTCGACGGTCCCAAATGACTTGTAGACATCGCCGATTGCGACAGACGCCATCGATCTCCTCCCGACTGATTCCTGCAACGACTTCGAAGGAAACCGCTTTCTTGCCTGGCCCGCGACAGCGCCCAGGCTCCTCCCCGGTCACGCGCGATGTGAGACGGTAGCGCTACCAAACCGACCTGTAAAGCACGCCGGCATCACCTGGATATCGACACACCCTAATCCGAAACCTCGGTCTGCGGCCGGTCGCGGCCGTCGGCGAGCTCGTCGTGCCATTTGCCGTCGGCGTCCTCGTACTGGATGCCGTCGGTGTTGCCGGCGACCTGCTGTTCGGCGGAAGCGATCTCGGCGGCGCGCAACGCGTCCTGATGGGTGGGGAACGTTTCGGAGAATGTCGAGCCGACCTTGTAGGCCCAGCCTCCGTCATGCTCGACGATCTTGTAGGTCAGTTTCGCCATGAAACCCTCCGGTTGAAAGCCCGTTGCCTCAATGCAGCCTATCGTCGGCCAGTCTGTCGTCTGGCGGCTTGTCGTCCGTAACCAGCACGTCCGATTCCCTGGCGGCTTCGATCAGTGCCCGGCGTGCATCGGCCGTCGAACGATAACCTTCCAGCACTTTTAGGCAAGTGTCGAGGGCATCACGATGACGCGGCCCGCGATTGAGTGGCCAGACCGTCATCAGGCACTCCGCCGCCTCCTGGGCGCTGCGGATATGCCGATATTTGCCGACATGGCCGAGTTCGACCACGACCGGCTTTTCAAATGGCTTGCTGTCCATCATCGCCGCCAACGCGGAGCGGCCGATTTGGTTGCAACAGCTATTTTAGCTCAGGCGAAAATACCTCAATAGCCGCAGTCGTTGCGCAGCCAGCGCGCATTCGCCCAGCCGGCGCGGCCGCCGAAATCGACCTGGTACCAGTTTCCGCGACGGTCAAAGATCTCGGTTTGGTCGCCGTTGAACAATTGCCCGATCATGCGCGACGACGAGTTCGGCCGGGCCCGAACGGCGAGAAAGCCGCTTCCGGTTGCCAGATTGTAGTGCCTGGAAAGACCGTGCACCGTGCCTTCGCAATATTGCGCCCCGGCCGGCGTCGATGTGGCAAACGACAGCCCGGCCAAAACCGCGGCAGCAGCCGCAATGGAAATCCCCCTGAACGACATGTCTCTGCTCCCCCAACCTGCCGCGCCCAGCCGCGGCCCTCGCCACTCTACACCGGCAGAGGATCAAAGCGAAGCTATGGTGCCCTGTCCAGCGAGACGAACCCGCCGTCAGTTCGCCGCCTTCATCCAGTGCTGCATCGTCGTCACGGAGCGGGCAAGCTGCGGCGCCGGGTGGATTTTTTCGCCGAAGGTGGCCGCGGCGCGCCAGCCCCAGCGCGGATCGGCAAGGAAGGCGCGCGCCAGCGCCACCATGTCGGCGCGCCCATCGGCGACGATCGCCTCGGCCTGTTTCGGATCGTCGATCAGGCCCACGGCCCGCGTCGCGATGCCGGCGCCCTTGCGCACCGCTTCCGCCAGATGCACCTGGTAGCCGGGTCCGGACGGCAGCTTCTGCAACGGCGAATTGCCGCCGCTCGAGCAGCAGAGATAGGCGACGCCGACTTCCTTCAGCGCTTTTGCCGCTTCGATCGCATCCTCGACGTCGAAGCCGCCATCGACCCATTCCTTGATCGACAGCCGCGCGCCCAGCATCAGCCTGGGCACCGCCTGCTTCACCGCCTTGGCGATCTCGACGGCGAAACGCATGCGGTTTTCCAGCGAGCCGCCCCAGCGGTCGGTGCGCCGGTTGGAAAGCGGCGACAGGAACTGGAAGATCAGATAGCCATGCGCGGCATGCAGCTCGATGAAGTCGAAGCCGGCGCGCTCGGCCCGCCGTGCCGCTTCGGCGAAGCGTTCGATGATTTGCAGGATCTCGTCATCCTCCAGCGCCCGCGGCACCTGCCAGCCGGTGTCGTAGGCGATTGCCGAGGCCGACACGATCGGCCACGGATCCTGATCGGCATTCAGCGGTCCGCCGCCCTCCCAGGGTTTGCGGTTGGAGGCCTTGCGGCCGGCATGGGCAAGCTGAGTGCCGAATTTCGTGCCCGGCGCGGCGACGCGCTTGGCTGCATTCAGCGTGCGCCGCGCCGCCGCCTCATTGTCCTCGGAGTAAAGGCCGAGGCAGCCATGCGAGATGCGGCCGCGCCGTTCGACCTCGGTCATCTCGACGGTGACCATGCCGGCACCCGACATCGCCAGGTTCATCCAGTGATAGAGGTGCCAATCGCTGGCCGAGCCGTCCTCGGCCGAATACTGGCACATCGGCGCGACCGCGATGCGGTTGGGGAAGGTGAGGCCGTCGAGGGTGATCGGCTGGAAAAGAGATGAGGTCATAAAAAACTCCGGAAAGGGTTGCCGCTATTTAGGCAGCCGATTGTGCCAGCGCCAGACACGAGAGGGTGAACCGGCGCACTGGACCAATTGGTAGCCGGATTGCAAGAACCGCCGTTCGCGGCTACGCCTTGCCGCGGCAGCAGGGAGTCCACCATGGAAGATCGCATTCGCATCCGCTCGGAGGAAGTCCTGTCCGACGAATGGGCGGTTTTGAAAAAGACCGTCTTCGACTACCGCCGGCGCGACGGCAAATGGGAAACGCATACCCGCCAGACCTACGATCGCGGCGACGGCGCGGTGATCCTGCCTTTCGATCCCGAGCGCTCGACGGTGCTTCTGGTGCGGCAGTTCCGCTACCCGGCCTACGTAACCGGCCACAAGGAGCCGCTGATCGAGGCCTGCGCCGGCCTGCTCGACGAAGACGATCCCGAAACCTGTATCCGCAAGGAGGCCGAGGAGGAACTCGGCTATCGGCTGAAGGACGTGCAGCGGCTGTTTTCGCCCTATATGAGCCCCGGCAGCGTCACCGAGCGGCTCTGGTTCTTCGTCGCTCGCTACTCGCCCGCCGACCGCATTTCCGACGGCGGTGGCGCCCATGACGAAGGCGAGGACATCGAGGTTCTCGAAATGCCGCTCGACGAGGCGCTGGCCGGCATCCACGACGGTCGGATCATCGACGCCAAGACCATTATGCTGATCCAGCATTTGAAGCTGAACCCGATTGGGGTGTGAGGGGCCCAGAACTGGGTCGAGCGCCCGGTCTCCAGTTACGGAGACTATCAAACGAGACCAAATCTGGTGCGGACGACGGGAATCGAACCCGTACGATCAGAGATCGAGGGATTTTAAGTCCCTTGCGTCTACCAATTCCGCCACGTCCGCAGGCCAGCCCTTTTCAGCCGCCAGCCAAAGGCCGTCAAGCCGTCTTCTGCCGTCGACAAATCTGGCACTGGAAGCTAGCGAGGCCGATCACCTACAGTGATACAAACAAAATCGTTTCACCTGGAAATGTTTTTAGCGGCAGCTTCCGCGGCTACCGCGAATGCGCGTCCCCCGTTCGCAGGATGCGTTCGGGCGCTCTGCCCTGGTAAGGCTCGAAGTGGCAAGTGGATCGGCGCTCCGATACTCGACGCCATCCTCTACAAACACTGGGAGATTGTCATGCTCAAGCTTGCCTCTGCCCTGGCACTGCTGCTTGTTGGGACGGCGCCTCTGTTTGCCGATGAGATGCCGATGAACGCCAAAGACATCAAATGGGGTCCTGCTCCTGCTGCCATTCCCGCTGGGGCGGAAATGGCTGTTGTCGCGGGAGATCCCTCAAAGGACGGCGCCTTTGTGCTGCGGTTGAAGACACCCGCCGGCTACAAAATTGCCGCACATAATCATCCCACCACGGAATACGTAACGGTGCTTTCCGGCAACTTCCATGTTGGAATGGGCGATAAGTTCGACGAGGCGAAAGGCGTCGAACTGACTGCTGGCGGCTTCGGCGTCGCGCCGGCCGGAATGAATCACTTCGCCTGGACGACAAGCGAAACGATCATCCAGGTTCATGGCGAGGGGCCATTCAAGATCACCTACGTCAACCCGGCAGACGATCCGAGCAAGAAGTGACAGTTCGCGATCGAATTGATTGAACCGGCTGAAGGCTCGAACGATGGAGTGCGTCAAACTCCGCGACCGTCGATTCAGTAAGATCCGCTAACGCGGCAAAAAGCTGATTGGCCGCAACGGAATCGTATTCCGCCTGGGCCATTTGCCATGAATGGCGCAATAACAAAAAAAACCCGCCTCGGGAGGACGGGTCGTTGGAGCCAATTGGCACCATACCCAAATTAGTAGCATAGCTGCCGGCACAAAGCAAGAACAAAGTTGCTGCGGCCGGCACAAAATGCCCTTGGCGATTGGCGAAAGCCATGGCGCATCGATCTCCCTCCTTGAGGGGGAGATGGCAAGTTGTGGCAAGAGGGCAGGCCAGGGGGGTCGTCGCGCGTCGAGCGCCAGCCTGTTTTGTTCGCGGTAAAGGTTCGCGTCAGGATGTCCCGACCCCCTCTGTCGCCTTCGGCGACATCTCCCCCTCAAGGGGGGAGATCTGCAACTTCGCCGTCGGCGCTTACTTCCTCGCTGGTCAAAATCCTCGCGGCTTGGCACAGTCGGGCAAAGAGGAGCCTGTTGATGCCGAAGACCGCCAGTGCGACGAAACCAAAACCCTGGGCCGAGATGGCGACGCATCTGGTCGATGTCGCCATGGGCCGCAAACCCGCCGATCTCGTCATCCGCAACGGGCGCTGGGTCAACGTCCATTCGGGCGAGATCATCGCCGGCACCGACATCGCCATTGCCGGCGGCCGCTTCGCCTATTGCGGGCCGAATGCCGGCCATGCCATCGGCCAGGGCACCAAGGTGGTCGATGCCGGCGGCCGCTATCTGGTGCCGGGGCTTTGCGACGCGCATATGCATGTCGAGAGCGGCATGGTGACGGTGACGGAATTCTGCCGCGCGGTGATCCCGCATGGCACCACCTCGATGTTCATCGATCCGCACGAGATCGCCAATGTGCTCGGCCTGCCGGGCGTGCGGCTGATGCATGACGAGGCGGTCGCCATGCCGGTCAACGTGCATGTGCAGATGCCGTCCTGCGTGCCGTCGGCGCCGGGGCTGGAGCATGCCGGCGCCGAGCTGACCGTCGCCGACGTTGCCGAGGCGATGACCTGGGAAAACATTATCGGGCTCGGCGAGGTGATGAATTTCCCCGGCGTCGCCGCCAATGATCCGGTGATGTCGGGCGAGATCGCCGCGACGGTGAGGGCCGGCAAGACCGTCGGCGGGCACTATGCCTCGCGCGATCTCGGCCTGCCGTTCCACGGCTATGTCGCCGGCGGCCCCGAGGACGATCACGAAGGCACGCGCGCCGAGGATGCCATCGCCCGCGTCCGCCAGGGCATGAAGGCAATGCTGCGGCTGGGCTCGGCCTGGTATGACGTCGCCTCGCAGATCAAGGCGGTGACGGAGAGCGGGCTCGACCCGCGCAACTTCATCCTGTGCACCGACGACAGCCATTCCGGTACCCTCGTGCATGAAGGCCATATGGACCGGGTCGTGCGCCACGCCATCAGCCAAGGGCTGAAGCCGGTGACGGCGATCCAGATGGCGACGCTCAACACCGCCCAGCATTTCCGGCTGGAACGCGAGATCGGCTCGATCGCACCTGGACGGCTCGCCGATCTGCTGATCGTCTCCGACCTGGCCGAAATGACCATCGACGAAGTCTATGGCCGCGGCGTCAGGCTGGCCAAGGGCGGCAAGCTCGAAGTCGACATTCCGGCCTATAATTATCCGCGGACGGCGAAGAACACCGTCAAGCTCGGCAAGAAGCTCAAAGCCGGCGATTTCGACATCGCGGCACCCAAGGGCGCCAACGAGGTGCGGGTGCGCGTCATCGGCGTCATCGAGAACCAGGCGCCGACGCGGGCGCTGGAGGCCGATCTTGCGGTGGAGGACGGGCTGGTCGCCATGGACCGCCGCAACGATGTCTGCCAGATCGCGCTGGTCGAGCGCCACAAGGGCACGGGCGGCGTCACCAACGCCTTCGTCTCCGGCTTCGGCTATATCGGCGACTGCGCCATGGCCTCCAGCGTGGCGCACGATGCCCACCACATCATCGTCGTCGGCACCAACAAGCAGGACATGGCTCTGGCCGTGAACCGGCTGGGCGAGGTCGGCGGCGGCGTCGTGCTGTTTTCCAACGGCAAGGAGCTGGCGCTGGTCGAAATGCCGATCGCCGGGCTGATGTCGAACGAGCGGGCGGAAATCGTCGCCGCCAAGGCGGACAAACTCAGCGACGCCATGCGCCAGATGGGCTGCTCACTCAACAACGCCTACATGCAGCACTCGCTGCTGGCGCTGGTCGTCATCCCCGAGCTCAGGATTTCCGACGTCGGCCTGATCGACGTGACGACGTTCCAGAAGGTTGATCTATTCGTCTGAATGCCGCCCGCGCGCCGCTTCACCCGCCGGTGGCGATGGTCAGCACCTTGAACGGCGTGGTGATGACGATCTCGGCGACCGATCCGACGGCCTTGCCGAGGCCCTGTCCGAGATTGTCGAGCTGGGCCGGCGCGGTCTCTTCGGAGGCGAGGCCGGCCGGGGCGCGCAGGCGGTCGCCGAGCAACTGCACCAGGAACGGGTTGTCGGCGAATTTGGCGTGGTTCAGCCGGTCGCCGCCCTTGGTCTTGGTCAGGTCGACCACCGAGACGCCATAGCTGGCGAGGTCGGCTGCATCGCCATAGTCGCCGACGCGCGGCTTGTCGCCGGAGATCAGGGTCGACAGCCTGAGCGCCCGGTCGTCGCCCGAAAGCAGCACGGCGAACGGCTTGTCTGGCTTGCCGTAGCGGATCATCTGCTTCTTGAACACGTCGACGTCGATGTCGGGTGAGGCCAGGATGACGTAGCCGAGCTTGCCGCCGAGGTCGCGGTCGCCGGTGATGGCAAGCTGGCGCAACGCTTCCATGGTCACCCAGGTCCCCATCGAATGGGCAATGATGTCGATGCTCTTGGCGCGGCTCTTGGCAAGCATGCGCAGCGTCGCTTCGAGATCGTCGCGCGCCGCATTGGCGCTTTCCTTGTCGTAGATGTAGCCGGTCGTCTTGCCGCTCGACGCCCACGAAAACAGCACCGGGGTGCCCGGGTATTTGGTGTCGTGCGCGATCTGCGTCAGCCGGTAGATGCCGTCGTCGAAGCCGTTGTTGAAGCCGTGCACGAAAACCAGCGCGCGGTCGCCGCGCATGGCGATGTCGGCGCCGACCGCCTTGGCGAATTGCGGCGCGCCTTCGTAGAAGGTGACGCCGGTCGCCGTGAAATCCTTCGCCGGATTGCTGTTGGCCGAGCCCTTGACCCGTTCGATGGCGCCGACCTGGTGGACCTTGGGAACGGTCACCTCGACGCTGGCAAAGCTGGTGGTCGGCGAGCGGTCTCCGTCGAACACCTGCCGGGGCTCTTTCGTCGCCTTTTGCCGGGTTGTGGCGACGAAGATCTTATGCGTCGCCGCGATATCGGCAGCAGGCACGGTGATCGTCGTCTTGTTAAGCAGGTCATGCGTGTTCTGGCCGGCGCAGCCTGCCAGCGCGAGCGCGAACGCAACAACGAGAAATATCTTCGAAGGCACGATCACGCGGGCTCCCGCAAAGGCGACGTCGAGCCGGAGACGTCTTGGCCTATTCGATAGAGGCAGAGGCCGGCACGGTCCAGTTCAAACTGTTCCGATGGTGCGGCAATGGTCAACAATCACTGCCGCGCAATGCAGCTATTGTCCGACCGAGGCGATGCGGTCGGTCACCTCGCGGTCGCTGGCAAACCCGTCATCCTCGCGCAGCTTCTGGCCAATCAACTGCACTAATTCCGGGTTGTCGGCGAATTTGGTGTGATTGAAGCGGTCGGCGCCCTTGACGCTGGAGAGATCGACGACCGACACGCCATAGCTGGCGAGGTCGGCGGCGTCCTTGTAGTCGCCGACCCGCGGCCGCGCGCCGGCGATCAGGCCGGACAGCCGCAGCGCCCGGTCGTCGTCGGAGAGCAGCAGGATGAACGGCTTGTCCGGCTTGCCGTAGCGGCGCATCTGGCTCTTGAACACGTCGACGTCGATGTCGGGCGAGGCCAGCACGACGTCGCCGAGCTTGCCGCCGAGATCGCGGTCGCCGGTGATGGCGAGCTGGCGCAGCGCCTCCATGGTGACCCAGGTCCCCAGCGAATGGGCGACGATGTCGATGCGCCGCGCGCCGGTCTGCGCCAGCATTCTCAGCGTCACTTCCAGCTGGTCGCGGGCAACGCTGGCGCTTTCCTTGTCGTAGACATAGTCGGTGGTCTTGGCGCCCGACGCCCAGGAAAACAGCACTGGCGTGCCCGGATAGCCGGAATCATGGGTGATCTGGGTGACGCGATAGACGGCGGCGTCGAAGCCGGTGTTGTAGCCGTGGACGAAGACCATGACGCGGCCGCCGCGCGCCGCGATGTCGGCGCTGAGCGCGCTGGAGAATTTCGGCTGGGTGTCGTAACCGACGACCTCGGAAGCCATGAAGTATTTGGCCGGATCGTCCGACTTGCCGCGCGAGCGCCGCTCGATCTGGCCTGTCTTGTGGATGCCGGGCACGGTGACGTTGACGCGGGCATAGTTCAGCGTCGCCGAGCGCTCGCCGTCGAAGACCTTGTTGGGATCGTCGGAGCGCTTGCGCGTGGTGGCGATGAAGATCGAGTGGTTGCCGGCGATTTCCGTCACCGGCACCGCCATCATGGCGCTGCCGAGCAGTTCCTCGGTTTGGCGGCCGCCGCAGCCGGCGAGCAGCGCGGCAAGGACAATGATGCAAATCGTCTTCAAGGGCACTTAAGCAATTCCACTCCGGCCTAACCAAAGGCCCATCCACCTCCGCCGCATCTCCCGGACAGCCGAAGTGCGGCGGAAGTAAGTCGCAGGCGCCGAAATGCGCTCAGCGCCGCTCGACTGCCATCGCACTGTTGCGCGAAAGCCAGAACGGCGGCAGGAAGGCCGGAATGTTGGAAAAGGGCAGCACTTCCGGCTTCAGCCTTATGCCGAGCACGTCGGTCATGAAGGCGCGGCGCGCCTCGATGCGGTGCCAGGCTTCGGGATAGCGCGCGGCGATCTCTTCGCGCAGCGCCTCGTCAGCCAGCGCGATGCCGTCCTCGATGTTGGTGGTGAAATAATCGGTGCCGGTCGCCGGGATGATGTCGACCTGCAAGGCCATGCCCGACTTCAATCTGATGTCGGAGCCGGAAAATATCGGCGAATGCATCCATTCGTCGATATGGATGAGATGGCCGGGATTGAGCGACACGCCAAAGAACGGAGCGCCGATGCGATCGTGCACCGCTTGCCACAACGCGCCGCCGGGAACGCCGATGCCGACCGTCTCGTACCAGTCGACGACGGCACAGAAATAGGGCGCGACCAGCTTCTCGACATAGTCCTGGATGCCCCTTGGAAGCTCGGCCGCGTCCTCGACCAGAAAACCGGCGCGGGCGTTGAGCGAGCCCTGGATGCCGTAGGCCATGGTGATCGGGTCGCCGCGCTCGATGACGTCAAGACGCGGGCTCGGCAGGCCATAGGCCGCACGCCTGCCGGCCGACAGCATCGGATGACAGCATTGCGGCAGGCCGTTGATGCCCATCAGCCGCGCCGCCTGCAATTCGGTCATGCCGGGTTCGATGCCTTGCAGGACATTGCGCAGGCCTTGCGAGGAATAGGTCGCGGCGAATTCGAATGCGGCCAGCTGGTCGGCCTCGTTGATGGCGCGCAGGCCGTCGGCAGGGTTCATCAAAAGGTTCGCCGCGTTGACGATCACGCCCCCCGTTACGGCATTCTTGTCGCCGGCAAGGCTGCGCAAGGTGTCGGCGATGAAGGACGGCAGGTCGAGCGTCGTTTCGCCAAAACCGGCATCGCCGGGGCCGAACGGCTTCCAGCCGATGGCGCCGATGCGCTGGCCGGCCTTCAGGCCGCAATCGACGAGGATGTCGGCCAGCGCTTGCGAGCGGTCGCGCGGCTGCGCCGGCAGCGAAAACGTCTGGTAGAGCACGCGCTCGTACGGCCCGTCGCAGATTTCGGCATAGCCCCAGCCCTCATTGCCGACCAGCAGTTTCGGCGACTTGCCGGGAACGATGACCAGCAGCGTCTCCTCGAAGCGCGGATCGTAGCCGCAGAGATAGGCGACATTGGCCGCATGTTCGCGGTCGCCATAGACGACCAATGCATCGAACCCGCCGCGCGCGACCAGTGCCGCGATGCGGGCCTCATAGGTGGCGCGCGTAACCAGCGGCATCACCGTCGGCTCGCCGAACTCCGGCAGCGACACGGTTTTCCGGGCCACCGATGCGACAGGCATGAACAGACGCTCCTAACGGCCAACGAGGTTTTGGGAACACCCTTTCGGGTGGCCGGACAATGGCTTCGCGAGGCCGGATATGCAATAGCGGGACCGAATTCGGCTAGCCTGTGGGGTGCTCTTGCCATGACCAGTTTCTCCTCTCGCGTCGCTGCCGCCGCTGCCGCGATCCGCGAGATCTTTCCGGAAACGCCGCTGCAGGAAAACGACTACCTGTCGAAGAAGACCGGCGCGCGGGTGCTGCTGAAGCGCGAGGACCTGACGCCGGTGCGCTCCTACAAGATCCGCGGCGCCTTCAACTTCTTCCGCAAGTCGCTCGCCGCCGGCAACAATGCCGAGCTGTTTGTCTGCGCTTCGGCCGGCAATCATGCGCAGGGCTTTGCCTTCGTCTGCCGTCATTTCGGCAAAAAGGGCGTCGTCTTCATGCCGGTGACGACGCCGCAGCAGAAGATCGACAAGACGCGGCTGTTCGGCGGCGAATTCGTCGAGATCAGGCTGGTCGGCGATTTCTTCGACGACTGCTATCGCGCCGCACTCGAATTCACCGAAACTGCCGGCGCACACATGGTGCCGCCTTTCGACCACAAGGACATCATCGAAGGGCAAGCGACCGTCGCCTATGAGATATCAGGCCAGATGCCCGGCGCACGCATGGCTGATATCGTCATGCTGCCGGTCGGCGGCGGTGGCCTGGCCGCCGGCGTCACCCATTATTTCGCCGACCAGCAGCGTGAAACACGCTTCGTCTTTTGCGAGCCGGCTGGCGCCCCGAGCCTGAGCGAGAGCCTCGCCGCCGGAAAGCGGGTCAAGCTCGCCAAGGTCGACAATTTCGTCGACGGCGCGGCGGTGGCCGAGATCGGCCGCGAGCCGCTGCGCCACCTCAGGGAGTTTGCCGCCGACGCAGTGCGGCTGATTCCGGAAAATCGGCTCTGCGCGACCATGATCGAAATGCTCAATGTCGAAGGCGTCGTGCTGGAGCCGGCCGGCGCGCTGGCGATCGACGCGCTGAAAGATTTTCCCAAAAAGGAAATCAGGGGCAAGACCATCGTTGCCGTCGTGTCCGGCGGCAATTTCGATTTCGAGCGGCTGCCGGATGTGAAGGAACGGGCGCTGCGCTTCGAGGGCTTGAAGAAATACTTCATCATCCGTTTTCCGCAGCGGCCCGGCGCGTTGCGCGATTTCCTCGAATTGCTTGGCCCCGACGACGACATCGCCCGCTTCGAATATCTGAAGAAATCGGCGCGCAATTTCGGTTCGGTGCTGATCGGCATCGAAACCAAGGACCGCCGCAATTTCGACCTGCTCAAGGCGAATTTCGACGCCGAGAGCGTCCACTATCAGGACATTACCGACAACGAGACGCTCGCCGGGTTCATCATATGAGCGGCAACGATCTTCCGAGCACTCAGGGAAAGGTTTTTGTCGCGCTGTTTTCCGGCATCAACGTCGGCGGCAATCGCATCGTCAAAATGGCAGAACTCAGGTCATTCTTCGAGGAGCTCGGTTTCTCAGATATCGCCACCTATGTGCAGAGCGGCAACGCCGTCTTCCGGTCGCCAGATGGCGATGCGGCGATGCTGACCAGGCGGTTGGAAGCGGAATTCGAAAAGAAATGGAGATTCCACTCGCGCATCATGGTGCGCGATCTCGGCTGGCTCGAGCGGCTGGCGGCGGAAAATCCCTATCCGGAAGTCGCGGGCGAGCCGACCAAGCTGCACGCCTATGCGCTGGAGCGCCAGCCGACCGCCGACGAGTTCGCCCGGCTGGCGGAAAAATGCACTGGGCCCGAACGCTTCGAGATCAAGGGCGACGTGCTTTACCTGCATGCGCCCGACGGGCTCGGCAAATCGGTCTTTGCCAATCTCATCCCGCGCGTTCTGAAGGTGCCCGGCACGGCGCGCAATTGGCGCACCGTGCTGATGCTGCTGGAGATGGCCAAGGCCGGCGGTTGATAGGTCGTCTACGCGGCCGGAGCGCGTTTCCAGTCGAATGCCAGCTCTTCGCGGAAGGCGAAGCGCTTGATGTGGTCGGCGACGACCGTTTCCAGGCGCTCGAGCGAGGCGGCCTCGTCGGTCGTCACCGCAATATGCAGCGCCGTCGGGTCGGCATCGAGAATAGTGCGGCCGAGCGTCAGATCGATGCTGCCGTGGTTCGTGTCGAATTCGACCGGGAATTTGTGCGCCCAATGTTTGCACAGCTGCTGCAGATAGCGGCTGGCATGTTCGGTGGCGACGTCGACATGGCTGGTCGGCATGAATGAATTCTCCTTGGGAATGCGGACGCGAAACCGAACCAGGGCCAGGCGACGTCCGCTCAAGATGGCGTGATCGGTTACCAGCTTCCGGTGTTCGGCATCGACGCCCAGGGCTCGGCCTTCGGCTTTGCCGGGCCTTTCTGCAACAGCTCGATCGAGATGCCGTCCGGCGATTTGACGAACGCCATGTTGCCGTCGCGCGGCGGCCGGTTGATGGTGACGCCATTGTCCATCAGCCGCTGGCAGGTGGCGTAGATGTCGTCGACCTCATAGGCGAGATGGCCGAAATTGCGGCCGCCCTTGTAGTCTTCCGGATCCCAATTGTAGGTCAGCTCGACCAGCGGCGCTTTCTCGCTGATGCCGCTTTGCTCGTCTTGGGGCGCGGCGAGGAAGATCAGCGTGTAGCGGCCCTGCTCGCTTTCGTGGCGGCGCACTTCCTTCAGGCCAAGCTTGTTGCAGTAGAAATCGAGCGAAGCATCGATGTCGGCGACGCGGACCATGGTATGCAGATAGCGCATGGATTTCCTCCGTATGTTGCGTTGCGGCGCAACATACGGGCGGCCCGGCCAAAGGGCAATTGGCCACGCTTGCCGGCGCCGGCAAACGACAAATCCGCTATTCCTGTACGGAACCGTGAAAAAAGGCACGTCAGGTCTTGCACACACCGGAAGCCGCGGTGTTAATCTGGTGTCAAGAATCAGTTGCGGTGTTTCTTGAAAAAAGGGGGCGTTCTTATGGGGGAAAAGGCCTCTTTCATGGGGCGGGACGGGGCCGGTAACGATGCGTTGAAGCGGGATGAGAGCGCCGATACGGCCGATCTCGTCGAAATCGCCGGCGCCATCAAATGGTTCGACGTGGCCAAGGGCTACGGTTTCATCCTTCCCGATGATGGTTCTTCGGGCGACATCCTCCTCCATGTGACGTGCCTTCGAAAGGACGGTTTTCAGACCGCCCTGGAAGGCGCCCGTGTCGTCTGCCTGGTCAAGCAGGGCGAGCGCGGGCTGCAGGCTTTCCGCGTGCTCTCGATGGATGTCACCACAGCGGTGCATCCGGCAGAGCTGCAGGAGCAGCGCACCCATGTCGCAGTGACGCCGGAAAGCGGCCTCGAACGGGCGCTGGTGAAATGGTTCAACCGCACCAAGGGGTTCGGCTTTCTGACCCGGGGCGAGGGCACCGAGGACATTTTCGTCCACATGGAGACGCTGCGCCGCTACGGCATCACCGAACTCCGTCCGGGCCAGGTGGTGCTGGTCCGCTTCGGACGCGGCGACAAAGGCCTTATGGCTGCCGAAATTCACCCCGATATGGGTACCTTGCCGGTCTCGCATTAGTTCCGGCCGAGGATTTCATATGGCTCACAGGAACCGGCTGACGGCGGGCGCGCTCTACGCCGGGATTTTCCTCATCGTCGCCACAAGCGCCTTCTTCTATTTTCAGCAATCGAGTTTGGCCGACGGCAAGGCGATGATCCTTCCGGTCGACCCGGCGCCGCTAGTCGCGGTGACGAAGGCGGGCGAGCGTTCTTTCTCCGTCGAAATCGCTGACACGCCCGCCGAGCGCGAGGCCGGCCTGATGTTCCGCCGCCACATGGCCGACAATCACGGCATGCTGTTCGTCTTCGGTGCGCCGCAGGATGTGAGTTTCTGGATGAAGAACACGCCGCTGCGGCTCGACCTGATCTTCGTCGGCCAGGACGGCCGGATCCGGGCGATCAAGCAAGGCGAGCCGCAGTCGGAGGCGATCATTTCGCCGGACGAACCGGTGCGCTTCGTGCTCGAGCTCAAGGCAGGAACCGCCGCCAAAAAGGGCATCAAGGACGGCGACCTGCTGCGCCATCCGGCCATCGGCGCGGCGCCGGGGCCGGCCATGCCGCCGCCCGACAAGGGCGATGCGTCGAATGTCGATTCCGACTGAACGGGCAGGATCTTCGGCCGATGCAGTTCTTCTCCCATGACGGTTTCGAGCTTGCTTTCCTTGACCGCCAGCCGGCATCGGGGCAGGGCGATCCGGTGCTGATGATCCACGGCTTTGCCTCGAGCCATTACGTCAACTGGATGTCGCCCGGCTGGTTCAAGACGCTGAACGATGCCGGCTACCGTGCGATTGCCTTCGACAATCGCGGCCATGGCTCGTCGTCGAAAAGCTATGACGAAGCAGACTACACGCCGGCAAAAATGGCGTCCGACGCGGCAGTGCTTTTGAACCATCTTGGCATCGAACGCGCCCATGTCATGGGTTATTCGATGGGCGCGCGCATATCGGCCTTCCTGGCGCTCTCCGAGCCGGACAAGGTGGCGACGCTGGTCTTCGGCGGTCTCGGCATCGGCATGGTCGACGGCGTCGGCGACTGGGATCCGATAGCCGACGCCCTCTTGGCCGAGGATCCCGCAGGCACCAGCGACCCGCGCGGCCGCTCGTTCCGCGCCTTCGCCGACCAGACCCGCAGCGATCGCCGGGCGCTCGCCGCCTGCATCGCCACCTCACGCGAATTGCTGAGCGAGGCCGACATTGCCCGCATTGCCCAGCCGACCTTGATTGCGGTGGGAACCAAGGACGACATCGGCGGCTCGCCGGATGAACTCGCTGCCTTGATGCCGAACGCCAGGGCATTTCATATCGAAGGCCGCGACCACATGCTGGCGGTCGGCGACAAATCCTTCAAGCAGCGTGTGCTGGAGTTTTATGCAGAGCATCCACTTTGATGGATGGCTCCCAAAAGCGGCCATCGGGCCTGAAGCTGGGTTCTTAGCGGTTTTGCAACGATACAGCAGTAAATAAGCGCGACGTGTGGATCGGTTCAAACCCGCCACGCGCTGAACGAGGGCAGGGGGGTACGATGGCACAATGGGGAAGAAGCGACGCCGCTTTGCCGGGCGTCGTTGCGAAAAGCAGGTTCGGCGAATGGTCCGTTGTTCTAGCGCTGGCCGCATTGGCGACAGGGGCGATTGCGATCACCGCGTTGATAGCAATGCCGAGCGACGCCTCCCCAGTGCTCCAGAACAGTGCGACGGGCTTCTTCGCTGCGGTATTTTTTCTGGCCGGCCCTTTGGCACATCTTATCGGCGTGGTCTTCGGCTTGATGGCCGTGGGTCGCCCAGACGACAATCGTGTGCTCGGCCTGGCCGGCATCGTCGTCAATGGCGCGTCGCTTGCGGCCGGGGTGTTCATGCTGTGGGCAATGGCATCGACTTTTGGCGCATTCACCTGATCTCGGCAAACCTCCGGCAGGCAAGCGACCGACGCGACCCCTCAGCTTCAAATCTGCGCGAGTTGCCATGGTCGATCTTCTCGTCACCTATCTGGAGATGACCGGGCCGCCGTTCGGCGGCGGCTTTGCCGCTCCCGAACCGGGCGCGGCGGTGGTGCGCGAAACGCTTGGCGTCGCTGATTACATCAGCCTGTACCGCGCTGTTGGCGAGCCTGTACAATGGGATCAGCGGCTGCGCATGCCCTTGGGCGACCTCGAGCGCCTTCTCGCCAGTCCATCGACGCATATCTATGTCGATGGCGAAGCAGCCGGCCTGTGCGAATTCACGGGCGTCGGCCAGCCGGTTGTCGAATTGGCCCATTTCGGGGTCGTTCCGGCTCTTCAGGGCCGCAAGCTTGGGCCATACCTGCTCGACCGGGCGCTGCGCGCCGTCTGGTCGCATGAACCTGAAAGGGTCTGGCTGCACACCGACACTCACGATCATCCGGGCGCGCGATCTGTCTACGGGCGAGCCGGTTTCAAGGCCTATGCGCAGCGCATGGAGACGTTTCCGGATTAGGATTTGTCTGGGCTGAGGTTATCGCCAAGCGCCCTGAGCGAGCGCGCCATGTTTTGCCGGGCCTGGGTTTCGAAGCGCCGGCGGAATTCCTCGCTATGGAAGATATGCGGACGCGCGAGGAAGCCCTTTAGGACAGCGGCACGGCCGGCCCGCCACATCGGCTCATCGACCCACTGATATTCGCGGCGAACCGCCTGTTCGTAAGCGTCGAACACGTCAGGCGCGGCACCCAGGATCGCCAGGTCCATGTCGAGGAACAGCGCCGCGTCACGAACGGAATGCTGGTCGCCAAGGGGCGGCAATTCGTGGCTGGCGGTGGCAGTGATCATCGCTGCGATGCGACTGATGCGTTGTGCATCGGCGCGGCCGGCGAGCTTTGTCTCGGCAAGTGCCGCACTCCTCGGCTCATTGTCCTTGGCGCGGCTGTCGTAGATCGCGTCGTGGAACCAGATCGCCGCTTCGACTGCTTCAGGATCATGCAGCAATGCCTTGTAATCGTTGGCTAGCGCCAGCATCGCCTCGATGTGGCCAAGGTCGTGGTAGTGGCGATCCGCGGCGTCATACAGCGCGGAAAGCTCGCGCTTCAGCGTCTCGTCCATCAAGGTTGCGTTTTCCATGGCTGCTTGAAATTCCGCCAACCAAATCCATTTGACGAAGCACTAAGGAAAATTGAGTTCACCCGTGCTATGATCTGGCTTATAGGTGCGGCCGGAGAATAGGCAAGCCGCCAAGCCGAGACATTGGATGGCCTGAGACATTGGATGGCCGGAGACATCAGATGAACAGCGTTACGATTTCCCGTCCCACCAGGGTGCAGCCGGTAGATCCGATCTGGCGTTCGATCCGCGATGAAGCAATGGAAGCGGTCAACCGCGATCCGCTGCTGGCGGCGTTCCTCTATTCGACCATCCTCAATCAGGAAAACCTGGAAGAAGCGGTTATCCACCGGCTGGCCGAGCGCCTCGCCCACCAGGACATCGGCTCCGACCTCATCCGCCAGACATTCAAGGCGATGGCGGCCGACGACAAGGACTGGTCGACGACGGTGCGCGTCGACATCCAGGCCTATTACGACCGCGATCCGGCCTGCGACCGCTTCATCATGCCGGTGCTCTACTTCAAGGGTTTTCATGCCATCCAGACGCACCGGCTGGCGCATTGGCTGTGGAACCAGGGCCGCCAGGATTTCGCGCTGTATTTGCAGAGCCGATCGTCCTCGGTGTTCCAGACCGACATCAATCCGGCCGCCCGCATCGGCAAGGGCATCTTCCTCGACCACGCCACCGGCCTCGTCGTCGGCCAGACAGCGGTGATCGAGGACGACGTGTCGATCCTGCACGGCGTCACGCTGGGCGGCACCGGCAAGGCCGGTGGCGACCGCCATCCCAAGATCCGCTACGGCGTGCTGATCGGCGCCGGCGCCAAGATCCTCGGCAACATCGAGATCGGCCATTGCTCGAAGATCGCGGCCGGCTCGGTGGTGCTGTCGCCGGTGCCGCACAACAAGACGGTTGCCGGCGTGCCGGCCCGCGTCGTCGGCGAGACCGGCTGCGACCAGCCTTCGCGGCAGATGGACCAGCTGTTGCCGTCGCAGACGATGGACCACGTCGTCAGCTTCGACATCTGAGTGCTCGGGCAGGGGCTGAATTCCTGCCCCCTATGCCGGCTTGCCTTTACATGGCCATTGTCGACGTGCCAGAAGCGCGCTCACCAATGCATGTCGCCCAAAAGTGCCCAGCGGTTTTGGGATAGCGACATGCATGAAGCAAGATTTAAAGCGCGTCGCATCGATCTCTTCAGACGCGACGCACTTGAGCAAGCGACGATCGGAGAAGACTGTTGAAGCCGGACGAAATCAGAAAGCTGGACGCCTATTTCAAGCGCACCTTCCAGAACCCCAAACTCGAAGTGAAGGCGCGGCCGCGCAAGGAAGATTCGGCCGAGGTCTATGTCGGCGACGAGTTCCTCGGCATCGTCTTCAAGGACGAGGACGACGGCGACTATAATTTCTCGATGGCGATCCTCGACATCGATCTGGCCTGAGCCGCGAGTTTGGTGCTGGCCGGACCTGCTTGTTGCAGGCGGGACCGCCTGATGGCGGAGCGCAGACGTCGGAGACTGGCTGGAGCATCCCTCCCTTCGTCATCCCAGGGCGGAGCAAGGAGCGAAGCGACGCGGCGCAGACCCTGGGATCCATGCCGTTACCTCGCGGCAGTGCTCCACTCTGACCAGAATCGAATGCTTCTTGGCACCGGCTGGGCGTCCTCTACCAACCAGTCCCGCGAAACAGTTCGAACCACTCTGGATTGGTCTTCTCGATCAGCTCGATCTTCCACCGGCGTGGCCAGCGCTTCAGCGACTTCTCGCGCTGGATGGCGTCGCGAATGTCGAAATGTTCCTCGTACCAGACCAGACGCTGTACGCCGTAGCGGCTGGTGAAGCGCGAGCCTTCGCCAGATTTGTGCTCCGGCATGCGGCGGCCGAGGTCGTTGGTGACACCGATGTAGATCGTGCCGCGCTTCTGGCTTGCAGTCATGTAGGCGTAGCCGGTCATGGTTGAAGGGTAGCTGGCGCCGGTGCCGACGCAAGTGCAGTTCTGAACCGCTGCATTCTTCGACTGAGGTAACGGCATGGATCCCAGGGTCTCCGCGACGTCGCTTCGCTCCTGCTCCGCCCTAGGATGACGAAGGCGTGGTGGGCAGCTAATCCCAAACCCTGGAGATTGGTAGCGCGATTGGCCGGGGCTCCAGCCCTCAGCCCTTCAGGGTCGGTCAAAGGATCAAGCCCTACCGCCCGGTCTTCAGCATACGTGCCGCCTCGCCAGAAATCGCTGCTTCGAGCGCCTGCCAGTCGCCCAGGAATTCCCGGGGGAAGCGGTAGGTGAGGCTGAGATCGTCGCCGACCAGGATGTCGCGTTCGCAGGGCGCCAGCGACTCGTCCGCGCTCGGGCCGCTCAGGCAGCGGGCAACGAACGGATCCTTGCCGGGGCGGTTTGCGACCGCCAGCACTTCGTTGAGATAGCCTGATTTTTCGCTGAAAGCGTAAAGTGTGGTGCCGCCAGGGCCGGGCGTACCCGGCTTGGCGATCAGCGCGCTGTAGATCGGCGCAAAGCGGCCGCTCATGTCGCGCGACATCATCTGCGGCTCGAACGACAGGAAAATGATGTCCTTGCTGGGTCCGGTGTGGTTGAAGTCGTTGCGGGCAACCTCGCTGTAGCCGTCCATCTCGGGATAGCGCAAATAGAGGTCGAGCCGCGAGGCGATGCCGTCGCGCCGGGCCTGGGCAAAGCGGATGACATTGGCCGGCACGGCGATGATGTTGTTGCCGATGACGACCTTGTGGACCGTGGTGTCGTCGGTGTACCCGGCCATGGCGATCGAGCGGCCGAACCATTTGCCGCCAAGGCTGATCGCCACCGAAAGCAGCGCCAGCGTCGCGAACGCATAAAACACCCGCTTCATCAGCGTCGAATCGACGACGCTGAGTTGCGGGCCCTCTGTGGCGGCTGCCTGCTTCATCGCGATCCTCGTTGCCGTGCCATCGGTGTGCCTGAACGGCACATCTCGGCGCGGCACGGCTCTTGCTACGCAGCTTTGCAGGCGACTGTGCGATTTCATGGTAAACGGAGGGTAAAGATGAGCCCGGTCGAACAAATCATATTCAGTTTTATGGCTGGGCTGACGGCTTGCGGCCTGGCCGGATCGGCGATGGAACTGGTCGCCGGCCGCAAGCTTGCCTTCGTCCAGCCCTATGTATCGTCGAAGCACATGCTGCGCTCGCTCGCCGCGACGGCTTGCGCCGGGCCGCTGATGTTCGTCAACGAGGCGCTGGACGCCTGGCGGGAGCGTCGCATCTCGGTGCTGGGGCTGATCTCCTGCGGCTGTACGGCGACCATCTGGGCGCTGGCGCTGGGCATGGTGGTGATCGCCATTGCGTCGTGGGCGGCTTCGCTTCTAGGGTCTGGCACCTTGTCGGTGTGAGACAATCTGGAGACAGCGATGCCGATCTACGCGATTGACGGAAAAGCGCCCACCTTCGAGGACGCCGATAGCAACTGGATCGCGCCCGACGCCACGCTGATCGGCAATATCAGGATCGGCCGCAACGCCGGCTTCTGGTTCGGCGTCGTCACCCGCGGCGACGACGAGCCGATCGTCATCGGCGCCGACACCAACGTGCAGGAGCATACCATCATGCACACCGACGCCGGCTTTCCGCTAACCGTCGGCCAAGGCTGCACGATCGGCCACCGTGCCTTGCTGCATGGCTGCACGATCGGCGACAACAGCCTGATCGGCATGGGCGCCATCGTGCTGAACGGCGCGAAGATCGGTAACAACTCGCTGGTCGGGGCTGGTGCACTGGTCACCGAAGGCAAGCAATTCCCCGACAATTCGCTGATCGTCGGCTCGCCCGCGCGCGTCGTCAGGACGCTCGACGAGACAGCAATCGCGAGGCTACGCGCCTCGGCCGCGCATTATGTCGCCAATGGGAGGCGGTTCAGGGCGGGGCTGAAGAAGGTCTAGCGCCGGGCAGTGAAGGCCGCCTATCGCAAGCCCAGAAATGGTGGAGCCGGCCCGGGGACGGGGCCGGCTCCTAAACCCGGTCGTTGGGGACGGGGAGGGTGGGGACTCGACCGGGTTTCTCCTAAAGCGCGAAGTCATGCGACGCACTTAACCTCTGTTTTATGCATGTCGTTATCCCAAAACCGCTACGCACTTTTGGGCGACATGCATTGGCGTCCTCAGCGGACGCTGGCGACCGCGTCGGAGCGGCCGTCGTTGATCGTTACCCAGGCGCCGGAATTGCGGTCGGACTGGCGCTTCAGGTAGGTGTAACTGGTCTTGGTCCAGGACAGCACCTTGGGCTGGAGATTGTCGAGGATGAACTCTCCAAGGCTGGTGCGCACGGTCAGCACCGCATGGCCGTCCCCGTTGCGCTGGCGCACCACCGTCATCAGCAGATCGCCGGCCGGCACGCCCATGCTCATCAGTTCGCGGCGCTTTTCCAGCGCATAGTCCTCGCAGTCGCCGAAGCCTTTGGGAAACGACCAGACTTCTTCCTTGCCCCACATTTCCATGTCGGTGCGTGGCGCGACCCTGCTGTTGACCGAATTGTTGATCTTGACGATCGTTGCCCACAGCTTGCGGGTGAGTTCGACCGGTGCGCGGTTCGGCGTCCTCTGATTGCATTCCTGCGGAATCTGCCGGCACAATTCGTAGTGACCGACCGGCTGCGTGGTGCGGCCGCCGGTATGCATGAACGCCGGCTCCGCCGCGCTTACAATCCCCCAGCCGAAAAGCTGCATCGCTATTGCCGCCAGCAACAGCTTGCCCCTCGTCTTTTTCATTATTCAGTCTCCCCGTTTGAGGAGACAATGACACGGCTGGATTTATTTGACGCAAAAGCGCGAAGTAGACATTAAGTAAAACGCCCGTAGAATAAACATAAAATTTGATGCAATTGAGTATAGAATTATTTAAGGATTCTAGCCGGGTGCATTCCCATGCTTCGTAGCACCGTTCGAACAGCTAGGATGGCGATCTTCGCGATGGTGCTAAAGCTTCCGCGTCAGCCGCGCGGCGAGCTGAATTCGGTGTCGAGCGTTTCCGGCCGCTGGACGACGGCGAACTCGATGGCGACGCCATCTTCGAAATGGCGCACCACCTGGCCGCGCATGGTGCCCAGCGTCACCTGGACGCCGATGGCCGGCTTGACGTCGATCTCGATCGCGGCGCCCGACAGCGACAGATCGATGATGCGGCACTGGTACTGCCGTCCGTCAGCAAGTTGCAGCACGCTCGTCGGGTTGCGCGGTGCCACGCGTTCATGGCGGCGGTCTTCCGGCAGGTCGAGCTCGTGCTTGTTGGCAAGCCAGGTCAGTTGCGCGGCGAGCTTGTCCCGCTTGCGGTCCGACGCGATGACGGTCATCGCAAAGCCATCCTGCAAAGTGCGGGTGATGACGCCCTCGATGCGGCCGATGTGATCGATGTAGGCAATGACCTTTTCACCCGGCAGGCCGGCGCGCTCGGTGCGCAGTGCGACGTTGCCGGGCGACATGTCGACCACCTGGCAGGGATGTTCGGTGCGGTCTTCCAGCATGAAGCGTCCGTAAATCTTCACGCGGACGCGCTGAAAGTTACGCCTTTCAGCTTGGGACGGCGCATGGTCGACCGCCGCTGACCTCATGACTGCCATACCCCGTTCGGCATTCCGCGCATGGATGCGGGGAATTTCAGCGGAAAACTACAACAAAGCAGGTTAACAAAGGGGAAAGCCCGGCACTGTTGCTTTAAGCTTTGGCATCATTCTTCGCGTCCGCCGTCGAAGACGACCAGGTGACGGATGCGACGGGCCTGGCCGAGCGCCGAAATCGTCTCGGGCGGGTCGAATTCCGATGGGGCGAGCGAGGGAACTTCGATCGCCGGGCGGTTCTTCAGGAACATCGGCTCCTTGTCGGGATCGACGACACGGATCGAATCGATCAACGCGTCGAGAACCGGGTCGGCGCCCAGCCAGAAGGGCTTTTCAACGGCGCTTATCACGCCGAGGCAACGCGGACTCTCGACACCGCCGTCGAGCGGCAGTGCGAGCAGCTCGAACCTGTTGGAACGGCCGTTGCGGCTGAAACCCTCATAGGTGATGAGCACCACCGATTTCAGGTCGAAGACGCCATCGGTCAGCTTCGAGATCAGCCGCTGGTCCTTCTCGCGCCACAGCGAAGGGAATGAAAACCCCTTGAGTTCACGGCCATAGACTGCGCAAAGCCTGGTGCCGGCGAGCCGGAACACCGCTTCGCCGCGCGTGTCCTTTTCCAGGATGAACGTGTCGGCCAGCAGCGACTTGATGTCGGCCGGTTCGACTTCCGAGCGCTTCGGGGCAGGGCGTCCGTCACGCAACCGGTTCCAATAATGGAACAGCGTGATCGATCCGGTCTGGTTCATGCTAATGCTGCTCCGCGCATTCTGTCTTCTGATGTCCCATCGGTGAACAGAAGGGCGCCCTCCGAAGACCTACATGCGTTGCGGAGCAGGATGCGTGCCAGCATCGTTAATACTTGTTCACGGGTCGGGGCGGTTAAGGTTAACAACTGGTTTACGTTGCGCGCCGGCCAGGCCTGTGGCACACCAAAACCACTCCAGAAGCGGTCGTTTTGCGACGATCGGCAGCACTTCAGTCAAGAGTTCAGGGGGAGCAAGGGGGCTCGACCAGCCGTTCAAGGGAAACCTTGGACGGCTTCTTTTTTGATTCGGAGCTGCTGATTCGCCGTTTGTGATTCGGTTGGCCGTGATCTACATGCTCGCGAAGTCCAATCCAGCGACTGAGTGCAAGCCGTATGAGCGACCCAGAAAGCCCACCGGAGATCGAGCAGGGCGAGAGTGGGCCTGCCGCCCGCGAACCGGAGCAGCGCCGTGAACCGGTGTTCAACCTGCCGCCCGTTGTGCTGGCGGTGATCGGCGTCTGCGTCGCCGTCCATCTGATCCGGGTCTATTGGCTGACCGACGACCAGGACTTCGAACTGCTTGTCCGGGCAGCCTTTGTGCCGATCCGCTATTCCGGCCGCTTCGACCTGGATTTCTTCGCGTTTTCAAGCCCATTTACCTATGCCTTCCTGCATGGCGGCTTTGCCCATCTTGCCATCAACATGGTGTGGCTCGCGGCCTTCGGCTCACCGCTGGCCAACCGCTTCGGCGCGTTGCGCTTCAGCCTGTTCTTCGCCGCGACCGGACTGGCGGCGGTGGCGCTGTTCTGGGCCATGCATCCGCTTGGCGAGGCGCCGCTGGTCGGCGCCTCCGGCGCGATTTCCGGCATGATGGGTGCGGCGGCGCGCTATGGCTTCCGCATCGACCGCTCGTCGGGCAAGGCCGCCTTCGCCGGCCAGCCTTTGCCGATGGCGGCGGTGCTGCGCTCGCGCGGCGTCGTCACCTTCCTCGCCATGTGGATGGTGATCAACCTGGCGACCGGCCTCTTCGGCCTGGCGCCCGGCATTGACGGCCAGATCGCCTGGGAAGCCCATATTGGCGGCTTTCTTGCCGGCTTCTTCGGCCTGCGGTTCTTTGATCGGCGAGAGCAGGCGCTCCAACAGGCGGACGAGCCGGACACCTGAGAGCTCCGCACTTGAAATGAAACCGATCGCGGCGCACCATGTTCATACTAGGGAAAACCGGCCAAGGCAGGAGCCGGCAGGAAAATGCAGAGGAGGACGCCATGACTGTTAAGGCAATTCTCGAGGCAAAAGGCCACGACGTGGTGACGCTCGGGCCGAACGAAAAGCTCAGCGAAGCCATCCGCATGCTTTCCGAACACAGGATCGGCGCGCTGGTCATCACCAACGGCGATCACAAGATCGTCGGCATTCTTTCCGAGCGCGATGTGGTGCGGGTTCTTGCCAAGGAGGGGGCGGCGGCGCTCGACCTTGCCATCCGCTCGGCGATGACGCCCAAGGTGAAGATCTGCAATGAGAACCACACCGTCAACGAGGTCATGGAGATCATGACCAAGGGCCGCTTCCGCCATCTGCCGGTGGAAAAGAACGGGCTGCTCGACGGCATCGTGTCGATCGGCGACGTGGTCAAGCGGCGCATCGAGGATGTCGAGCGCGAGGCCGAGGAAATCAGGGCCTATATCGCCACGGCATAGGTGAGGGCGGCCGGGTTGCCGGCCATTGAATTTTTTCAAGCTGCTATAGCAGTCCATCGCGGCAGGTGCGGGCCTGTGCCGCGTCGGCGCCCGCGGCTTTGCGCTTGTCTCTCTTGGCGGTTTGCACTAGCGAAGTTGCACATCAAAATATGCGTTCTCGCATATCCGCAATTCCACTATGCAGGCCACTATGACCCTCATCGATACCCGCACGCCCGACGCCAAGCGCCTGGTTCCCGGCGCCACCGGCGACTGGGAGATCATCATCGGCCTCGAGGTCCATGCGCAGGTGACCTCGCAGGCAAAGCTGTTTTCCGGCGCCTCGACCATTTTCGGCGCCGCGCCCAATGCCAATGTCAGCCTGGTCGACGCGGCGATGCCCGGCATGCTGCCGGTCATCAACGAGGAATGCGTCAAGCAGGCGATCCGTACCGGGTTGGGCCTGAAGGCTGAGATCAACCACAAATCGGTCTTCGACAGGAAAAACTATTTCTATCCCGATCTGCCGCAGGGCTACCAGATCTCGCAGTTCAAGCAGCCGATCGTCGGCGAGGGCAAGGTGATCGTCTCGGTCGGCCCGGATCGGCAGGGCGAATTCGAGGACATCGAGGTCGGCATCGAGCGCCTGCACCTGGAGCAGGATGCCGGCAAGTCGATGCACGACCAGCATGCGACGATGTCCTATGTCGATCTCAATCGCTCCGGCGTGGCGCTGATGGAGATCGTCTCGAAGCCCGATATGCGCTCCGCCGATGAAGCCAAGGCCTATGTCACCAAGCTGCGCACCATCGTGCGCTATCTCGGCACGTGCGACGGCAATATGGACGAAGGCTCGTTGCGGGCCGACGTCAACGTCTCGGTGCGCCGGCCCGGCGGCGAATTCGGCACGCGCTGCGAGATCAAGAACGTCAACTCGATCCGCTTCATCGGCCAGGCCATCGACTATGAAGCACGCCGCCAGATTGCCATCCTCGAGGACGGCGGCAGGATCGAGCAGGAAACACGGCTGTTCGACCCCAACAAGGGTGAGACACGCTCGATGCGCTCCAAGGAAGAAGCGCATGACTACCGCTATTTCCCGGATCCCGATCTTCTGCCGCTGGAATTCGACCAGGCCTATGTCGATGAGTTGGCAAAGGACCTGCCGGAACTTCCCGACGCCAAGAAGGCGCGGCTGATCTCGTCGCTTGGCCTGTCGACCTACGATGCCTCGATCCTGGTATCGGAAAAGGCGGTCGCCGATTATTTCGAGAAGGTGGCGGCCGGGCGCGACGGCAAGCTCGCCGCCAACTGGGTCATCAACGACCTCCTGGGGGCCTTGAACAAGGCCGGCAAGGATATTGAAAACGCTCCTGTTTCGCCCGACCAGCTTGGTGCCGTCATCGACCTGATCAAGGAAGGCACCATCTCCGGCAAGATCGCCAAGGATCTGTTCGAAATCGTCTGGAACGAGGGCGGCGATCCGCGTCAGCTGGTCGAAAGCCGTGGCATGAAGCAGGTCACCGATACCGGCGCCATCGAAAAGGCGGTGGACGAGGTGATCGCGGCCAACCCGGACAAGGTCGAGCAGGCGCGCGCCAAGCCGACCATGGCCGGCTGGTTCGTCGGCCAGGTGATGAAGGCAACCGGCGGCAAGGCCAATCCGCAGGCGGTCAACGAGCTGGTCAAGGCCAAGCTCGGGATCGAGTAGGATGTTCGTCCGCACCGCCGGCGAGCGCGATCTGGCGGCGGTGCGCGCATTGCTGATCGAGACATGGCATGCCACCTATGACGCCATCTACGGCGCGGCGCGGGTTACCGAAATCACCGATGAATGGCATTCGATCGCCGCGCTCAAAGCACGGCTGACGCGGCCGAACTCGGAGTTCCTGGTCGCCGACGACGGCAAAAGCATCGGCGGCATGGCTTTCGCCGCCGCCACCACGGATGCCAGGATCGTCATGCTGAACCAGCTCTACGTGCATCCAGCCTGGCAGAGGCAAGGCATCGGCCAGGCGCTGCTGGACGAGGTCGAGGCCAGCTTTCCGGAGGCCCGAACGCTACGCGTCGAGGTCGAGGAAGCAAATGCTCCGGCCATCGCCTTCTACCGCTCGAGAGGGTTCTTGCCCGCCGGCAACACGGCCGATTGCGGCGGCGCCACAGGGTTGCCGGCGCTGGTTTTGGAGAAGGCGATCGGCTAGCTCGTTCGCCTGACGCTCAGTTGCGTTTCACAGGCAGGTTGGAGCAGCCGGCGGCGAGAAACTCGCACGGCAGGCTGCCGCCGCCGCCCGACGTGTGCGGGGGCGTAGCGGCTTCGATTTTTTCGACCTCGTAATATTTCGAGGTGACGCCCCATTTTTTGACGCCCTGGCACGTCGAGCGCACGCCAACCTCCGTCGCCTTCGCCGCCGTCTTGTAGTAGGTGGTGATCCGGCAGGATTGGCTGACCGGCAGCGCGTTCGCCGGGCTCGTGACCGGCGGCAGGAAGTTCGGGAAAGCAAGCAGTGAGATTGCCGCAATGATCCGGGCGGCGGGCATGGTGTGGGGAAGGTGCAGCATCGTTTGTCTCCATCGATGGCGCCGCTCGCTCGTGGCGAAGCGGCGCGTTTGTTCCCGCAGGATCAGGCCATGAAGCAGGCGCTGCCGCATCTGCCGCGCGGGGGATGGCGGCGGCGGTCCGAACCGCCGCCGTCATCCGCGAGTGGCCGCGTCAGGGCGTTTTCGGCTTGATGAGCTTCTTTATCGGAACAGCGACTTTTGGTGGCCGGACCGTACTGGCTCCACCGCCGACGGCCAGCCCGCCGCTGTTGAGATAGCGCACCGTATAGCGCAGCTCGTAGCCCGGAACTCTGATCCATGTAGGCTTGTGATTGAACTGGTCCGGAGGCCTCGAATACCACTTCGGGATCTGCATGATCTTGGAACCGGCACCGAATCCCGCAGTCTTGGCCGCTACCGCGAAGGCGCTGTCTCTGGGATCGTTCGGCGGCTGGTCGACATTGCCGATGACGACCAGCGAGTCGTATTTTCGCGCGTCGAGCCTGAGTGCGGGAAGGTTCAGCGCAGCCACGTCGCCTTCGCGCATCGTCAGCGCCTTCTGAAGGCCGTCCTCATTGGCGTAGACGTTGAGGTTAATGGCCTCGGATTCCGCATAGACCACATTGTTGTGGAAGTCGCGGGCCGCCAGACGCGTGAGGCTGTCGAAGGTCACTTCAACCGTCGGCTTGGCTATGGCGTCCGTCACAATCAGGTTGCGTCGCGGCACCGTCCAGAAGATGAGATCGTCGCCGGTGGCTTGCGTTCCGGCATCGGACCCGTCGATTGCCGAGCATTTCGAATTCGGAACCGGCGTCGTCACCGGCAGGGGTGCCGAAAACGAGCTGCGTACCTGCGCATCGATGTAGTTGCCGATGTTGAAAACATCTTCGAGGATGTTGCCGCCTTCGAAACTCGCCGGGCCGGGTTGCGAGCGGATGATGACCTGGCTGGAATCTGTCTGCCAGCGGCTGCAGAAGACGTTGACGTCTATGGGAATGCCGGTGTGACGGTCGGACGTCACCGGGATCGAGACCTTGATGGTGAGGATATAGGGAACTTTGACAAACCAGTTGTTCGGCTGGTTCAGCATCTGCGTCGCAAAGCGCGACGGCCGCCATTGCTTCAGCGATTCGATCGATGCGCGCGATGATCGTCCCTGGGCGGCTAGCTGTGCGTTGGTGGCGTCGACCTTGGCTTGCGCCAGGTTGCGGACGGTGTTGGTGATCAGGAACACGCCGAGTTCGGCTTTGCAGGGCCTGTTCGATTGTGTGGGGTTGCATGGGGCAAGTGCCGCACTGGGAACCGGCGGCCCCGAAGGCGGCGGCTGGGCGGCCGCGGTGGCCGCCATCAGACCGAAGAACAGCATCGTGCAGGTTTTCAACATGGTATCCTCGCTCTGTCGTTGGAAACCACCCTCCGGCTAGACAGCAGCATTTGTCCGATGGCGGTTCATCGCCCGCACGGGGGATGAACCGCGAAAACATCGGGCGGGCCTAGCGACGTCGAGCCGCCGTCCTTTCGGATTGGATGGCTACTGCTTCACGACGCCTTTGGTCGTCGCCTTCGGCGCGACGACCTTGGGCTTGGGGGTTTTCGGACCTGGGTCGACTACCAATGCGGCCGTGCAGGAGCATTTGCCCGAACCGCAGTTCAGGTCGCCCTTGCACATTTTGGAATGCCGCATGTCGGTGCAGTCGGCGGTCCCGGAGCAGGAGCAACTGCCTTGCCCGATCGTACCCGACTGACATTTGAAGCTCCATGCCGGATCGGCAGCAAGGCCGGCCACAGCGAGCGATAAGACAAAAAGCGTTGTCGAGATGAGCTTGCGCATGAATACCTCCCGGTTCTATCGAGCGATGGAACCACGGAGCAGCAACGCCTTCATCTCCCGCGCGGGAGATGAATTCGCGTACCGGTGACGATCGTCAATGCTGTCCCTTCAGCACGACGAGATAACCGCGTTCGACGCGAAGCCGGAACGCGATTTGGCCTGCGGTGCCGGGATCCTTGGAAACCTTGTCGATGACATAGCCGCTGGGATGCGAGCCAAGCCATTCTTCCGGTTTGTCGGTGGTTTCGAATGGCTTTTGCAACCGGGCCAGGAAGCCGACTTCGCCTTGATAGTCGAAAGCCACGGCCCAGTCCGCATCCTTTCGCTCGTCGACGAAGTTGGCGAGCGGCGTCAGGTCATAGCGTTTGAACGCGGTTGCCGATGCCACCGCGTGGCCGATGCCGAAAATGACGAGCATGACGACGGCCGAGCTTTTCAGCCTGGCGAGCGGGATCTCCGCCATGAAATACCCGAATAGGATGGTCACGAACGGCAACATCGGCACGACATAGTGGGGCTGCTTGCCGGATATCGCGCCGAATGCCAGCAACACGGCAACGAACGAGAACGACAGCAGGCGCAAGGCGCGCAGATCGGGCGACTTCGTCTCGATCAGGCTGCGTATCCGCGTGCGCAGCTTCAATCGCCATACCTCAGGTATAAAAATCCACGGTATGAACATGACCGGCAGCAGCAGCAGATAGAAATAGAACGGCCGGCCGTGCGAATTGCGCAAATTGCCGGTGACGCGCCCCGCCGATTGGTTCCAGACCAGATCATAGACGAAACTGCCCTTTGTCAGGATGGTCGCCGGCACCAGCCAAATCGCCACCGGAATTAGCGCGGCGAGCACTGCCAGGCCCACTCCAGCGAGGAAGTTCGGTGTCGCCAGTCCCGCCCGCCGGTCGCGCCAGAACGGGTAGAACAGGATGGGCGCGCCGATATGGATGAGCACCACCGGGCCTTTCGTCAGCACGCCCATGCCGATGAACAACCCGGCCAGAACGGCCTGCCAGCGGTCGCCGCTCCGGGCAAAGGCAATCAACGACAACAGCGCGGCGAGCACGAAGACCGTCAGCAACAGGTCGAACAGGATCAGCGTCGAATAGATGACGAACACGCTGCTTCCGACGACCAGCCAGGGGACGCGCCGTGCGATGTCGTCGCGGCCGGGAAACAGGGTCCTTGCCAAAGCCGTCGTCAGCCAGATGACGAGTGAGGAGGCGGCGAAGATGACCAGCATCGCCGCCGGCCGGCTGGCGCCGAAAACGGTCCAGACAAGGTCGATAAGCCAAAACAGCAGCGGCGGCTTCTGCAGATAGGGCGCGAAATTCATCGTCGGGACGAAGATCTGTCCGCTCAGATACATTTCCCAGGTGACGCTGAGATATCGCGTTTCGTCGACGGGCAGCAGTGGCCGGAAAGCGACCGCGATGACGATCAGCCCAAGCAGGAAAAGGTAGGGGAGCAGCCGCTCGGTAGATGTCGGTATCAAAGATCGAGATCCGCGCCAGAAACCATTTTCTTTCCAGCCGAGCATAGTGCCGCGTTTCTGGACCGCGAACGACCGCACCATGATTTTGGCCGAATTGCAACGATGCCGGTTTCGTTTTGCAGATTTTGCGGATGATGTTCTTAAAGGCTTGGAAAACTTACCGGCCGAGCCTTTTGGACCACGGCCGGTCCGGGGGATCTGCGCAAATCAACTGGAGCGCAACGGCGGCGACAATTCGCGCATCAAGAGTTCGAGCTCGCGCTGATCGCCGGTACCGGTCTTGTCGAAGATCGTCGCCAGCTGCGACTTGACGGTGCCGTCCGAGACGCCGCCGGCCGCGGCGATTTCCTTTCGCGTCAGGCCGGCGGCAACATGACCGGCGACGCGCCTTTCTGCCGCGGTCAGTCCGAACAGCGCCGCAATGGCGTCCAGCGCCGGGATTGGTGCCGAACCGGCCGCGGCGATGAAGATAGCCGCGGCGGCGCGCTGCGAGATACGCGCCGAGATTTCACGCCGCGCCAGCGGCATCACATGGGCCACCGCCGGAACGGCCGTCTTGGCCAGCGGAATGTTGATGCCGCAAGGTCCGAGCGCGAATTCGTCGCGCGTGCCGAGCTGGACGGCACGGCCGATCGCGGCATTGGCGTTGGAATAGGTGAAGGAAAGCTGTCCGCGCACGCAAGCGACCGAGATGTTTTCGGCGAGCAGCGCTTCGGCTGTCGGGTTGGCGAAGATGATGGTCATGTCTTCGGCGACGATCAGCACGGGATGGTCAAGGCTTTCGATGATGGAACGGAAGATTTCGGCCTTGCGCCGCTCCGCCTCGAACAGGTCGCCGATGGTCACCGCGCGCCGCACATGCGGCGCCAGCAGGCAGACAAGCTCGAGGTCCTCGCTGGAAATCTGGCGCCTGTCCTTGTCGGTAACCACCATCAGCGTGCCGATCCGGGTCGGCCGCTTCATCAACGCCACCCAGAAGAAATCGTCCAGCCGGTTGGGTTGCACCCATTCGCGCACGATGCGGCTTTCGAGCCATCTCTGTCGCGTATCTGGACCTTGCAGGGCGTAGATCGAATCGACAGTGAACGGCACGTCGATCTCCATCTTGGGAACCGCCGCATAGAACGGCACTTGCGAGCCGTAGTCATGCTTCAACGGCTCAAGAACTGCGGGATCGCCGCAAGACACCGAAAACCGCGCGGAACTGCTGATCGTGTCGATGACGGCGAGCATGGCAAGCTGGCCTTCCGCCAGGCTGCAGATGGCCTCGAGTGTCGCTTGCCAGCGGCCGACGTCGGCAATCGAATCGTAGATCGCCTCAACGACCTGCGGCAATGCGCGACCGGCCGTGCCCGCCAGCGATGACATGAGCCCCTCTCATTTGCCGCCCTTGAGGCGACGAAGCATCAATTCCTAGAATAACGCTGCGTAAGGTTGCCAACAACCCATTTCATCTGCTTCGCGCGGACGCGAGGATCGCATGAACGTATAGTTTGCCCGCCAGCCATTTGCTCGTCGGTTGCGGCAAGACCCTTGCCTTCGCAATGCCGTGACGCCATAAGCAGGAACAGGCGCCGCGAGGACTTGCTACAAGGACTTGCCACGAGGATTTGGATGAAAACTTTCCTTCTGCAGTTTTTCACCTGGTGGAACAGCCAGACGCTGGGAACGCGCTTCCACACCTGGCGGCACGGCAAGATGGTCGGGCAGGACGAGGTCGGCAACGTCTACTACGAGGGCGGCGTCGATTCGGAAGGCCGCACCCGCCGCTGGGTCATCTACCGCGACTATTCGGAAGCCTCGGCGATTCCGCCCGGCTGGCATGGCTGGATCCATCACCGTGTCGACGTTGCGCCGCCAACGGAAGACTACAAGCCCCGCGACTGGCAAAAGCCGCATGTGCCGAACCTCACCGGCAGCCCCGCAGCCTATCGCCCGAAGGGCTCGGTGCTGACCAACCAGCATCGTCCGCAGGTGACGGGCGACTACGACGCCTGGACGCCCGGTTCGTGATCGATCGCCGCGACACGCGCGCGGTTCCCACAGGCACCGTCCCCACGGGCGCGGTCCTTTGTCGCCACAATTGCTGTTTAGCTGTTTGCTGATCCGACAGCAGCAACTAGCCTTGGCGTTAAGAGAATCACCCGGGCGCAAACCACCGGACCTTGCATGAGCATGTTCAGCCGAATTTTGACGGGCGGATTAACCGCGGTCGTTCTCGCTTCTATGGTGGCGCTTGCTGCTGCGCAGGAGTTGGCGCCGCCTGCGCCGGACGCGTCGGTGGCACCCGCAGCACCCGCAGTATCCGAGCGCATCACCAATCCCGTCGCTGAATTCGCCGGCATCGACAAGATCACCGGCCGGATCATCACCTTCGACGTCTATATCGACGAGACGGTGCAATTCGGCGCTTTGCAGGTGACGCCGCGCATCTGCTATTCGCGGCCGGAAAACGAAGAGCCGAAGACGGATTCGTTCGTCGAGGTCGACGAGATCACGCTCGACCGGAAAATCCGCCGTATCTTCACCGGCTGGATGTTTGCCGAAAGCCCCGGGATCAACGCCGTCGAGCACGCCGTCTATGATATCTGGCTGAAGGGCTGCAAGCAGAAGTCCGACGTGCCGGCACCCGCTGCCCCCAAAACCAACTAGAACCTGTCAGCGCGGCGGATACGGCGTCTTGCGGAACCGCCTTGTTGTCCGAGCGTTGGGGCCTCTCTAGGGAGGAGGTTGCCATGATGATGGCCAACAAAAGCGAGCTTCTCGACATCGAAAAGGGATTCTGGACCGGCGACGCCGACTATTTCAAGGCCAACGCCGACACCGAATGCCTGGTGGCCTTCCCGCAGATGGCGCGGGTGATGAGCAACGCCGATCTGGCCAAAACCGCGACGGAGCCGAAGCGCTGGCGCGAGCTCGACATCGACCTCAAGGGCATCATCGAGCCCGGCAGCGACATCGTCATGCTGACCTACGAGGCGCGTGCGACCCGGCAAAATGGCGAAGCCTATGCAGCACTGGTCAGTACCGGCTATGTCCACCGCGTCAATGGCTGGAAGATGATGTTCCATGCACAGACACCGCTGGTGACGGCGACCAAGGGCTGACCGGCCGGTAGAGCAATTCCAGGAAAAGTGTGAACGGTTTTCCGTGCGGAATTGCGTCAAAACACAAAATAGACCGGTTCGGCGTTTCCGTGAAACGATGAACCGTTCTAGATCACGGAAAAAACACAGCCTCGCCCTTTAGCGCCTCGGCCAGCATCTTCTCGTACTTGCCACGTGGCACGTCGATTGCGCCGAAACGTTTGAGATGCTCGGTCGTGAACTGCGTATCGAGCAGCGCAAAGCCGCGCGCCTTCAGGCGCTCGACCAGATGAACCAGACAGGCCTTCGAGGCGTCGGTCTCCCTGGCAAACATGCTCTCGCCGAAGAACACCCGGCCGAGCGACACCCCGTAGAGCCCGCCGACCAGCCGGTCGTCGTGCCAGGCCTCGACCGAATGGCAATGGCCCATCCGATGCAGCTCGACATAGGCTTCGCGGATTGGTGCGTTGATCCAGGTCGACCGCCGTTCCTCGCGTCTTTCGGCGCAGGCGTCGATCGTCGCCTCGAAATCGAAATCGATGCGGAATTCGAACAGATCCTTGCGGATCGTCTTCCTCAGGCTCTTCGGGATGTGGAAACCGTCGAGCGGAATGATGCCGCGCGTCTCCGGCCGCACCCAGAACACCTCGGGGTCATTGGCATTTTCGGCCATCGGGAAGACGCCGGAGGCATAGGCTTTGAGCAACAGGTCGGTCGGGATGCGATAGCCGGGTGCGTAGGGGCGGGTCATCGCGTCGCCCCTGTGTCACTCGCCTTTGGCCAGATATTTTTCCAGCCAGTGGATGTCGTAGTCGCCATTGGCGATGTCGGCGTTGCCGACGAGGTCGCGAAACAGCGGCAGCGTGGTCTTGATGCCGTCGACCACGAATTCATCGAGCGCGCGTCGCAGCCGCATCATGCACTCGACGCGGTTGCGGCCGTGCACGATCAGCTTGCCGATCAGGCTGTCGTAGTAGGGCGGGATCTTGTAGCCGGAATAGACGCCGGAATCGACGCGGATGCCGAGGCCGCCTGGCGTGTGGAAGTGGGTGATGGTGCCCGGCGAGGGGGTGAAGGTGCGCGAATCCTCGGCATTGATGCGGCATTCGATAGCATGGCCGTGGAAGCGGATATCTTCCTGGCGCACCGAAAGCCCGCCGCCCGAGGCGACGCGGATCTGCTCGTGCACGAGGTCGATGCCGGTAATCGCCTCGGTCACCGGATGTTCGACCTGCAGGCGCGTGTTCATCTCGATGAAATAGAACTCGCCGTTCTCATAAAGGAATTCGATGGTGCCGGCGCCGGAATAGCCGAGATCGGCGATCGCCTTGGCGCAGACGCCGCCAATATGTGCGCGCTCCTCGGCATTGAGCGCCGGCGAGGGCGCTTCTTCCCAGACCTTCTGGTGGCGGCGCTGCAGCGAGCAGTCGCGCTCGCCGAAATGCACGCCGCGCCCGGCGCCGTCGCCGAACACCTGCACTTCGATATGGCGCGGCTTCTGCAGATACTTCTCGATATAGACGGCGTCGTCGCCGAAGGCGGCGCCCGCCTCCGAGCGTGCCGTCTGCAGCGCCACCTCGAGGTCGGCCTCGCTATGCGCCACTTTCATGCCGCGCCCGCCGCCGCCGGCCGACGCCTTGATGATCACGGGGTAGCCGATCTCGGCGGCAATGCGCTTGGCCTCCTTTTCCTCGGTGACCGCGCCGTCGGAGCCGGGTACCACGGGAATGCCGAGGCGCTTTGCGGTGCGCTTGGCCTCGATCTTGTCGCCCATGATGCGGATATGGTCGCCGGTCGGGCCGATGAAGGTGATGTTGTGCGCGGCGAGGATGTCGGCGAACTTGGCGTTCTCCGACAAAAAACCGTAGCCGGGATGCACCGCGTCGGCGCCGGTGATCTCGCAGGCGGCGACGATCTGGTGGATGTTGAGATAGGAGTCGCGCGACGGCGGCGGGCCGATGCAGACGCTCTCGTCGGCGAGACGCACATGCATGGCGTCGGCGTCGGCGGTCGAATGCACCACCACCGTCTGGATGCCAAGCTCCTTGCAGGCGCGCAGCACCCTGAGGGCAATTTCGCCGCGATTGGCGATGAGGATTTTCTGGAACATCTTTCGCCTGTTCCCGGCTCTACTCGATCACGACGAGCGGCATGCCGTATTCGACCGGCTGCGCATCTTCGAACAGGATCGCCGTCACCATGCCGGCGCGCGGCGAGGGGATCTGGTTCATCGTCTTCATCGCCTCGATGATCAGCAGCGTCTGGCCTTCCTTGACCTTCTGGCCGATTTCGATGAACGGCTTGGCGTCGGGCGACGGTGCCAGATAGGCGGTGCCGACCATTGGCGAGGCGACGGCGTTCTTCGACACGTCGGGCGTCGCCGGCGCGGCCGCTGCCGCAGGCTGCGCTGCTGCCGGGGCATAGGCCGGCGGCGCTGCGGCGATCGCATGGACGGCCGGCGCCTGCCGTGAGACGCGCACCTTCAGATCGCCCAGCTCGACCTCGATCTCGGTGAGGTTGGTGTCGTTCAGTATGCCCGCCAGATCGCGGATCAGCTGCTGGTCAACACCGTTCTTCTTTATCGACATTTTCGAGCCTTCTGTTTGTTGGCCGGTCATAGGCGTGCAGCCAGCGCCTGCAGCGCCAGCGTGTAGCCGAGCGGCCCGAACCCGCAGATCATGCCGACAGCGACCGGCGCGACCATGGAGACGTGGCGGAATGGTTCCCGCGCGTGGATGTTGGAGAGATGCACCTCAGCGACCGGCAGCGGCGCGACGGCGCGGATGGCATCGTGAATGGCGATCGAGGTGTGGCCGTAGGCGCCCGGATTGATGACGATTGCGGCGGCCTTGTCGGCGGCCTCGTGGATCCAGTCGACGAGGTCGCCCTCATGGTTCGACTGGCGGAAATCGATCTCCAGCCCAAGTGCGGCACCCGCCTGCTTGCAGTCGTCGGCGATCGCCGCAAGCGTCTTGCCGCCATAGATGCCCGGCTCGCGCTTGCCGAGCGCGTTGAGATTGGGGCCGTTCAGGACGAAAACCGTTTTCAAAAAATGCCGACCTTTCCCGGCGCGGCTAAGCCGGCGCGCCGGACCCTCTATAATGGGCATAGACGCTGGCGAAAAGAGCGCAAGTGCGTTCTTTCGCCGTCCACAACAGCCGGAAAACGGCCCGCGCCGGAAACCCGCAGCCTGATCGAAACCCGAACGCTAATCAGAGTGCGGCCTTCGCCGCCTCGATCTTTTCGGCCAGCACTTCCTGGCCGAGCGCGCCGAACACAACCTCGTTGCCGACCACATAGGACGGCGTTCCGGTTATGGCGAGCTTGGTGGCAAGGTCATAGGTCTTGGAGAAGGCCTCGGTGATGCTCGGGTCCTTCATCTTTTCGCGCAGCGCCGCCTCGTCGGCGCCGAGCGACAGCGCCACCTTGATTGCCGCCGCCTCGGTGGCGCGTCCCTGGCCGCCGAGCAGCGCGTTGTGGAATTCGCCGTATTTCTCCGGCTTCATCAAGTGGAAGGCCATCGAAACGACGCTCGCCTTCTGCGAATCAGGGCCGAGGATCGGGAATTCCTTGAGCACGAAACGCAGGTCCGGATCGGCCTTGGTCAGCGCGCGCATGTCATCGATGGCGCGTTTGCAGTAGCCGCAATTGTAATCGTAGAACTCGACGATGGTGACCTTGCCGTTCGGATTGCCGACAACGCCGTCGAAGGCGGAGTTGAAAATCTGGTCCTTGGCGTCTTTGATGACGCCGAGACTGGCGACGCGCTGTTCTTCCTTCTGCTTGGCCTCGAGCGCCTGCTGGGCTTCCAGAAGCACTTCCGGGTTCTTCAGCAGATAGTCGCGGACGATGCCTTCGACTTCGGTGCGGTCGAGCTTGGTTTCCGAGGACGCCGTCTGGACAAGCTGCGCCGTGCCGGCCTTCGCCGTCTGCGGACTTCCGGCGACGAAGCCGAACGCCAGCATGGCGAGGGCGGCTGCCACTCCGGTAGTGCCCAGCAGAATTGCCTTGGTCATGATCCTCGATCCTCTAGCCTGTGTTCGGGTCCGCTCGGTTCGGCTGTGTCGCAGCGTGCGTCCGAAAGGTTCACTTCTTCTTACCTGATGGTGCGTAGTTTATAATGTCCTGCGCGCGAAGCCAGCCCGGCTCGCCCCGCTTCATGCTCTGCTGCGCCCGCATGGCGAAGATCTTCGCATTCTTGTAGTCGCCGGAATAGAAATGCCCTTCGGCGGTTGCAAGCTCGGCCGCCGGGATGTTGCCGAGTTCGCCATAGGCCTGTGCCAGATAGCGGTATCCGGCGGCGTTTTCGCGATCCCGCCCGAGGCCCGTGTTGATCTGCGCCACCGCCTTCTTCAGCGAATCCGGCGTGCCGATAGCCATCAGCGCCTGGCCGTACGAGACCGGCAGCAGCCCGGATCGCGCCGGATCGAGGCTGACCGACCTGGCATAGGCGTCCGCCGCATCCTTCGGCCTGTTCGCCTTCATCAGGATGTCGCCGCGCAATTCCTGGAAATAGGGATTTTTCGGCTGTTCCTTGATCAGTGCGTTGGTCTTGGTGAGCGCCGAGGCCAGATTGCCGAAGAGATAGGTCATCTGCGCGTCGCCATAGCGCGAGGCGAGACTGCCGGGGTTCTTGCGTATCAATCGCGACGCCGCGGCCTGTCCTTGCATATAGGCGGCGATCTTGATGCGCATCATGTCGTGGCGCTGCTGCAGTGTCGGTGGGTCGACCTTGTCGAGGTAAGGGCTCTGCTTCACCAGCACTTCGAGATTGGCGATACGCTCCTGCGGCATCGGATGGCTGATCTTGTAGGGATCGACTTGGGCGCCCGAGAGCGACAATGCATTCTGGAAACGGCTGAACGTCTTCAGCATGCCCATGCCGGACTGGCCGGTAGCATTGAGATAAGCGATTGCCGAGCGGTCGGCGGTCATCTCTTCGGTGCGCTGATAGGCGAGGATACTGCGTTGCGCCATCTCGCCGCCGCCGGCCATCACGCCCATGCCGGCCCCAGCGAGGCCGCGGCTATTGCTGGTGGCGCCGGCCACCATGGCGCCGGCGCCAAGCAGCGTCGCCAGGATTGCCATCGTCTTGGCGCGCTCGAGCTGTTCGCGCAACTTTTGCTGGTGTCCGCCGGCGATATGGCCGGCCTCGTGGGCGATGACGCCGATGATCTCGTTGGGCGTTTCGGCTGTCATCAGCGCGCCGGTGTTGATGAACATGCGGCGGCCAGCAACAAAGGCGTTGAAGCTCTGGTCGTTGACCAGCACGATGTTGATGGCGTCGCCCGATAAGCCGGCCGCTTTGAAGATCGGCCGTGCATAATCCCGCACCAGCGCCTCGATCTCGGCATCGCGTACCACCGGCACATTCTGCGCAAACGCGCTGACCGAGCCAGCCATGGCTAGCACCGCGGCAAGCGAAAGCGTTGCGAAGGCGCGCGCTGTCCTGGCGATCGTCGATCTGGGTCGGCTTAACATGGCAGGTCCACTGGTAGACGAGCGGGCGAAGGATGAAAAGTCGGCACCTTAAAACTTACCGAACTTGTGATCCCCACATCAATCGGGCATTTGTGCGGCGCGGCCTGCATGGCCGGCACGTGCGGACAAGTGTGGTGGATTGAAAAATGGTTGTTTCGCTTTCGCGCCGCGGCGCCGTCGAGCCGTTCCACGCCATGGACATCCTGGCCGAGGCGAATCGGCTGAAGGCCAAGGGCGTGCCGGTCGTTTCCATGGCAGTCGGCCAGCCGTCCGACCCGGCACCGGCCGGGGTTCGCGAAGCGGCGGCGAGCGCCTTGAAAGCAGGCCGCATCGGCTATACCGACGCGCTGGGCCTCGCCGGCCTGCGCAAGGCAATCGCGGCCCATTATGGCGAGCATTACGGGCTTGACGTGCCGCCCGAGCGGGTAGCCGTTACCACCGGATCGTCGGCTGCCTTCAACCTTGCCTTCCTGGCGATGTTCGATCCGGGCGACCGCGTCGCCATCGCCGCGCCGGGCTATCCGGCCTATCGCAACATCATGGCTGCGCTCGGCATCGACATCGCCGAGATCGAGCTCGACGGCGCCGCCTATCTTCATGCCGAGCACCTGAAAGCCGCGCACCGCGAAAAACCGCTGAAGGGCGTGCTGTTCGCCAGCCCGGCCAATCCGACCGGCGCGGTCATTCCCGCCGGCGATCTCGAGGCGCTGGTCGAGACGGCGCGCGAGCTTGGCATCGCCGTGATCTCAGACGAGATCTACCACCGGCTGGCCTATGCGGCGCCCGACACGACGGCGCTGTCTTTCGGCGCGGACGTGACGGTGATCAATTCCTTCTCGAAATATTATTGCATGACCGGCTGGCGCATTGGCTGGATGGTGCTGCCGCAGGATTTGGTGCGGCCGATCGAGCGCATCGCCCAGAGCCTCTACATCTCGCCGCCCGAACTGTCCCAGATTGCCGCGATCGAAGCGTTCAAGGCGACAGAAGAGCTGGAGGCGGTGAAGGCGCGTTACGCCTGGAACCGCGAGCTCTTGATGCAACGCCTGCCGGAGCTCGGCTTTGCTTTGGCCGCGCCCATGGACGGCGCGTTCTACGCCTTCTGCGACGTCACCAGGCACACCAACGACAGCATGGCGTTCGCGCGCAGGATGCTGGCGGAGGCGCATGTGGCGGCGACACCCGGCCGCGATTTCGATCCGCTGCAGGGCCATCGCACGATGCGCTTTTCCTACGCCGGCAGCCACGACGACATGGTCGAGGCGATGGCGCGTATCGAACGCTGGCTGAAGTAGCGGGGACGACGATGCCGGAGCTTGAACAGGCGGCGCAACGCGGACAGGTGCTCCAACTTGGACAGGCGCCCCAGCTTGAACAGGCGCCCCAGCTTGAACAGGCACTGCGCGAGGTCGCCGCCGAAATGGCGGAGCGTGCCGATCGCGGCGACGTTGCCAGCTATATTCCGCAGCTGAGCAAGATCGACCCGAAAAAATTCGGCATTGCCGCGGTGACCAATGACGGCCGCGTGCTGACCGCGGGCGACGCCGACGAGGCGTTTTCGATCCAGAGCATCTCAAAGGTGTTCACGCTGACGCTGGCGCTCGGCAATGTCGGCGATGCGCTATGGCAGCGGGTCGGACGCGAACCGTCGGGCAATCCGTTCAACTCGATCGTCCAGCTCGAGCATGAGAACGGCATTCCGCGCAATCCGTTCATCAATGCCGGCGCCATCGTCGTCTCCGACATCCTGCTCGCCGGCCACCAGCCGCGCGAGGCGATCGGCGAGATCCTGCGCTTCATCCAGTTCCTGGCCGATGACGACACAATCATCATCGACCGGGAGGTCGCGGCGTCCGAACGTGCCACCGGCTTTCGCAATTTCGCGCTTGCCAATTACATGAAATCGTTCGGTAATCTCAATCATGCGCCGGAACTGGCGCTGGGCGTTTATTTCCACCATTGCGCGATCGCCATGAGCTGCCGGCAACTGGCCCTGGCCGGGCGCTTTCTCGCCAATGGCGGCAACAATCCGGCGACCGGGCATTCCGTCGTCTCGGCCGAGCGCGCCCGCCGCATCGGCGCGATGATGCTGACCTGCGGCCATTATGACGGCTCCGGCGACTTCGCTTTCCGGGTCGGCATTCCCGGCAAGAGCGGCGTTGGCGGCGGCATATTGGGGATCGTGCCGGGCGTCGCCTCGCTTGCGGTGTGGTCGCCCGGGCTCAATGCCAATGGCAATTCAAGGCTGGGTTCGATCGCGCTGGAGAAACTGGCGAAGATGATGAACTGGTCGATCTTCGCGCCGTAGTGCCTGTCGCCTGGAATTGGGACAGAAAATCCCGCGCAGCCGATCGGCAGCGCGGGATTCTTTAATCAGAAAGTCTGGCTAATACACGGAAAAGCTTAGAAAAAGCCCTTCCGCTGCCACCAGCCGGCACGCTTCGGCTTGTCCTCGGCCTTTGCTTCCTCGGTCTTTGCCTCGTCAGGGACGATCGAGGAGACGACCGGCACGACCGGAGCATCCACCGGTGCGGGCTTGCGCCGCGACGGCCGGGCTTTCTGCGTTTCCTTGGCAGCCGCCACTTCGGTCTCCTGCCGAACCGGCGCAGCGGTCTCGCCGGAAGCCACCGCCGCGGCTTCGGCGGCCGATGTCTCGGCGCCGGCAACCTCGGCAACTGCTTCCGCCGCGGCCTTCTTCGGCTTGGCGGCGCGGCGCGGCTTCTTCGGCTTTTCGACGCTCGGCGTGTCGTCGTTCGCCGGAGCACGCACCGCAAGCTCTTCGGCAGGCGGCGCACCTTCCGGCTCGCCAGTCACGGGCTCTGCTTCCGACACGGCACCTTCTGTCATGCCGGCCGGCTCGCCGGCGCTGGCTTCGACGCCGTCCTCGCCGTCTTCACGGCGATTGCGCTTGCCGCCGCGCTTGCCGCGCCGGCGCTTCTTGCCGTGACCGTCGTCCGCCGCTTCCGCAGTTTCGGCAACACCGGCCGGCGCTTCACGTTCCGCTTCCGCGCCTTGATCGCCGGCGGCTACGAGGGCCTCGTCCGTCGGCGCCGAAACGGAAGCACCTTCCCCGGCAGCGGCCTGTTCGCGGTCCCCGTGTTCACGATCCCCGTGTTCGCGATCCCCGTGTTCGCGATCCCCGTGTTCGCGATCCTTGCCGCCGCGCCGTCTGCGGCGCTTGCGGCGCTTGCGATCGCGGCCTTCGCCGTCCTCGCCGGACCTTGGCTGCTGCGGCTGCTGGGCAGGGCGTGGCTGCTCAGCCTGCACCGGTGCCTCCTCTTCCTCCTCGATGACGATCTCGTCCTCGGGTTCTTCCGGCTCGACATAGGCCGGGAACGTGCGGGCCTCGACAAAGCCTTCCGGCTTTTCGGCCAGCGCGCCGCGGAAGATGGCATAGTGTTGTGCACCGACCGTGTCATCGGCTTCGATGGTGATGGTCACGCCGAAGCGGTGCTCGAATTCCACCAGCGTGCCACGCTTGTGATTGAGCACATAGAGCGCGGTCGCTGCCTGCGTCCGCACCGTGATGTGGCTGCGCGAATCCTTGAGCAGGAATTCCTCGATCGCACGCACCACCATCAGCGCAACCGACGAATCGGAGCGCACATGGCCGGTGCCGCCGCAATGCGGGCAAGGCTTCATCGTCGATTCCAGCACGCTGGCACGGATGCGCTGACGCGACATTTCCATCAGCCCGAAATGCGAGATGCGGCCGACCTGGATGCGGGCGCGGTCGTTCTTGAGGTGATCCTTCAGCCGCTTCTCGACGGAGCGGTTGTTGCGGTTCTCCTCCATGTCGATGAAGTCGATGACGATCAGGCCGGCGAGATCGCGTAGCCTCAATTGCCGGGCGACTTCCTCGGCGGCTTCCAGATTGGTGTGAAGCGCGGTGTCCTCGATCGAGTGCTCCTTGGTGGAACGGCCCGAATTGACGTCGATGGCGACCAGCGCTTCCGTCTGGTTGATGATGATGTAGCCGCCGCTCTTCAGCGTCACCTGCGGCTGCAGCATGCGGTCGAGCTGTGCTTCGATGCCGTTGCGCACAAAGATCGGCGTCGTGTCGCGGAACGGCTGTACCACCTTGGCGTGGCTCGGCATCAGCATGCGCATGAAATCCTTGGCCTCGCGGTAGCCTTCTTCGCCGGAAACCAGGATCTCGTCGATATCCTTGTTGTAGAGGTCGCGCACCGACCGCTTGATCAGGCTGCCTTCCTCATAAACCAGGGCAGGGGCCGTGGATTGAAGCGTCAGATTGCGGACATTTTCCCAAAGCCGCATCAAATATTCGTAGTCGCGCTTGATCTCTGCCTTGGTGCGGCTTTCGCCGGCCGTACGCAGGATGACGCCCATGCCTTGCGGCACTTCGAGATCGGCGACCACTTCCTTCAGCCGCTTGCGGTCCTGCGCATTGGTGATCTTGCGCGAAATGCCGCCGCCGCGCGCCGTGTTCGGCATCAGCACCGAATAGCGGCCGGCCAGCGACAGGTAGGTGGTCAGCGCTGCACCCTTGTTGCCGCGCTCTTCCTTGACGACCTGCACCAGCAGGATCTGCCGGCGCTTGATCACTTCCTGGATCTTGTACTGGCGGCGCACCGGCTTGCGGCGGTTGCGCACTTCTTCCAGCGCGTCTTCGGCGCCGACCGATTCGACCTCGTGATCGTCCGAATGCGAGGATTGCACCTCCTCCAGCATGCCGCGATCATTGTCTTCGGACGTCGCTTCGCCGCTCGTCTCGGCCCCGCCTGTCTCGACCTCCCTTGTCTCTACTTCCGGGACGGCTTCCGAGATTACGTCGGCGTCGACGCTGGCAGCGATGGAACTGGATCCGCCTTCGGACGGCTCGGTCTCGCCGCTATCGGCGACTTCATCACTCTGTCCGGCGGCATCCTCGCTCTGTCCGACAGTATCGGACATGGTGTCGCCGCCGTCGGCAGCGGCATCCAGGTTCTCTGCGACGGCATCTTCGCCGCTCTCGCCATTCTCACCGTCGGACGCGCCTGCCTCGCGCCTGTGCTCGCCGCGGTCGCGGCTCTTGCCGCCACGCCGGCGTCCGCGCTTGCCGCGGTCGCGGCTCTGGCGGTCGTCGCCCTCGGCGGCTTCCTCGTCCTCTTCGTCCTGGGCTTCCTGTGCTTCCGCACGCAGCAGCGCCTGACGGTCGGCGACCGGAATCTGGTAATAGTCGGGGTGTATTTCACTGAAGGCGAGGAAACCGTGACGGTTGCCGCCATATTCGACGAAGGCTGCCTGGAGGGAAGGTTCGACGCGCGTTACGCGGGCGAGATAGATGTTTCCTTTGAGCTGCTTCTTGTCCTGGGATTCAAAGTCGAATTCTTCAATACGGTTACCGCGAACGACGACAACGCGTGTTTCCTCCGGGTGGGAGGCGTCTATCAGCATTTTGTTGGGCATTATTTCGTTTCCCCCCGGCAGCCGTCGGCCGCAGCTTGCGGGGCAATGCCCGCTGCCGTGGACCTGGAACATGGGTGCCGGACAATTGAACGTCCGCCGGCCGCTGCCTGAGCGCCATGGCGGTGCCGCCCGCAGCCGTAGTGGCGCGGTTTGTTGCGGACCTTTCCATGATTGCGCTTGAAGCCATCGTAACCAGCAGAACCTTTTGAACCAAAGCCCGGGAAAAACCGGACCAGCTTGTTTGCTCATACAGAGCCGGCACGGGACAATCCCGGCCGTTTTGCTCACGCAGGCGATTCCCCCGCCACGGGAGCACGCCTGCGAAAATCGTCGCGATCACCGATGCCTTCTTCGCCTGAAGCGAAAGGAGCCGTCTTGCGTCTGACCTGTAGCAGGAAGCTGCGGAGGAGGACGGTTCCAGGATTGCAGTGATCCACCATCGCTTTTATGATTTGGCGGGTTGGAAGGCAACCCCGATTCCCGACGCCGGCAAAAAGCCGTTCCGCAACGGAAGCCCAGGTTCCAAGCCTTCCATGAAAAGGCTTGGTTAACCTTCTCTGGATACCAATCGTTAATCGAGTTCGCGGCCTGCCGGCACTTTGACAAGCAATAGGGCACTTTGACGAACGATCGGGCATGACGCCAAACAGGAGCGACTGGTAGAAAGATGCGACTGGCAGGCTTCGCAGACAAGGGCCGTCATCATGGAGGCTGGTTGTTCCGCACCGCCTGCCTGCTGCCGCTGATCCTGGCTTGCCTAGTCTTTCCGCCACTTTCGCGTGCTGCCGACGTACCGATCGGCGCCACAAGCTACAAGATGGCCGGCGATGCCACCAAGATGCGCATCGTCATCAATTTCGACCGCGATCCCGACATCAAATGGTTCCTGCTGCGCGGCCCCAATCGTCTGGTCATCGATCTGCCGGCCACGAGATTCGCCCTAAATGCCAAGGATGTGAAGCCGCGCGGCCTTGTCCGCGCCGTGCGTTACGGCGGACTCGGCGAGGGAAAATCGCGGCTGATTCTCACCGGCAAGGGACCGTTCGCCGTCGACAATCTCGACGTGCTGAAGAACGATGACGGCAGTGGCTACCGCATCGCCATCGACATGTCGGCGGCGTCGCAGCGGGAATTCGATGCAGCGCTCGCCAATCAGGCGCTGACCACCGGCTCGACAGTCTCTGCCGACAAGGCTGGCAGGGTCGGTACCGGGCCGGTCTCCAATCCGGGCCATCGTTTCACCGTCGTCGTCGATCCCGGCCACGGCGGCATCGACGGTGGTGCCGAGGGCCTGAACGGCACTGTCGAGAAGAACGTGACGCTCGCCTTTGCCATGGAACTGCGCGACAAGCTCACCGCCAGCGGCAAATATGACGTGTTCCTGACGCGCGAAACGGACGAGTTCCTGCGGCTCGACGATCGCGTGCGCATTGCTCGCCAGCATGAGGCCGACCTGCTCATCTCGATCCATGCCGACACGATCAGCCTCAAGGGCATTCGCGGCGCAACCGTCTACACCGTGTCCGACAAGGCTTCCGATCCCGAGGCACAGGCGCTTGCCGACCGTGAAAATCTTTCCGACCAGTTCGCCGGCATGGAGATCAAGGACGACAGCAAGGAAGTGACCGATATCCTGATCGACCTGATCCGCCGCGAGACGCATAATTTTTCGATGAGCTTCGCGCACACTCTTGTCGGCCAGCTTTCCACCAGCGTCGGCCTGATCAACAACCCGCAGCGTTCTGCCGGCTTCAAGGTGCTGAAGGCGCCGGACGTTCCGTCCGTGCTGGTCGAACTCGGCTATCTGTCGAACGCCAAGGACGAAGCGCAGTTGCTCAGCGCCGATTGGCGCAACAAGGCGACCCAAAGCATAACCAACGCCGTTGCACTGTTTGCTTCGGCCAAGAGCGGAACGGGGGCCGGAGGCTGAAATGCCGCCGGCGCCCACAACCTGAGGCAGCGTTGCACGGCGACAACACCCTGTGCTTTTATTTCCGGCATTCGAAACCGAAATTCCACGCTGCCGTATTTTGCCCACATGGTCGCGACATGGCTTTTGCGATTACGGGTTGGGATCGTCCCGAAAGCTTGCGCGAAGGGCGGCTTCGTTTAGGAAATTCCCGAACCAAGGACTGGAGCGGGTATGATTCGTCTCATTGGCTATTTCTTCGGCATCGGCACGACGCTGGCCCTTTTGGTCGCGGCGGGCGTGGCGATCTATATCGGCCATTTGTCGAAGGACCTGCCCGATTACGAGGTGCTGGCCAAATACGAGCCGCCGGTGACGACCCGCATCCACGCGTCGGATGGCGCGCTGATGGCCGAATATGCGCGTGAGCGGCGGCTTTATCTGCCGATTCAGGCGATCCCGGATCGAGTCAAGGCGGCCTTCCTGTCGGCCGAGGACAAGAACTTTTACAATCATCCCGGCATCGACGTGACCGGCCTTGGCCGCGCCATTGTCGTCAACCTGCAGAATCTTGGCTCGGGAAAGCGCCAGGTCGGCGCCTCGACCATCACCCAGCAGGTGGCGAAGAACTTCCTGTTGTCTTCAGACCAGACCTACGAGCGCAAGATCAAGGAGATGATCCTCGCCTTCCGCATCGAGCAGGCCTATTCGAAGGATCGCATTCTCGAGCTCTATCTCAACGAGATTTTCTTCGGTTTCGGTGCCTATGGCGTCGCCGGTGCTGCGCTCACCTATTTCGACAAATCGGTGAACGAGCTCACCGTGGCCGAGGCTGCCTATCTTGCCTCTCTGCCGAAGGGGCCGAACAACTATCATCCCTTCAAGCATGCCGATCGCGCCTTGGAGCGCCGCAACTGGGTCATCGACCAGATGGTCGAGAACGGTTACGTCACCCATGAAGAAGGCGAGAAGGCCAAGGCCGAGCCGCTCGGCGTCACGCCGCGCCGCACCGGCAACTATCTCTTCGCCGGGGAATATTTCACCGAGGAAGTGCGTCGCCAGATCATCGGGCGCTACGGCGAGAATGCGCTCTACGAGGGCGGCCTTTCCGTCCGTACCACGCTCGATCCGAAGATGCAGTTGATTGCCCGCAAGGCCATGCAGAACGGTCTCATGAAGTTCGATACGCTGCGCGGCTACCGCGGGCCGGTCACGAGCATCGATGTTTCCGGCGACTGGGGCGTGCCGCTGGGCAACGTCAAGCGACTGGAGGACGTGCCGGAATGGTCGCTTGCCGTCGTGCTCGATAGCTCGGCCACCGGCCTGTCCATCGGCCTGCAGCCGACGCGCCAGATCTCCGGCGAAATCGTCAAGGACCGCCTCGAAGGCACCGTCAGCAAGGAAGACATGAGCTTCGCCATGCGCCACGTGGTCGACGGCAAAACCGTCAAGGCGAAGTCGCCGGCCGACGTGCTGAAGCCGGGCGACGTGATTTTCGTGCAGAGGAACGACGGCTCGGACAACAGCTACAGCTTGCGCCAGGTTCCCGAAGTGGAAGGCGGCCTGATCGCCATGGATCCGCATACCGGACGCGTCCTGGCCATGGTCGGCGGTTTCTCCTATGCGCAGTCGGAGTTCAACCGGGCGACGCAGGCCATGCGCCAGCCGGGGTCGTCGTTCAAGCCGATCGTCTATTCGGCCGCCCTCGACAATGGCTATACGCCCGCCTCTGTGATCATGGACGGGCCGATCACCATCCAGAGCGGCAACACGACCTGGACGCCCAAGAATTACGACGGAACGGTGGCCGGTCCGGCGACCTTGCGCTCCGGCATCGAGAAATCGCGCAATCTGATGACGGTGCGGCTTGCCAACGACATGGGCATGAAACTGGTCGTGGAGTATGCCGAGCGTTTCGGCGTCTACGACCATCTCGCGCCGTATCTGCCGATGGCGCTGGGTTCCGGCGAGACGACGGTGATGCGCATGGTATCGGCCTATTCGATCATGGCCAATGGCGGCAAGTCGATCAAGCCGTCGCTGATCGACCGCATCCAGGACCGCTACGGCAAGACCGTCTTTAGGCAGGACGAACGCGGCTGCTCAAACTGCAACGCCGCAGAATGGCAGAACCAGCCAGAGCCGGAGTTGGTCGACAATTCCGAGCAGGTGCTCGATCCGATGACCGCCTACCAGATCACATCGATGATGGAGGGCGTCGTTCAACGCGGTACCGGCGCCACCATCAACGAACTCGGCCGTCACATCGCCGGCAAGACCGGAACGACCAATGACGAAAAGGACGCCTGGTTCATCGGCTATACGCCGAACCTCGTTGTCGGCCTTTATATGGGCTACGATCAGCCGAAAGGTCTTGGCAAGGGCGCGACCGGCGGCGGCCTTGCTGCGCCGATCTTCAAGGATTTCATGCGCGTAGCGCTGGACGGCACGCCCAATGTCGACTTCAAGGTTCCCGAAGGCATGAAGCTGATTGCGATCAATCGCAAGACCGGCATGCGGGCCAACGAGGGTGACGCCGGAACCATCATCGAAGCCTTCAAGCCGGGTACCGGTCCCGCCGACAGCTATTGGGTGATCGGCATGGGTGCGGACGGCTCCAACGCCACCGGCGGGGCGCTGTCGCCGCAGGCCAACCAGGCTATCCAGTCGGGCGGCGGCGGGCTCTACTGACAATCGTTACATCCGGTCGGGCCGGCTTGACGATCATGGTCGAGCCGGCCCATCCCGCTTTACAGGGGCCGGTGCTTTACAGGGGACATTGCCGTCCCTATGTATCGCGCCACCAAACCGCCATTCAGCAACAGGACAGAACAGCCAGCCATGCGCGCGGAAACGCAAAATATTGTCGACGAGATCAGGCAGGCGATCACCCTGCTGAGGAGGCATCTTTGACTGGGACCAGGCCATAAAGCGGCTTGAGTACCTGAATGTCCGCGCCGAGGATTCGAGCCTCTGGAACGAGCCGTTGGAAGCGCAAAAGCTGATGCGCGAGCGTCAGGGCCTCGAGGAAGGCATTGCCGCGGTCAAAGGCCTCACCCAGGCTCTGGAAGACAATATCGGCCTGATCGAGCTTGGCGAGGAAGAGGGCGACGAGGGCGTCGTCGCGGAGGCCGAGGCGGCGATCCGCTCGATGCGCGGCGAGGCCAAGGCGCGCCAGATCGAAACGCTGCTGTCGGGCGAGGCGGACGCCAACGATAGCTATCTGGAAGTCCATGCCGGCGCCGGCGGCACCGAAAGCCAGGACTGGGCCTCGATGCTTCTGCGCATGTATACGCGCTGGGCCGAGCGCCGCCGCTTCAAGGTCGAGGTGCTGGAAGTGCATGACGGCGAAGAGGCCGGCATCAAGTCAGCCACGCTGCTGATCAAGGGCCACAACGCCTATGGCTGGCTGAAGACGGAATCCGGCGTGCATCGTCTCGTGCGTATTTCGCCCTATGACAGCAATGCGCGCCGCCACACCTCCTTCGCCAGCGTCTGGGTCTATCCCGTCATCGACGATACGATCGACATCGACGTTTCCGAATCTGACGTCCGTATCGACACGTATCGTTCTTCGGGATCGGGCGGCCAGCATGTCAACACCACCGATTCGGCGGTCCGCATCACCCATCTCGCCACCGGCATCGCGGTTGCCTGCCAGGCGGAGCGCTCCCAGCACAAGAACAAGGCCAAGGCCTGGGAAATGCTGCGCTCGCGGCTTTACGAGGAAGAGCTGAAGAAACGCGAAGCGGTGGCGAACGCCACCGAAGCGTCGAAGAGCGATATTGGCTGGGGCCACCAGATACGGTCCTACGTGCTGCAGCCCTATCAGCTGGTGAAAGATCTGCGCACCGGCGTCGAGAGCACCAGCCCGTCGAGCGTGCTCGACGGCGACCTCGACGATTTCATGGAGGCCTCGCTATCGCAGCGCATCGAGGGTGGCGCCGGAGAAACGGTGGCCGACATCGACTGAAGGCGGGCACCAACCCGGCAATTTCAGTCCATCACGCGAGAGTTACGGCCACGGCGCGAGAGTGACGAGTTCTCAACTTGAACTTACCTGTCGTTCTACAACTTTGTTTTTCATCGGAATTTCCAAAATCGATTTCCGCTTTTGACGCGAATGCTTCGAGCCTGCCGGTGCCGAGCCCGGAACCACTGCGAGCCGAATTCCGTTATTGGCAACCCTCGCTGCCGGGGGTGATCGTACCAGTCTCGTCAACCCGGCCGGCAGGCTGGTTCCGGCCGCAGAGGTCGGCGTTCGGTTTGCGACAGCAATTCCTTGCGCCGACCAAGGAATCAGCCCAGCATCCAAGCGCTGGGGAGGAAAAAAGCATTTATGGCCGGGCGCGGCGTATCTGCGACCTGACGATCCGGCCACTGGGAAGACACGTTCCGGGAACGGGCAAGCGAGATGCTTGACAACCGTTGATAGGAACTGCGCCCATGCCTGCTCTTACAACCAGACCGGCCCATGCCGTTCACACGGCGCGCCGATTTCTGAATTCCCTTGTCGCGGCAGTGGTTTTGATAGCTGCCGCGATGCCATTCGCGGCGCCTGCTCTGGCGCATGATGCCAAGCCGACCGCGGCGATGCCGCAAGGCTGGAGCTATCCGTTCTCCTGCTGCTCGGGCTATGACTGCCGCGAGGTTGCGCCGATATCTATCGGCGAGCGCCCCGAAGGCTATGTCATCAAGGGGACAGGCGAAGTCGTGGCCTATAGCGACAAGCGCATCAAGAATTCGCCCGACGGCGCATATCACTGGTGCTCGGTCGCCGGCGCCAATGACGGAAAGACCATCTGTCTGTTCGTGCCGCCATCGTCCTATTGATGCATGTCGCCCCCAAAAGCTTGCCCTTGGGCTTGACCCGAGGGTGTGCAGGGTTTTTGGGATCGACACGCCCTCGATTGGGTTACAACACTTTTGAAACTGCGCATTGCAGACGACAGATCTGCTGACGGAGAGTTGTCAGGAGCGTTTCTTTATGGTGCCTTGCCGTAGGGGCGGCGGGCATTGTGAGGGACTAATCCATGACCATCAAGGCAAGCTGCCACTGCAAGGCGACCACGTTCGAGGTTTCGCAAGCGCCGCAGACTGTGACGCGATGCACCTGTTCCTTCTGTTCGAAACGCGGTTCGTTGTGGGCCTATTACACGCCATCGCAATTCAGGCTTACCAGCCCGCCGGAGAATGTTTCGTTCTACCAGTGGGGATCGAAAACCATAAAACACAGTTTTTGCGCCACCTGCGGCTGCGGCACCTTCACCGAGACGCCGGACTGGTCGACAGGCGAGCCGAATTTCGACAATCCGAAGATCAGTGTGAATTCGCGGCTGTTCGACGATTTCGATCTCGACAAAGTCGAAGTGGTGGTCATCGACGGCAAGAATCTCTGGTAGCCGGTCGAATTGCGGTGGTCGCGCGAGCCGCTGCAGGGGTATGGAATTGAGCCGGGGAAAGCCGCGGCAGCGGCTTTTGCTGGTCCGCTTTTCGCCGCATTTCATGTTACAAGTCGCTGGAAGGGCTGATGCGGTGCGCCGTTGCGCGGCCGTGGAATGGAGAGGGACCACCATATGAAAAAGATTGTGCTCGCCGTCGTGGCGACGGCTGTGCTTGTGAGCGCATGCACCACCGATCCCTACACCGGGGAGCAGAAGGTTTCCAACACCGCTGCCGGCGCCGGTCTGGTAGCGCTGGCGGGTGCCGGGCTCGGTATGCTTGCCGGCGGCAACGACCGCCGCAACGCGCTGATCGGCGCCGGCATCGGTGCGCTTGCCGGCGGCGCCATCGGCGCCACCATGGACCAGAACGAGGCCGAACTGCGCCGGCAGCTTGAGGGCACCGGCGTCAGCGTCACCCGCACCGGCGACCAGATCATCCTCAACATGCCGTCCGACATCACTTTCAACGTCGACCAGGATGCGGTGAAGGCTGGGTTCTATCCGGTGCTGAATTCGGTTGCCCTTGTGCTGAAAAAGTTCCGGCAGACCACCGTCGACGTGTTCGGCCACACCGACTCGACCGGCGGCGACGAGCACAATTTCGACCTGTCGCAGCGCCGCGCCCTGGCGGTCGCCAACTATCTGTCCGGGCAGGGCGTCGATTCCCGCCGCTTCGCCGTCACCGGCTTCGGCAAGACGCGTCCGATCGCCTCCAACGCGACCGCTGCCGGCCGGGCTCAGAACCGCCGCGTCGAGATCCAGCTGTCGCCGCTCACCTGAGGCAAGCGCATGAACCGAGAGCGGCTCCGTACGGGGCCGCTCTAATGGTTATGCCGGACCGCCGGCCGCCGGCGCGCTGCGTTTGTGATATCAGGACCGGGCCGGCTGATCGACAATCGCGGCAACGATCCGGCGCACGATCGGAAGCACAATCAGCAGGCTGGGAAACGCAACAAGCCATGAAGCGCCCCATGCATAGCTCCAGGCCGCAATAAACCCGTCCGTCCAGCCTGCGCCGATTGCCGTCGAAACCGCCGAGACAATCGAGGACATCAGAATCGAAAGAACCAACGGCATCACCACCGCGCCGTAGGAGGGCGGCAGCTTTCTCAATTTGAAGGCTCGGTCCGGTGATGCTTGCATCGAAATCTCCTAATCAGAAAGTGTGCGTAAGCGTTATTGTGAGGACGATCAGGCGGCATGTGCCACCGGCAGCGCCAATTCCCGAATGAAGCTTCGCAGCGAACGCGGCTCGCGGCCAAGCGCGGCGCGCAACGCCAGGCTGTTCCCGCCGAGGCCGTATTTGGCGTAGTGGCTGTGTACTTTGGCCAGCATCTGCAACTGCCGGTCGGTATAGGGAAGGCGGGCTTTCGCCGCCCAGTCCTGAAATGTCGGCTCGCCTGCTGAAACCGGCCGGCCAAGCGCCTCGCTGATCATGGCAACGACCTCTTCGCGGCTGTGCATACCGTCGGCGCACAGCTCGAGGGTCGCATAGGACAAACGCGTTTCGGTCAGTGCGATCGCTGCCACTTCAGCCACGTCGCGATAGTCGACGCGGGCCAGCTTCGCCGTCTTTGGAAACGGCTCGGCGAAAACGCCATGCTCGACGACGGACGGCCAGGCCGCCGCGATATTTTGCATGAAATTGGCCGGGTGCAGAATGGTGTATTCCATGTTCGTCGAATAGAGGGCAGCTTCGACCGGTACCTTGCTTGCATGGTTTTCCAGCCTCGTATTGGTGGGCTGGATCACAGATGAGAAGACGAATTTCCGAACGCCTGCTCGCGCCGCTGCCTCAACCATGGCAACCCCCATGGCGGCTTCGTCGGGAGCAAAGGCCGGCCCGATGTGGAAGACACCGTCGACACCTTCGACGGCCTGTTCAAGGCTTTGATGGTTGCGCAGATCACCGATCGCGATCTCGGATGCCCCGGCTTTCCGGGCTTTTTCGGCAGCCGCGGCGTCACGAACAAGCGCTCTAACCCTGGCATTGCGGCGGACGAGTTCAGGCACCACCAAACCGGCAACGGGGCCTGCGGCGCCTACGACCAGGACGGTTGGACTGGGTGTTCGCATGACGATCTCCTTCCCTCGAGTCTGCCTTTCGGCCTGTGCAGGGAAGATAAAATCTAGCGAACTGCGTTACAATTGATCGATGTGGCGATAGTTTATCCCGATTTTCGGGAGAAATACGCGATGAGCCGGATAGATGATTTCGAAGCCTTCATTGCCATTGTCGAGCATGGCAGCCTGACGGCTGCCGCACGCCGGCTGAACCGCTCACTGCAGTCGGTCAGTCGGTCTTTGGCGACATTGGAGGAATCCATCGGGGTCGAGCTTCTGCACAGGACGACGCGCCGCTCGACGCCGAGCGAAGCCGGTGCGGCCTTTTTCCAACGCATCAAGCCCGCCATCGAGGAAATAAACGAAGCCAGGCTTCAGGCGGCCAACCGACGATCCGAGCCGTCCGGCATCCTGCGTGTGAGTGCCCCGGTTCTGTTCGGCCCGGATTTCCTGATGCCGGTCATCGCCGACTATATGCGGACATATCCCCAGGTTGAGGTTGACCTCCAGCTTTCCGATGAATTTGTCGATCTGGATGCCGTGGGTCTCGATCTGGCGGTCCGGATCGGCGATTTGCCGGATTCCAGTCTACGGGCGAAGCGGCTGGGGGCGTTGCGGCGCGTCGTGTTCGGCGCACCTGCCTACTTTCGACAACGCGGCCGACCGGCCCATCCGCTTGAATTGCGTGAGCATGAATGCATCGTACGAACTGTTGACGGCCGCCCGGGCGAATGGATGTTTCAGATTGAAGGCAAGCCCCGGCCGGTGAAGGTCGCGGGCACCTTCCGGTCCAATTTGATGATATCGATCTATGCAGCCGCGGTTCACGGCTTGGGTCTGGGCTACTCCCCGCTTTGGCAGGTAAAACACCTGGTGGACGATGGCCGCCTGGAACTGGTTCTGACCGAATTCGAGCCGGTGCCGGTGCCGATACACGCCGTGTGGCCGGAAGGCAGGTCGTCCTCGGCCAAAGTACGCGCTTTTCTGGACCTGTTGGCATCTCGCCTGGAGCTCAGGAACCTTTAGGGCCCAAACCAAACTGAGCGCCGATCTTACCTCATCGATATCAAGTTCGTGATCAGAACTGCCTTGACGGCGTCGGGTGCTGGTTGATGGACCTCCAAATGACCGATGTCGTTCAGCTGATCGATCGTCAAATCTGCCAGTGCCCTGCGTCTTGCGGCGGTCCGCCGCCATCTCGTGAATGCAGCGATCATCATTGCTGCGCTTTTCAACCCAGACCCAAGCAAGCGTTTGGACATGCCGCGGGCGGCGCGAGTTTCCGTGTGAGCCATTGTTTTGGTCTCCCATTTCGAGTTTGCGGATGGGAGCGTGCCACGCAGGTGTTTTCGGGCTGTTCGGCTGTGTGTGAACAATTGGGAGGAGTCCGATGATCCGCCGTTAAATCGGTGTTAAATCGATCCACCGAGATGCTATTCTGTCGCCGCGGTCAAAGTCTGGAGACGATTTGTGCGCATCCGGTTGCTTGGTGGCCTGGAGGTTACTTCCCCGGAGCGCCGGCCCGTCCGGTTCGCCACACGCAAGACTTCGCTTCTTTTTGCTGCTCTGGTTCTCGCAGGCCGCCGCGGCCATCGTCGCGAGCAGCTTTCCGAAGCCTTTTGGCCGGGGCGAAGCAATGGGCAGGCCCGCAATAGTTTGCGTCAGGCGCTGGTCGACATCAGGCGCACGTTCCCCGCCAGCTCGGATGCCACCGTCTACATCGATGGGGATCAGGAAACCGTCGCGCTTATTGCCGGTCCGGATGAGGCGGACATCTCGATCTTCGACCGGAAGCTGGAGGAGGGCCGGACCACTGATCTCGCCTTCGCCGCCGATCTGTACCGCGGTGAGCTGCTTGCCGGGCAAGCCATTCCTGACGAACTGGACGAGTGGTTCAGACCTTATCTGAGCAAGTATCAGCGCAAAGCGCTGCAGTTGGTCGATCGGCTGAGCCTGGCGCTGCCCGCACCCGGCTCAGCGGAAGAGACGGCCTGCGAACGGCTCGCGGAGAGATTGCTCGCCCCGGATCCGACGGCGGAGGCGGCCCATCGGGCGCTGATCCGCATCCACGCTCATCGAGGTCACGAAAACGCCGCCTTACGCCAGTTCGAGCTGTGTCGGGCAGCTTTGAAAAAACATCTGGATGCAGAGCCTGAGGAGCGGACAAGCTCGCTGGCGGCTTCTCTGCAGTCCCGTGAACGACCTGAACGTCCGCGGCCGGAGCCAAGCTCCGGCGTCGCATCACTGGCGCAGGTTCTGGCGGCCCCGACGAGGCGCGACGACCACCCATCGATAGCGGTGCTGCCGTTTCAGAATCTAAGCGGTGATATGGAGCAGGAATATTTTGCCGACGGTATGGTGGAAGACATTGTCACGGCCTTGGCTCACTTTCGTCACCTGTTCGTAGTCGCACGGAATTCGAGCTTCACCTACAGGGGACGGTCCGTAGACATAGAGCAGGTCGGGCGTGAGCTGGGCGTGCGCTATGTGGTCGAGGGAAGTGTTCGCCGGGCTGGCGACCGCCTGCGCATCGCCGGGCAGCTCATCGACACCTCGACAGGGGCCTATCTCTGGGCCGACCGTTTTGACGGAGCGCTCGCCGAAGTCTTCGATCTGCAGGACCAGGTCGCCTCGAGCATTGTCGGCGCAATCACACCGAAAATGGAGGAGGCTGAGATCGAGCGTGCCAAACGCAAACCGACTGAAAGCCTCGACGCCTATGACTACTATCTCCGCGGGCTGGCGGCCTTTGACCGGACGATCACTAGTAGGTCGGCCATTGACGATGCCTTGCGCCTCTTCATGAAGGCGATCGACGGTGACCCCGAGTTTGCCGCAGCCTATGCGCGGGCGGCGCGGTGCTACGCTACCCGAAAAAGCAACGGCTGGATGGTCGACCGCGCGAAAGAGAATGCCGAGGCTACTCGACTGGCCAGGAGAGCGGTCGAACTCGGAAGGGACGATGCGATTGCGCTTTCCTTCGGTGGATACGTGCTCGGCTACGTAGGTGGCGACCTTGACGACAGTGCGGCTTGCATCGATCGCGCGCTCGTTCTCAACCCGAATCTAGCGGCCGCGTGGGGCCTAAGCAGCTGGGTCAGGGCTTGCTTTGGCGAGCCAGGCAAGGCCGTCGAGCACGCCGCGCTTGCCATGCGCCTAAGCCCATTGGATCCACGCCTGTTCGCTTGGCAATTCAACACCGGGCTCGCTCATTTTTGTGCCGGCCACTACGATGACGCCGCCACTTGGGCGGGAAAGTCGCTGCGATACCAACCGAACTACGTGAGCGCGATGCGTGTAGTGGCGGCGAGTCATGCCCTTGCGGGGCGCCTGTCGGAAGCGCAGCAGATGATGGCCCGGGTCTGCGAGCTCGATCCCTCGCTGCGGCTTTCGAATCTTGCCGAGGTGCTGCCGCCGTTTTATCGACCGGACGATCGCAGCAGGTACATCGAAGGCCTTCGCAAGGCGGGCCTGCCGGACTAACGCCATCTCAGCGTGAGGCGAGGCCGTCTTATGCCAGCTTCGTGCTTCGCGCGTCGGCGGGACGCGCGAGCGCTGTGGTATCAGACCTTGGCGACGATCCGCATGAAGGCCGGCATGTCGTCGCCGAAGCCCACGGTCGCGTCATTGTCTTCCTGGCGCTGACGGGCAGGGCGCTCGCGCTGTGGCCTGGTATCGCCGCGTTCCGGCGCGCGCCGCTCGCTGCGATCGGGCGAAGCCTTCCGTTCAGGTGAAGCTTGGCGCTCGCTGTTTTCCGAGCGGATCGCCTCTTTGCGGGTACGCCGCTCGCCGATGTCGGCGACCGCGGCTTCGGCCACGACCGGCTGTTCCTCGCTCACCGCTTCCGGCGCCGTTTCCTCGCCACGTTTGGCGTGGCGTTCACGCGGCTTGCGCTCGCCCCTGTCCTTGGCGTCGTCCTTGCGCCCGGCGCGGCGTGGCGCACCACGGCCACGGCGGGGGGCCTCATCCTCGCCGCCTTCGCTAACGACGACCGTCGACAGGTCGCCGTCATGCCACTCGATCTTGGTGCCGATCAGCCGTTCGATGGCGTCGATGTATTTGGTGTCCGATTTGGTCGCGATGGTGAAGGATTTGCCGGAGCGTCCGGCGCGGCCGGTACGGCCGATGCGGTGGACATAATCCTCGGCGTGGATCGGCACGTCGTAGTTGAAGACATGGCTGACGTCGGGAATGTCGAGGCCGCGCGCCGCGACGTCCGAAGCAACGAGATAGCGCAGCTTGCCGTCACGGAAATTGGCCAGCATCTGCATGCGCGCGCGCTGGTCCATGTCGCCGTGCAGGGCGCCGGCGTCGAAATCATATTTCAGCAGCGAGCGGAACAGCTCCGACACCTCGACCTTGCGGTTGCAGAAGATGATGGCGTTCTTCAGCTCGGCATCCTCGGCCTTCATCAGATTGCGCAGCGTCTCGCGCTTGTCCCAAGGCTTTGGCCCGGATTTCACCAGCCGCTGGATGATGTTGGTGGCGGCCGATGCAGCCTTCGACACTTCGACGCGCACCGGCGCGTGCAGGAACTTCTCGGTGAGCTTGGTGATCTCCGGCGGCATCGTCGCTGAGAAGAACAGCGTCTGCCTGGTGAACGGGATCATCTCGCAGATGCGCTCGATGTCGGGGATGAAGCCCATGTCGAGCATGCGGTCGGCCTCGTCGATGACGAGGATCTCGACGCCATTGAGCAGGAGCTTGCCGCGCTCGCGATGGTCGAGCAGGCGGCCGGGAGTCGCGATCAGCACGTCGGCGCCGCGCTCGAGCTTCTTGTCCTGCTCGTCGAAGGACACGCCGCCGATCAGCAGCGCGATGTTGAGCTTGTGGTTCTTGCCGTATTTGACGAAGTTTTCCTCGACCTGTGCGGCAAGCTCGCGCGTCGGCTCGAGGATCAGCGTACGCGGCATGCGGGCGCGGGCGCGGCCCTTTTCCAGCCGGGTGAGCATCGGCAGGACGAAGGACGCCGTCTTGCCGGTGCCGGTCTGGGCAATGCCCAGCACGTCCTTGCCGAGCAAGGCGTGCGGGATAGCACCAGCCTGGATCGGCGTCGGCTCGGTGTAGCCGGCATCGGTAACTGCGGAAAGGACCTTCGGCGACAGGCCGAGGTCTGCGAAGGTCAACGCTTCTTGAGCGATCTGGGTGTCTGAGGACAAGTTTGGCTGTCTTTGGCTGGTTCGGGGGCGCAACATAAGCAGTCGCGGCAAGCGCCGCGCGCCTGCAAGATTGGTATTGCAGGTAGGCGCAAGCCTACGATTTGTCAACACAAACGGGCGGCATTGGCGCGATTGTGAAGTCGTAACCTTAATCGCGATGCTTAATTTGCGCAGTGGCTGCTGCGCCGGCTCAGTAGCGGAACTGTTCGGCGAGAATGCGCTCGTTCCACGAATGGTTGGGATCGAACAGCAGCGTCGCCGTCGCCGTCGGCGATTCCCTCACCGTGACCGTCGTCACCGCCTTGACCTCGGTGTGGTCGGCGGCGGCATTCACCGGCCGCTTTTCCGGCTCCAGAATGTCGAAACGCCCGATCGCCTTGTTGGACAGCAGCGCGCCGCGCCAGCGGCGCGGACGAAACGGGCTGACCGGGGTCAGCGCCAGCAGCGGAGCGTCGAGCGGCAGGATCGGCCCGTGCGCCGACAGATTATACGCGGTCGAGCCGGCCGGCGTCGCAATCATAACGCCGTCGCAGTGCAATTCCTCCAGCCGCTCTTGCCCATCCACGGTGATGCGGATCTTGGCGGTCTGGTAGGACTGGCGCCAGAGCGCGACCTCGTTGATCGCCAGCGCCGAAATCGTCTCACCCTCCGCCGTCACCGCCTGCATCTCCAGCGGACGGATCGTTTCGGCGACCGCAGCTGCGATGCGCCCGGTCAAGCCGCTGGCGCGGTATTCGTTCATCAGGAAACCGATGGTGCCACGGTTCATGCCGTAGACCTTCTTTCCAGTGCTCATCGTCTCGCGCAGGGTCTGTAGCAGAAAGCCGTCGCCACCGAGCGCCACGACGATCCCGGCATCCTCGACGGATGCCTGGCCGTAGCGTGCCGAAAGGCTTTCCAGCGCTGCATTGGCGTCGGCTGTACCGGATGAGACGAAGGCGAAACGGCTGGCGGTTTTGCTCATGGCTCTCAACGACAACCGATTGGCAACGACCGATTGGTGGCGACCGGTTGCGGGGTCGCGCCAGCGCCGGGTTAGCATGGGCGGGCATTTCTGCAAAGGGAGGGAGGTGTCTTGAGATGGCGGCCAAACAGGGCGCACTCGCGCATCATGTCGGGGGACAAAATGATGTGATGGTTAAGACCTGCCTTAAACTCTCGTAAAGCCGGATCGATCATGTTAGCCGGCAGTGGATGGGCGGCGTGGGGCTAACCAGTCGAGGCCGATCTATTGCCGCTGGCACGCTTGATTATCGTCTTCCTGATGCTGGCAAGTTTTGCCCTGGCTTTCGCGGAACTGGTGCGCCAGTCGGAGGAAAAGAGTTTTAGACCCGAGCCCACGGCCTCACGCTGCGGCGACGCGGCGGGCACACCCTGCCCGCAAAGGGCGCTTTGACGCTATAGCGTAGTCCTTATCGGGCGAGCAGATGGCAGCCGGCCTGGCGCTTTTGCGCGAGATACTCGTCGACAAGCTGGCGATAGCGGACTTTGCCGAAGCTCGGGAAATGCCCGCCATGCACGACCGAGACATCGAGACCGCGCATGCGCAGCAGCGTTTCGACATAGTCGTCGATATCGGAGTGATAGACATCGTCGATCAGCGGGCCGTCATAGATGATGTCGCCGGAAAACAGGATGCCCGTCCTGTTTTCGTAGAGCGCAATGCCGCCGGGTGAATGGCCGGGCGTGTGGATGACCTCGAAGGTACGGTCGCCAAGATCGACGATGTCGCCTTGTTCGAGCAACCGGCCGGCTGGTGCGGGCAGGATCCGGTAGCGCTTCGTATCCCAGCCTTGCGGCATGCCGTCGAACATCTCCTCGGTGGCATAGCGGTCGGCAACCGTCCATTCATTGCGTGGGTCGGCGAGGATCCCGGCCTCGGCCGAGTGCACGCAGCGGTCGGGAAATTCGTGATGGCAGCCGATATGGTCGAAATGCGTGTGGCTGGCCACGCAGGTGAGCTTGCGTTCCGTGACCAGCGGCACGTGGCGGCGCAGGCTGAAATGGCCGAGGCCGGTGTCGAACAGCAGGTCGCGGTCGCGGCCGCGCACATGCCAGATGTTGCAGCGGAAGAACGGCTTGATCCACGGCTCGTGGATCAGCGTCACGCCATCGCCCATGCGGATGCTTTCGTACCAGTGGCCGGCGTCGATGATTGGAAGCGTGCTCATGTTCAGTCCGCAAGCAGGATGACGTCGCCAGCATCGCACGATACGGCGACAACGTCGCCCGGCTGGACGGTCGATGCGGAGGGGACCTTGGCGATGAAGTGCAGCGCCGGGTCGGTCGTGGAGGTTCCCAGCACGCGCTTGAAGCTACCCTGGAAGACGACGTCGCTGACCTTGGCCATGCCAAGCGCTACAGGGCCGCTGGCAGCGCCGAGGACAAGATGCTCAGGCCGGACGGCCAGCGCAACCGTCGAGCCGGCCGGCAATGTGCCAGCCAGCGAGAGCGACCCAAGCTTCGTGGTGACGGTGATTTTGCCGCTCTTCGCCTCGGTCACTGTTCCGGAAATCAGCGTGCTTTCGCCCATGAAGGTCGCGGAAAAGCGCGTCGCCGGCCGTGCATAGACGCGCTCGGGCGGTCCTTCATCCTCGATGCGCCCGTCATTCATCACCACGCAATGGTCGGCCAGCGCCATCGCCTCTTCCTGGTCGTGGGTGACGTGGATGAAGGCGGTGCCGACACGCTTCTGGATCGCCTTCAACTCGTCCTGCATCTGCCGGCGCAATTTGAGGTCGAGCGCACCGAGCGGCTCGTCGAGCAGGAGCACCGCCGGCTCGACCACCAGGGCGCGCGCCAGTGCCACGCGCTGCCGCTGCCCGCCGGAAAGCTGGTGCGGCTTCTTGTCGAAGGCGGTGGCGAGGCCAACCAGCGCCAGCGCCTCGTGCGCCCTTGCTGCCCGGGTTGCGCCATTGACACCCTGCATGCGCAGCCCGAAGCCGACATTGCTGCCGACGCTCATATGTGGGAACAGCGCATAGTCCTGGAACACGGTCGTCGTCGGCCGCTTCGCCGGTGGTACTGCGGTGCAGTCCTCGCCGCGGATCAGCACCTTGCCTTCGCTCGGCATGACGAAGCCGCCGAGAATGGACAAAAGCGTCGTCTTGCCGGAGCCGGACGGCCCAAGCAGGATCGTGTAGCTGCCCGGCTCGATCGTCAGCGAGACGTTCTTCAGCACAATGTGCTGGCCGAAGCGATGCGAGACAGAGCTTATATCGACCAGTGGCGCCGTCATGCCGGCTTCCTCCGCAACAGCATCAGCTCGAACAATACCACCAACACGATGGAGACGGCGAAGACCAGCGAGCCGACGGCGTTGGTCTTGGGATTGAGACCGGAGCGCAGCAGGTTCCAGATCTCGACAGGCAGCGTCGTGTCGAAGCGCGTCAACAGGAACGAGATGACGAATTCGTCCCAGGAGAAGGTCATCGACAGGAAGAAACCGGCGAAGATCGCCGGCGCCATCACAGGCACGGTGATCAGCAGCAGCACCTTCCATTCGGGCGCGCCGAGGTCGCGCGCGGCGCGCTCGATATTGATCTGGTGGTCGCCCATCTGACTGTAGACGATGGCAAAGCACAGCGGCAGGTTGATCACGACATGGCCGATGCCGGCGGCAAGAAGCGACTTCGGCACGCCGGCCCAGTTGAACAGCACCAGCAGCCCCATGCCGATGATGAGATAGCTGACGGTCAGTGGCAGCGTGATCAGTCCACGCATCAGGCCCGAGCCCGGCAAGGCGAAGCGTGCAAAACCCCAGGCCGAGAGAAAGCCGAGCGTGACGGCGACAGCCGAAGAGAGGACGGCAACCAGCAGCGAGTTGACCAGCGCCGAGGTGAGCCGCGTATCGGCGAGCACGGCCTCGTACCAGCGCAGCGACGGCCCGGTGAAGGGCGGGATCGGAAACGACGTCGCCTGCAGCGAAAACAGTATCAGCACAACCACCGGCAGGAAGATGAAGCCGTAGATGGCGATGGCGTAAAGGCCGGAGACGAGGCGGATGAGAGCGCGCATGGTCAAGCCCGCTCGATCTTCAGCCAGCGGGCGCAGGCGAGATAGGCAACGGTGACGACCGCCATCAGGATGATCGACAGCGCCGAGGCGAGCGGAAAGTCGCCGCGCCGGCCGATCTGCATCATGACCAGCTGCGGCATCAACAGCTCATTGTTGCCGCCGAGGATCTGCGGTGTGATGTAGTCGCCGATGCACAGCACAAAGGTGAGGAAGGCGCCGACCATGATGCCAGGCAGCGTCAGCGGCAGAACGACATGCAGGAATGTCCGGATCGGCCCGGCGCCGAGGTCGGCTGCGGCCTTGCGGTAGCTGGGGCTGAGCTGCTTCAGATTGGCGAAGATCGTCAGCGTCAACAGCATGACGAAGAAATGCACGAAGCCGGTGACGGTCGCTAGCCGCGTATTGGCGAGCTGCAGCGGTTCGCTGAACAGGCCGGAGCCGGTCAACGCATGGTTGACGACGCCGTTCTGCGCCAGCACCAGCAGCCACGAATAGGAGCGCACGACATAGGAGGTCCAGAACGGCAGCACCGCCAGCATTAACGCCAGCCGCTGCCAGCGCTCCGGCACCTGCTCGGCCAGGATCCAGGCGAAGGGATAGGCAAGCAGCACCGAGATCACGGTGACGATGGCCGTGACCTGCAGCGAATTCACCATCGCCTGCCAGTAGGACGGATTGGCAAAGAACTGGCTGTAGTTGGACAGCGTGAAGCCGCCGCCTTCATGCGCCGTCAGGCTGGATACCGCCATAGCGACGAAGGGCAGCACGAAGAACAGCAGCGTCCAGCCGAGCGCCGGCGTGACCAGCGCCCAGGGTAGGGCACGCCCGCTGTTGGCGGAGTTCACGACCGGCAGCCGGTCATTGCGCCTGCAGCATTTCGGTCCAGACGTCCTGCATTTTCTTGTCGAGATCGGCATTCGGCGCCGGATAGGATTGCGCGCGGGCGAGGAATTCCGGCTGCTCGTCGAAGCGCAGGATCTTCTTCTGCTCGTCGCTCAGCGCCGCTTTGGTGTTGGCCGGCATGCCCCAATAGCAGGACGAGGTGGCGAGCCGCGCCTGGCCTTCGGGGCTCATAATGTACTGGATGAATTTAAGTGCCAGGTTCTTGTTCTTGGAATCCTTGAACATTGCCAGCGACTGCGACCACAGCACGGCGCCTTCCTTCGGGATCGAGAAGTCGAGCGCCGGGTTTTCCTTGGCCAGCCCCGCCGTCACCCATTCGCCACCTCCGACCAGTATGTCGACCTCGCCGGTCGCCAGCGCTGTCTGGCTGGCGGTCACTTCGCCGACCAGCTTGGCATTGGCCTTCATTTTGAGCAGCTGTTCCTTGATGGCGGGAAGGTCGGCTTCGGTCAGTTCCGCCGTCTTCTTGCCGATCGCCAGGGCGGCCATGCCGATGACCGGCAGGTAATAGTCGTAGATGGCGATCTTGCCTTTGTATTTATCGCCGGTCAGCGCCGCCATCGACTGCATGTCGGCCGGGTCGACTTTGGTCTTGTTGTAGCCGATCGTGTTGTACCCGAACTTTTCGGTGATGCCGTAGCGCTTGCCGTCGACCACGGTGGAGCTATCCATCTTCACCTGCGGAAACAGGTCGGCCAGCGGCAGCTTGTCTTCCGGCAGTGGCTCGAACAGGCCTTTTTCGACGCCGCGCGGTATGTCGATGCTGTCGATCACCATCACGTCCCAATCGCCGGGCTGCGATTGTTCGACGATCGCCAGGCCAGCGCCGGTGCCTTCGAACTCCTTGACATTGACCCTGACGCCGTTGGCCTCCTCGAAAGGCTGCAACAGCGCCGGATCGGCGTGATCGCACCAGATCAGCGCGTTGAGGTCCTGCGCCTGAGCGAGGCTGCCCGTCGCCAGCAGCAGTGCCGCCGCGGCACATGCGCTGTGGAGATGGCTCTTCAGAACCGAAATCGTATTCCTGGTAGTTGGATTGGGGGTCTTTGGATTGATGGACATCGAGTGTTCTCCCTTGCCTTTTTTGGCTTGTGGCAAAAAATTGAACCAATTCTAAAATTGAGTCAATTCTGTTTTTGTGGCAAACAGCCGCTATGAGCGGATTGCGGGCAAGGCAGAAGGCGGATCGGCACCGCCGCATCATCGAGGCGGCGGCGGCGCTTTTCCGCGATGCCGGTTATGAAGGCGCCAAGATCGAGACGATTGCCGCGCAGGCTGAAGTCTCGGTCGGCACGATCTACAATTATTACCAGAACAAGGGCGACATCCTCGGCGCCATCGTTTCGATGGAGGTCAACGAAGTGCTCAATGCCGGGCGCGGCGTGGTGGCCAACCCGCCGGCCAATGTCGGCGACGCGCTGGACACACTGCTCGGCATCTATATCGAGCATTCGCTGCATTATCTCAGCAAGGAGATGTGGCGACAGGCGATGGCGATCTCGACGCAACTGCCCGACAGCCCGTTCGGCCAGGCCTATACCGCGCTCGACCGGGCACTGACCGAGCAGATCCGTGCGCTGATCGCCCGCCTGCAGGCGCTCGGCCTGGTGCGCCGCGACATCGACGGGACGGCGCTCGGCGAACTGGTGTTCAACAACATGAACATGATGTTCATCGAGTTCGTGAAGCGCGAGGAGGCGAGGATGGCCGAACTGCGCACTGCGATACGGCGGCAGAATAGGATATTGGTGGCGGCGATTGGGGTTTGACTGCAGTCACCCAGCCGAAAGACCTGCCCGAGCGAGGGCTTCGGGCGCCGGCGTGACGTGCCCGTGCGGCTTGCAATAGCCGGGGTCGATCGCGCGATAGCCGAGCAGATGGCCGAGTGGCGCCAGGATCCCCAGCGCCACTCGCTGAATCGCAGGTGGCGGGTGCGTGAAGACGATAACGTCGGCAAATTCCCTGGCGATGACCACCGCCTGAAGCGGCGAAGGCCTGCCTTTTTTGTCCACCTTGCCGGCATTGGCCAGGCCGAAGAGCATGCCAATCAGCAGCTCGAAACGGTTCGGGTCGATATCATCCGCACCTGGTGCCCGGTCGACTTCGACCAGGACATGCGCTTCTTCGGTTTTGCTGCTGTTCCACCAATCATGTGCGACGCCTGCTTCGATCGCGGCGGATTGGCCAGGCCCCAGAGACAAAGTCTTTCCGGCGATGCAAGCGTCGAGCCGGCCGCCGAGGACGGTAAACCGTTCCGTCAGGTTCGGGTGGAAGTGCTCGCCCACCACTGCGGCCCCCGGCCGAGCGGTCAGATGGGCGATGCCAGGTCCCTGGCCGCGGTCTTCTGTGCCACGCAGGATGACGGCATATTCGCCGGTCACCTTGTTCTCGTAGACATCTCCACAGCGTGACATGGATCAGCTCGTGGTTTCATAGCATCAGTGCCGCCAACTATACGTTGAAGGCCTGGTGCTTCAACGGTTACAGGCGATCGCGAGCGCCGGCCTCGTTAACACAGGCACGACGCTCTACCGAATATGCTTAGGTGGCCGCGCTCGCGGAAACGGCACGACCGTCAGTGGCGCCTTGCGGAATTCCGCGATGGCTATTTCTTCAATCAGCGCGTCGAGGGCCTCGTTGACGCGTCGGCTCGTTTCATCCGCGCCGCAGAGGCGGTTTTGTGCGCACTCCAAAAGCTCGCGCGCCGCGGCGAAATCGCTTCGCATGACAACACCCTTTGGTTTTTGGCCCGCCGCACCGACATTGTCGGCGCGCTTAATTGAGCGAGTGCTAATATACACAGGGGCAATTTAATCGAATGGTACGAGATGGCCGAGGCCGGGAGAGCGGGCCGAAACGACGGCTCTGCAACGGCGGCGACACGCCCGAGCTCAGCGTCTCCAGATACGAGATGCTAACTCGTTGTCTGGCGATAGATTTTGCCAGCGATTTCACGGAAGTTTCTGGTGACCCGACGAGGACGGTCCCGACACTTACGCCCTAATACGATCTTGGGCGGCTTAGATATTCTCTGGCGGCGGCAATCTGGCGTCGATGCTCGCGGAGGAAAGCCGCGCCGAAACAAATCGCAAAGGCCAGTACGGAAAGGCTTGTCGTTGCTCTTGATGCTGGATCGGGATCGGGACTTATCAGGAAACGGAAACCAAGCGCGAAGGCGAAGACGATAAGGCCGCCAAACATACCGTTGATGAAGGGGGCGGTCGTGCGTTTCTGCTCCAACGAAGACTCCTAGGTTTTCCGCTAGGGAACTATGGTTTCCGCTAGGGAATATATGCGTTGAAGCTGATGTGCTACCGATCTGACGGCCCCGGCCTGTGGATATCGGGGACGAGCAGATATCAAGCGCCCCCGAGGTCTCAAGAAGCCCGCACTGGTGCCCCCGGACGGAATCGAACCGCCGACCTTCGGTTTACAAAACCGCTGCTCTACCAGCTGAGCTACAAGGGCACGGCGCTCGGGTTAGCATATTTGCTGCGCCAGTAAAGACAAAACTCCGTTTTCGGCTGCCGCGACCGCGCCGGTTCTGCCGCCAGGGCGTCCTGAAAACGGCCAATTCGCTTCCTATATTGACCGAAGGTGCAATCGCATCAGCGAGGCTGTCGCATGATCAGGTTTGTCATCATTCTCCCGCTCGTCGTCGTGGCCTGGGTTCTCCTGGTGAAGCTCGTCAGGGATCTGAAGCGCGCCAATATCGACTGGACCGGCGTCACCACCATCATCGGCTTCATCGCGCTCGCCTTCTGGCTTCGCCATATCACCGGCATGGGCTGAGGTCTGCCGATTGTTCCGGTGAACTGTCGACCGGCGACTGTTCGTGGTCGCGGCCGACGCATCAGGCCGGGCGATTTCTCCCTTCGAGAAAAAATCCAAAAAGATCTTCGAACCTTTTTCCTTGTTGCGACGACTGACGGTCAAGAGGCGGTGGGTCGCCTCTCACAACAAGGAGATCGTCATGTTCAAACGCACCATCGTTTCCGGCCTCGTCGCCACCACCGTCGCCGCCGCCATGCTGGTTGGTACGGTTCAGCCTTCGGCCGCCCATCACAAGCACTACAACAAGCACCCGGCATCGGCATTGCTGCAGGTGTCGGCGGCTTCCTGCTCGGCAGCGCGCTCGCCCAGCCGCGCACCGTCTATATCGAGGAAGACGGCGGCTCCTGGCATGTCCGGCGCTGCCTCAATCGCTACCAGAGCTACGACCCGTACTCGGACACCTATGTCGGGTACGACGGTTATCGCCATCGCTGCCACCTTTGAGAGCCACTACCGCCCGTTTTGAGAGGAGGTGACCGTTTCAGGCAACCGGAAGAAGGGGCATCCCACCGCCCCTTTTTCTGTATGTCTGAGTTCCTATTCGAATGGTCGACTGCCAATGTCGGCATAGCTCATCATTTTTGAATTGGGCGCCGTCGACGAAACTGCCAATCTCCCCCCTTGCGGGGGAGATGCCCGGCAGGGCAGAGGGGGGTGCTGCCCCGCACTACTTGCCAGGCAATCGGAGCCTCCCCCTCAAGACGTTCGGAATGGGCTAAATCGAAAATTTGCGATCCTTCGCACCCCCCTCTGTCCTGCCGGACATCTCCCCCGCAAGGGGGGAGATTGGATTGCCGCACGGCTTTCGCCAATCGCCAACACTGAAAACTGCCTTATCCCGCCGTTCGGCTCTTGCCGATGTACAGGGGTTTCCCAGCAGCCTAATCTACAAGCCGAACAGCAATCTACTGCCGAGCCGAAACAGGGAGAGGGCGCTTGGGCGAGCACGATCCGAACGAAGAGCCGATCGAGACGATTTTCCGCAACGGCACAATCACCACCGTCGGCATCCTGCTGGCGTTCTCGCTGGGCTTCATCACGCATTGGGCCGCCAACCCGATACCATGGGAAATCTATCACCTGGCCGCCGTCGTGCCGATTTTGATCGGCATTGCCCTGCAGATACGAGCGCTGCGGTTGCTGCTCGACATAACGTGTCTACAACGGCGCGTTTATGAACGCGCCAATCGCATCTTCATTGCCGGCCTCATCTTCACCGCCTGCGGAGTTGGGCTGGCGATGCTGCTTGATTTCTACGACCTATCGACCAAGAGCGCGGTGCCCGGGGCCTAGCTCTGGCCATCCTGGCAGATGTCGCACCATTCGGCGCTGGTCAGCGCTGCCATGCGCTCGGTTCGCTGCCAAGGCCGGGAGGTGTCGGCAGGCCGCCGATCATCCTCGTCACCTCCGCAGCTGCATCGCGCACCAACGGGCCGATCTCGGCCAGCCGTTCCGGCGTGACCCGCACCGTCGGCCCGGAGACTGAAACGCCGCCAATCGGCTCGCCGAACTCGTTGAAGATGGCGGCGGCAACGCAGCGCATGCCCGGATGCCGCTCCTCGTCGTCTACTGACCAGCCGCGCAGCTTGATCGTCACCAGGTCGCGGGCGAGAGCCGAGATGTCGGACAGCGTGTTTTCAGTGAAGCGCTCCAGCCCGGCCCGGCGCAGGATAGTGGCGACGCGCTCCGGCTCGAGATGCGCCAGCACCGCCTTGCCGATGCCCGAGGCGTGGAAAGAACTGCGCGTGCCCGGCCGGAAGAAGGCGCGGATCGCCTGGTGCGTCTCGACCTGGCTGACGAAGACGACGCAATCGTCCTCGGCGACACCGAGATTGGCGGTCTCGCCGGTCTTCTCCATCAATTCCTGCATGACGATGCGGGCGCGATCGACCAGCTTGCGGCGGCGCAGGAACGCCGCGCCCATGCGATAGGTCTCGACGCCGATCGACCACAGCTGGTCGGTGCCGTCGAACTCGACCATGCCATGGTTCTCCAGCGTCGTCAGCATGCGGTAGGCGGTGGATGCCGGCAGACTGGAGCTGGCGGCGATCTCGCTCAGCGACAGGCCACTGCCGTCGGCCACGATTGCCAGGATGCGAAGCGCCCGGTCCAGCGACTGCACCGAAGCGGCCTCGGACGGTCCGTTGAAGGCGCGCGGCCGGCCGCGCTGGCGTTTTTCGGTGGTTTCCATGGGTCCATTCTTCCCCTGTTCGCCCAAGCAAGCAATGAAAAAGTTTTTCATCGATTTGCGAAGCGAATTCATGGAAAACAGAAAGGCCAATCAATTCAATTCACAAGAGCCGCTCTCTAGAAATGAAAAAATATTCTGAAAAAATTGAAAAATAGTCGGCGCACTGGCATCATCGGCCATCAACAATTCCGTGGAGGCTGACATGGCCAAGATGCGCGCAGTCGACGCAGCGGTTCTCGTCCTCGAAAAAGAAGGCATTTCCTGTGCCTTCGGCGTGCCGGGTGCTGCGATCAACCCGCTTTATTCGGCGCTGAAGGCGAGGGGCAGTATCCGCCACATCCTTGCGCGGCACGTCGAGGCGGCTTCGCATATGGCCGAAGGATTTACCCGCGCCAGATCGGGCAATATCGGTCTGTGCATCGGCACTTCGGGTCCCGCCGGCACCGACATGATCACCGGCCTCTATTCGGCCGCTGCCGATTCCATCCCGATCCTCTGCATCACCGGGCAGGCGCCGCGGGCTCGCCTCAACAAAGAGGATTTCCAGGCTGTCGACATCGCCGCCATCGCCGCGCCCGTCGCCAAATGGGCTGTTACCGTCATGGAACCCTATCTGGTGCCGATGGCGTTGCAGAAGGCGTTCCATCTGATGCGCTCGTCGCGGCCGGGGCCGGTTCTCGTTGATCTGCCGGTCGATGTGCAACTGGCTGAGATCGAGTTCGACATCGATGCTTATGAGCCGCTGGTGCCGTTCAAGCCGGCAATGTCGCGCGCTCAGGCGGAGAAGGCCCTGAAAATGCTCAATGCGGCCGACAAGCCGCTGATCGTCGCCGGTGGCGGCATCATCAACGCCGATGCGTCGGACCTGTTGATCGAATTCGCCGAAGTCACCGGCGTGCCTGTCATTCCGACGCTGATGGGCTGGGGCGCGATCCCCGACGACCACCGCCTGATGGCTGGCATGTGCGGGCTGCAGACCTCGCACCGCTACGGCAATGCGACGATGCTCGAAGCCGATTTCGTATTAGGCATCGGCAACCGCTGGGCCAACCGCCACACCGGTTCGGTCGACGTCTACACCAAGGGCAAGAAATTCATCCACGTCGATATCGAACCGACGCAGATCGGCCGCGTCTTCGCGCCGGACCTTGGCGTCGTCTCGGACGCCGGTGCGGCGCTTAAAATGCTGCTCGACGTCGCCACCGAATGGAGGACGGCCGGGAAATTGCGCGACTGGTCGGGCTGGGCCGGCGAATGCCGGCAGCGCAAGAAGACGATGAAGCGCAAGACGCATTTCGACCAGGTGCCGCTGAAGCCGCAGCGCATCTACGAGGAGATGAACAAGGCGTTCGGCCGCGACACCACCTACGTCACCACGATCGGCCTGTCGCAGATCGCCGGGGCGCAGTTCCTGCATGTCTACAAGCCGCGCAACTGGATCAATTGCGGCCAGGCCGGGCCGCTCGGCTGGACATTGCCGGCGGCGCTCGGCGTTCGCGCCGCCGATCCGGACCGTACCATTGTCGCACTTTCCGGCGATTATGATTTCCAGTTCATGATCGAGGAACTGGCAGCCGGCGCGCAGCACAGACTGCCCTACATCCATGTCGTCGTGAACAATGCCTATCTCGGCCTGATCCGCCAGGCGCAGCGCGGGTTTTCGATGGATTTCGAAGTCAGCCTGGCCTTCGAGAACGTCAATCGACAGGGCGATGCCGAAGCTGGCTACGGCGTCGACCACGTCGCTGTCGCCGAGGCGATGGGCTGCAAGGCCGTCAGGGTGCGCAAGCCGGAGGAATTCGCCGGTGCCTTCGAGGAGGCGCAGCGCCTGATGAACGAGCACCAGGTTCCGGTTGTGCTCGAATTCATCCTCGAGCGCGTCACCAACGTTTCGATGGGCACCGAAATCGACAAGATCACCGAGTTCGAGGAGCTTGCCGAGCATCACGAAGACGCGCCGACGGCGATCGTCATGCTCGACTAGCTGTTTTATGAGGAATTACTGCCATGCCACGGTTTTCAGCCAATCTTTCGATGCTCTTTGGCGAGCACGACTTCCTCGACCGCTTCGATGCCGCCGCCCGAGCGGGCTTTAGGGGTGTCGAGTATATCGGTCCCTATGACCATGCGCCGGATGTCGTTGCGGCAAGGTTGAAGCAGAACGGGTTGACGCAGGTCCTGTTCAACCTGCCTGCCGGTGACTGGGCCAAGGGCGAGCGCGGCATCGCGATCCTGCCGGACCGCATCCCGGAGTTCCGGCAAGGCATTGCCAAGGTCGTCACCTACGCGCACGCGCTGGGTTGCGAGCAGGTCAATTGCCTCGCCGGCATCGCGCCGCAGGGCGTCGATCGCTCCGTGCTGGAAGACGTCTTCGCCGAAAATCTGGCTTTCGCGGCGGAAAAGCTGGAGCAGGCCGGCATCCGGCTGCTGATCGAGCCGATCAACACCCGCGATATCCCGGGCTTCTTCCTGAATTACTCGGACCAGGCGCTGGCGCTGATCGACCGCGTCGGCTCGAAGAACCTGTTCCTGCAATACGACATCTATCACATGCAGATCATGGAGGGGGATCTCGCCCGTACCATCGAGGCAAACCTCAACCGCATCGCGCATATCCAGCTTGCGGACAATCCTGGCCGTCATGAGCCGGGGACGGGCGAGATCAATTTTCCTTTTTTATACAAGCACATCGACAGGATCGGGTACCCCGGCTGGGTCGGGGCGGAGTACAAGCCGAAGGGCGGAACGGAAGCCGGGCTCGGGTGGTTTCGGGACGGGGCCGGGCAGGGGAGTGCGGCGGCATAGACGCTACGTATCGCACGTCGCGTTCCTGCGCGCCCCCTCTGGCCTGCCGGCCATCTCCCCCACAAGGAGGGAGATTGGATGTCACCGCCGCTTTCGCCAATTTTCGAGGTCGGGAAAGTTTAACGGCCGGAGCGCGAACTGCCGATCTCCCCACTCGTGGGGAGATGGCCGGCAGGCCAGAGGGGGGCGCGCAGGAACGCCGCCTTAACAAGAAACGGAGAAAGACATGGAAACCATCGGCTTCATCGGACTCGGCATTATGGGCGCGCCGATGGCGGGGCATCTGCTCAATGCTGGCTATCACCTCGTCGCCAGCGACCACCGCTCGAAACCGCCGGCGGATCTGGTCACCAGGGGATTAAAGACCATCACCGGCCATGACGCTGTCGCCCGTGCCGCCGACATTGTCATCACCATGGTTCCCGACACACCGCAGGTCGCCGACGTGCTGTTCGGCCAAAACGGCGTCGCATCCGGCCTGAAAAGAGGCAAGCTGGTCATCGACATGAGCTCGATCTCGCCGATCGAGACCAAGGCCTTTGCAAGAAAGGTCAACGATCTCGGCTGCGACTATCTCGATGCGCCGGTGTCGGGCGGCGAGGTCGGCGCCAAAGCGGCATCGCTGACCATCATGGTCGGCGGCGAGGAAACAGCCTTCGAACGCGCCAGGCCCATCTTCGAGAGGATGGGCAAGAACATCACTTTGGTCGGGCCCAACGGCGTCGGCCAGACCACCAAGGTCGCCAATCAGATCGTCGTCGCGCTGACCATCGAGGCCGTCGCCGAAGCGCTTGTCTTTGCTTCAAAAGCCGGCGCCGACCCGGCCAAGGTCAGGCAAGCGCTGATGGGCGGGCTGGCCGCCTCGCGCATCCTGGAAGTGCACGGCGAGCGCATGATCAAGCGCACCTTCGCACCCGGCTTCCGCATCGAACTCCACCAGAAGGATCTCAATCTCGCGCTGGAAGGCGCGAAAGCCCTCGGCGTGGCGCTGCCCAACACCTCAACGACGCAGCAATTGTTCAATTCCTGCGCCGCTAATGGCGGGGCCAAGGAGGATCACTCGGCGCTTGTTCGAGCGCTGGAGCGGATGGCGGGATGTGAAGTAGGGAAGTAGGGAATAGGAGAGAATAAGGGAGTAGAGACGTGCAGTTAGCGAATACCGTGAATATGCTTTCCCCTACTCCCTTATTCCCCTATTCCCTAACCTAGAAACTTCCTCGCCGCATAAAGCGCCACCGCCGCCGCATTCGACACGTTGAGCGAGCGGATGGCGCCGGGCATGTCGAGCCGGGCCAGCGTCGTCACCGTCTCGCGCGTCTTCTGGCGCAGGCCCTTGCCTTCGGCGCCGAGCACCAGCGCTATTCTGTCGCCCGAAAAACTCTTTTCAAGCTCCGCCGGTCCATCCGAATCGAGACCGATGGTCTGGAATCCGGCATCGTGCAGCTGGCCGAGCGCATCGGCGAGGTTCTTTACCTCGATCTGGTCGATATGCTCGAGCGCGCCGGAGGCCGACTTCGCCAGCACGCCGGATTCCTGCGGGCTGTGGCGCGCCGTGGTGATCAGTGCGCCGGCACCGAAGGCCACCGCCGAGCGCAGGATCGCGCCGACATTGTGCGGATCGGTGATCTGGTCGAGCACCAGCACCAACCTGGTGTCGCCGAGCGCATCGAGGCGTTTCGGTTTCAGCGGCTCGGCCTCGATCAGCACGCCCTGGTGCACGGCATCCGAGCCGGTGACCTTGTCGATGTCCCTGGGTTCGACCAACTCCGCCTTGAAGGGCAAAGCGCCGAGATCGGCGATTGCCAGCCGCTCGGCAGCGTTGCGCGTCACCAGCATTTTCTTGATCTTGCGGCGCGGATTGTCGAGTGCGGCCCGCACCGTGTGCAGCCCGTAAAGCCGCACCAGCCCGTCCGCCGCGTTCTCGCCGGGCGGCACCGGCTGGCGTGGCCTGAACGCCGGCGCGCCGCCGCTCTTCTCGTCGCGATGCGCGCGGCGCAGCTTGGCGTAGTGGGTATCTTTCGGGGTCTTCGATTTGTTATCGTTGCTCATGGCGGCCTCTATAGCCGTGTCGTCCGGCGATGGATACAGCTGCACAAGGTGCTTGTCAGGCGAGGTGCGAAATTCAACGCTTTTTGCCGGGCTGTTGTGGTTGACAGTTTTGGGCGCTGCCGCCATAAGGCGCTTCGCGGAAGGGCTGCTTTGGCGGCCGCGACGCGTCGATGCCTCGTTGCATGGCTCCGGCGGCAGACTGGAGAGGTGCCCGAGTGGTTAAAGGGGACGGACTGTAAATCCGTTGGCTATGCCTACGTTGGTTCAAATCCAACCCTCTCCACCACTGCCGGCCCGGAAGCCCTGAAACGCAGAGCGAGCGTCGGAGCGTATCCGATGCTTGACTGAAAGGCGCGGGTATAGCTCAGTGGTAGAGCAGCAGCCTTCCAAGCTGAATATGCGGGTTCGATTCCCGCTACCCGCTCCAGATTTCCCGCAGCCGCGGCGTCCCTCGCGCACGATCCCGAAGCAGGCACCGCCAAGTGAAGCGCTTTGCCGATAATTCAAAGTGTTGGTTGCGCGTCCAGACGGACGCGCAACGACCTCAATCCGTTGTTTTATGCATGTCGTTGTACCAAACCGCAGGGGGTGTTGGGCGACATGCCTTAACTCGCGAATTTGCTGAATATGGACGCGAGCTGGTTCTGCTGCGGCACTTGCCCGTTCGGCGTCAGCTGGTCGACAAGCCCTGGCAAGGCTGCGGACAGTTGCTTGAGCAGGTCCTGCTGGTTCAGCCCCGTCCTTTGCGCGATCTCCTGAATGATTTGTGGCCCGAGAGCGCTGCCCAGATCGCTGGGGTTGATCGGCTGGTTCTGACCGGTACCGACCCACGAATTGGCGACGTTGCCGTGGCCGGCGTCCTTCAGTTTGTCGAGCAGGCCGCCCAGACCGCCGAGCAGGCCGCCATCGGCAGATGCTGTTGTATCAGGCGGGACGGGGGCAGGGCTTTGCGTTGCCTCCGGCTGGGCGGAACTTCCACCGCTCAGCATTTTTCCCACCAAAAGTGCGCCGAGCGCGATCATCAGCGGCTTGGCGACGTTGCCGCCGGGAACGGCATTGTCAAACAGTCCCATTGTGGATCTCCATGTCAAATTGCCCGTCCGTCTCCGACAATGACGCATCCATGGCGAATTTCAAGCCGGTTTGAGCTTTCCGTAATCATGATTTTCAAGTTGGCTTGAGCTTTGCTTAATAATGTGGAAGTAATCGAGCGCGGGGAACGGAGAGGAAAAATGTCAATATTAAGCTGGATTATTCTCGGCGTCATCGCCGGCTTCATAGGCAGCAAGATCGTCAATAAAAGCGGGCAAGGCCTTGTGCTCGACATCGTGCTCGGGATTGTCGGGGCCATCGTCGGAGGGCTCATCTTCAGCGCGTTTGGCGCGTCGGGCGTTACCGGGCTCAACATCTATAGCCTGATCGTAGCCGTGGTCGGTGCCGTGGTTGTCCTCTGGGCCTATCATCAGTTCAGCGGCAAGAGGGCTCTATAGAAGCCGTCCGGCAGTTGCGTCGGCATTCGGGTGAATGCCGACCGCCTATCTGATCCTTCTGAGGATTTCGCGGATCAGCGTGTTGAGGCCGGCTTCCAGCCCTCTCACCATGATCGGCCATAGTTCCTCCAGCAATCGCTGCCATACGGCATCCCGCCCAATCCTCACCGGCAGATTTGGCATCGAGCTCATTGCCGCCGTCACGTCGCGGCGCAGCCGCTCGCCGCAGCCGCTTGCGCCGCTGATCGTCGGATCGAAAGGCAGCCGGGTGAAATCCCATTTTCCGCGTTGCTCGATGCCGAGATTGCTTTCGACCTCGGCGTGCGAGAGCACCGTTTTGGGCGTGACCTTGATGCGGTAATATTTGCAGAGTTCGGCGACAACCGCGGTCATCGCGTCCCACTGCGCCCTGGTCATCGGATAGCGGCCGGCATCGAACGGCCTTTCCTCCGCCCCGGCCATGCAACAGAGCGAAACCCCGATCGAGCCGCCGTTGCAGTTGAGCGTGTGCGCGGCATATCCCGGTTTTACCCGGCCGGAATTGAGCGCGATCGAAGGCCGGCCCCTGACCAGACGGCCATTCCCCTCGACCAGTATGTGATATGCATCCTTCTCGGTATCGCCGGCCGAATGCGAGCCCGCCGTCCAATGGCAAATGACGCGCCTCATCGCAACATTGGGCAACCACTCGGGCGGTAATGCCACAGAAAATCCCCGCGACATAGGTTCGGTGACGGAGCACAGTATAGTTTCTTTGGCGACGGACGGGAAAACGAAACGATAATTTGGTTGAGCGTTTTCTAACGGTCAGCTATTCGTCGGCATCTCCAGCGACCACGTGTTCTTCATATTGCGGCAGGTCGTCGGTGATCGTGAACCACTTCGCCTTGGAGCCGACAAAGATGTGCTGCGTCGGGCGGATGGTCGGCTCGTCGACCAGGGTTCCCATGGCGACATGCACGAAGGCACCGCCGCGGACCACCGAATAGAGCAACGAGCCGCAAGTCTTGCAGTGCGCGTTATGGCCGGTTTCGTCGCCGAAGATCATGAGATTGTCCTCGCCCCTGGTCAGGCTCAGCCTGTCGCGTTCGATGCCGGCGAATGGCTTGAACGCCGAACCGGTGGTGCGCCGGCAGTTCGAGCAGTGGCAGTTCGCGGCATAGATGAACGCGTCCGCCACCGCATACTGAACGGCGCCGCACAGGCACTTTCCGGTGAGCGTGCGGTTGCTTGCATTCTGGTTGCTTTCCGGGCTTGCCATGCGCTTCTCCACTTCCGCTCTAGGCGACGACAGTCAACCGGCGCTTGCGCTCGTCGAGCGAGACGATTGTCAACCCGCTGGCCACCACCAGCAGGATACCGCAGATGGCCAGCGCATTCGGGAGTTGCCGGAATACCACCAGGCCCGAAATCACCGCCCAGACGGTGAAGCAATAGTAGAACGGCGCCACCACGCTGGTCGGCCCGACGCGATAGGCCATGAAGATGAAGAAGTGGCCGAAGATCAGGAACAGTCCGGCCCCCGCCATCAGCAGCAGGTGATGGGTTTCAGGCACGACCCACTGCTCGGAAAGCAGATGCGCGACGCCAGCGCCGGCGAGCACCACGACCACCGCGGAAATGGCAACAACCATCCCCGGCACCTCGGCGGCGACCTTGCGTCCCGCCAGATCGCGTGCCGCGGACAGAGCGGCATTGCCCAGCGCCAGCAGGGCGTAGACCGAAATCCCCTGCATCGTCGGTTGTGCCACCATCACCGCGCCGATAAAGCCAAGGCCGATCAGCGCCAGCCGCACCCCGCCGATCCGTTCGCCAAACAGGATCGAGGAGCCGACCAGCATCAGCAAGGGTGTGATCTGCCCAAGCGCGGTCGAATCGGCGATCTGCATGTTGGCGAGCGCCACCACGTAGCAAAGGATAGCACCCAGTTCGAGCAGGTTCCTGCGCAACACCTTCGCGTCGAGGATCAGCGGGATCTGCTTGCCATAGCCCAGCATGAACAGCAGCGGAATGCCCCACAATGTTGCCGCAGCGCCGCGCAGGAACAGCACCTCATAGGGCGGCAGTCCCGCGGTTGCGAGCTTCATCATCGTGTCGTTCACGATGTAGGACCCGGTCGAAACGACCATGAACAGCGGGCCTCGGATGGCAGTCGGGATGAAATGCATGGGCCGACGAAATCAGACCGGCGCAGCAGCGGCAATGGGCCAGCGGCAAGCGAACGGATTTCCAGCGGCAAGCGAACGGATTATGGCTTCAATTCACGTTGAGCGCTCCAGCCCGCGAAGCCAAGCGTGTCGGAAAAGCCTGCCATGCGCGGCCGACCACCAGGCCTGACACAAGCAGCGCCGAGAGAAAGGCGGTGGCCAGGTGGTCCGAGGGGCCCGAGACGAGCAGAATTCCGGCAGCGATCACGACAGCGCTTTCTTTCGCCGAAAATCCTGATTTTCCTAGAAACGCCAGCGGGATGGCAAGAGCCACGAAATCATAGATGAACGCGTAAGGCGAAGCGAGAATCGTCACGGTTGCGAGCGCTGCTGCCTTGACGTCGAACGCCACTTTTTGACGCCATATCCAGACAATGCCGGCGCTCAGAACTGCGATGAGCAGGCCCTGCGCGGTCCATGCGAGCGTCCAATTCCACCCAAGCGCGCGGACAAAACCGTAGAGGCTTTGAAGCTTGGAGAAGTCAGCCCTACCATCGACGAGAATGGTGCCGTTGACCTTGGCGGCGGCATCGAAGAAATCGGACCAAATCTCGGCGCCGAAGAGGCCGATGGAAAGCATGATCATGACGGTGGTGGAAACAGCGGCCCAACCGATCACTCGCCAAAAGCCTCCGGCGATGAGCGCAAGCGGGATCATCAGACCGAATTGCGGCTTATAGGTGAGCAGGCCGAAGCAGAGGCCGGCCAGCGCGGGGCGTTTTTCGATCGAGGCGATGGCTGCGCCAAGCAACGCAGCGGTAATGAAGCCGTTTTGGCCGACCACGGTATTCCAAAGCACGGGGGGCCAGGCCATGGCTGCCAGAATCGCAACGCGCGTGTTCCCGATCAGCCGTATGGCGGCGGCGTAGAGCGTTATCCCGGTCGCCATCCATGCAACCAATGCAGCCGGATAGGATAGCAACGCCAGTGCGGCGGTCACGATCAGGAAAGTCGGAGGATACTGCCATGAAAAATAGCCGTCGAAGGTAGCACCGCTTTCAGCGGTCGCGATGCTCTTGTGCAGGTCCCAATTATAGGCATCGGCGGCATGGCCTTGCAGGACAAGCTTGCCAGCCCCCCAGAATGCGATGAAGTCGGTCGCCAGCGGCCGCCCGTTTTCGTCGAACAGCCAGCTGCCGATCAATATCGAAATGCCAAGCACGCCGATGTAAGTGCAGATCAAGCCGCATATGGCCAGATAGATCAGACGTTGCAGGTTCTGCCCTGTCGCGATGGTGGCAATCCGCATGATGCTCATTTACCCGCAAGTGCCCAGGCGCCATTCTGCTCCAGTGTCATTAAGCCAGTCTCATTAAGGGAGTGTCATTAAGGGTTTGTGGCGCCTCCGGCCTTGGGTCGTGCCCATCTTACATTTCCGTCTTGCCATTCCCATATCGGCCACATCCCCTAAATCGGATCATGGGTTCGAACCGAGTGAGCCGCGCTCAGCCACAAGGCACTTGTGTTTTTCGGCCTTAGTCGCTAATCGCCCCGCATTCGACTGAACTGAAGGTCCAGGCCGTCCTTAGGCCGTCCAAGGAAAGAGACTATGGCAAAAGGTAAATTCGAGCGCACTAAGCCTCATGTGAACATTGGCACGATTGGTCACGTCGACCACGGCAAGACGTCGCTGACGGCGGCGATCACCAAGTATTTTGGCGAATACAAGCGCTACGACCAGATCGATGCGGCGCCGGAAGAAAAGGCACGCGGCATCACCATTTCGACGGCACACGTCGAATACGAGACGGCTGCCCGCCACTATGCCCATGTCGACTGCCCCGGCCACGCCGACTATGTGAAGAACATGATCACCGGTGCCGCGCAGATGGACGGCGCGATCCTGGTCGTGTCGGCCGCCGACGGCCCGATGCCGCAGACCCGCGAGCACATCCTTTTGGCCCGCCAGGTCGGCGTGCCGTCGATCGTGGTGTTCTTGAACAAGGTCGACCAGGTCGACGACGCCGAGCTGCTCGAGCTGGTCGAGCTCGAGGTGCGTGAGCTTTTGACCAAGAACGAGTTCCCCGGCGACGACATTCCGATCGTCAAGGGTTCGGCGCTTGCCGCACTTGAAGATTCTGACAAGAAGATCGGCGAGGACGCGATCCGCGAATTGATGGCGGCGGTCGATGCCTACATCCCGACGCCGGTTCGTCCGCTCGACAAGCCGTTCCTGATGCCGATCGAGGACGTGTTCTCGATTTCGGGCCGCGGCACGGTGGTGACCGGCCGCGTCGAGCGCGGCGTCGTCAAGGTCGGCGAGGAGCTGGAGATCATCGGCATCCGTCCGACCACCAAGACGACCTGCACGGGCGTCGAGATGTTCCGCAAGCTGCTCGACCAGGGCCAGGCCGGCGACAACATCGGCGCGCTGTTGCGCGGTGTCGACCGTGAAGGCGTCGAGCGCGGCCAGGTTCTGGCCAAGCCCGGCACCGTCAAGCCGCACAAGAAGTTCGTCGCCGAAGCCTACATCTTGACCAAGGACGAGGGCGGCCGTCACACGCCGTTCTTCACCAACTACCGTCCGCAGTTCTATTTCCGCACGACGGATGTGACCGGCATCGTGTCGCTGCCGGAAGGCACCGAGATGGTGATGCCGGGCGATAACATCACCGTCGATGTCGAGCTGATCGTGCCGATCGCCATGGAAGAGAAGCTGCGCTTCGCCATCCGTGAAGGCGGCCGCACCGTCGGTGCCGGCATCGTCGTCACCATCAAAGAGTAATCAACGCCGGCGTTGCCGGTCGAGATCGAATGCGAAAGGGCGGTCTTCGGGCCGCCTTTTTGATTCGAATAGATTAACCGCCTTGCTTCAAATCCTGTTGCAAGCGCCTCTGCCGTAACTAGTATAGGTTGCATCGAGGGGGCTGCCCGAATGGTTCCATGGCGCCGTTTGCATAGTCAGGCATTGTGGTCGTTAGGGCTGATCTGCCTGGTGTCGTTGCTCGCCTTGGGCCACGCTGCCTTCGCAGCCGATGCCAAGAAATCCACGCCGGAAAAATCCACGCCGGATCTCGGCCCGACGATGCGGTTCGTTGTCGTCCGCAGCAGCGCGCCGGGCTGCGAGCCGACCTGTCCGGAATGGATATCGGCGGAAGGCTCGATAGAAGCCGGCACGCCGGCCCTGTTCAAACGCACGCTGAAGGCGCTTGGCGGCCGAAAGCTGCCGATCGTCGTCGATTCCCCCGGCGGCAATGTCGAAGCGGCGCTGACACTTGGTCGCCTGATCCGCAAGAACAAGCTCGATATCGCCGTCGGCAAAACCCGGTTCGTCGGCTGTCTGCCAGATGTGAAAAACTGCAAGGAAAAGGACGGCAAGGGCGCCCGTTATTTCGGCAATGCCTATGCCGACGGCGCCATCTGCAATTCCGCCTGTCCGTTGATGTTTTCCGGTGGCATCCGGCGCGTGGTCGGGGAATGGGCCTTTCTCGGCGTCCATCAGATCACCACGACCTATATCCGGACGAAATTGCTGTACCGCACCACCTACCGCGTGGTGAAGGGTAAGAAGAAGATCCTCAGCACCAAGGTCGTCAGCCGGAAGAACGCCGGCAGCTACAAGACCTACGAGATGAACAAGCCGCTGGAGCGGAAGCTGGCGGCCTATCTGAAGGAGATGGGCGTCGGCCTGGGCGTGCTCGAGACCATGAAAGGCACGCCGGCCAGCAGCATCCAGCAACTGGTTCCCTACGACATGCTGCAAATGAATCTCGTCACCAGCTTGGATGCCGTCGACCTGCTGACCGCGCCAACCCTATGCAAATCCGATCCGTTGCCGGCGAGTTGTAGGGAGCTGCCGGCGCCGGCGAATGTCGCGAAGCCGGCCGGCGAAGTGGTGGCGAACGCCGAGCCTGCACCCGCAGGGCACGAAACCACGCGGCCGAAGGAGGCCGCAGACATGCGCTTCGTCCTGGTCCGCGGCAGCAATCCGCTTTGCAATCCCAACTGCCCGGAATGGATCTCGGCCGAAGGCACAATTACCGCCGACACGCCCGAAAAACTGCGCCAACTGCTGGACGGCGTCGGCGACCGGCGTCTGCCCATCGTCATCAACTCGCCGGGTGGTGATGTGCTCGGTGCTTTGGCGGCCGGAAGGCTGATCCGCGAACGCAAGCTCGACGTCACCGTGGCGCGGACAGATTTCATTGGCTGCGAACCGCGGCAGGCCGACTGCACGGCCGAAGACGGCGTCTATAACGGACTGACGGTCGATGCTGGCGGCGCGTGCGGCTCGGCCTGTCCGATCATGCTCGCCGGCGGTGTCAAACGCCTCGTCGGCCCGCGTGCACAGTTGAGCGTGCATTCGGTAGGGCAGGAGCAAAAGGTCAAGGCCTATCTCGAGGACATGGCCATCGGCCCCGGTCTGTTTACCGCAATTCAGCTGAATTCAGTCGAACGGCAGCTCGAACTCGACAGGATGCTGAAATACGGGCTGACAACCGGGCATCAATCGGCAGACGAATTGACAGGCCCCGGCATCTGCAGATCGGAGCCACAGCCCGAGAACTGCCGCGAAGCCTCGGGCGCCAAGGCTCAGGCCAGCACGCCGGTCAAATCGTAAGGCGGGCTTGATAGCTGCGAGCTGATCGTGCCGATCGCCATGGAAGAGAAGCTGCGCTTCGCCATCCGTGAAGGCGGCCGCACCGTCGGTGCTGGCGTCGTCGTCACCATTATAGAGTGATCGGCGCCGGCATTGCCGGTCGATGCGAAAGGGCGGTCTTCGGGCCGCCTTTTTCGCTTACTGACTCGAGGCAGAACAATCTTGCGCGGGTGTTTCAAAGCTATTGCAACCACCATTGCCGCAACTATTATAGGTTGCATCAAGGGGGCTTTTGCCAAGCGTGGTTTCGGGACGCCGTTTAGATAGCGTGGCAAGGTGGTGGCGCGGGCTGCTGGTTATTGCCATGGCGATGGCTGCCTTCGCCGCAAAGGCCGAGGATGTCTTCCCGAAATGGTCCGATCCGACGACTTGGACCGATCCGAAGCTATTTATCCGATGATCTCTCGCCGATGCGATTCGTCGTCGTGCGCAGCAACGCGACCGGCTGCGAGTCTAACTGTCCGGAATGGATTTCGGCAGAAGGCGCCATCGAAGCGGGCACGCCAGCGCAGTTCAAGCGCATATTGAAGACGCTCGGCCGCCGCAAACTGCCGATCATCGTCAATTCCCCGGGCGGCAATGTCGATGCTGCGCTCCAGCTTGGTCGAATAATCCGCAAAAACAAGCTCGATATCGCCGTCGGTACGACCAAGTTTTCCGATTGTTGGCCCGGGATGAAAGATTGCCGGGCCAATGACGGCAAGGGCGCAGCATATTTCGGCATTGCGTCTGACGGGGGTGCCATGTGCAACTCCGCATGTCCGCTGATGTTTGCCGGAGGCGTCGGACGCGTGGTCGGCGGTTGGGCCTATCTAGGCGTCCATCAGATCACTACGACCTATTTCCGCACAACACGGCACTATCGAACCACCTATCGAGTTGTGCGGGGCAAAAAATATAGGATCACCACAGAAACCATCACTCAAGACAATGCCGGCTACAAGACCTATGAGATGAGCAAGGCGCTTGAGAGGAAACTTTCGGCCTATCTCAGGGACATGGGTGTCGGACGGGGCGTAATCGACAGAATGAAGGCCACGCCCGCCAGCGACATCCGGCAGATCGCCCTCGACGACATGCTGACGATGAAGCTGATCACCAGCAGGGACTCCCTCGACATACTTACGCAGGCGGGCATATGCCAGCGGAGTCCTGCGCCGCCGAACTGCAGGGAGGTCCCTGCGAATGCCAAGCCGGCCAAGGTGGCAGCAATCGAAGCGAAGGCCGGACCGTCTCAGCCGGCTCAAGTCCCACTTTCTCACCTGGCCAAGGAGGCACCTGCTCAGCCGGTCGAGGCAGTGCCAGGAAACGAGGCGCCGGACAAGGGCTTCATACTCGTTCGCGGCAGCGATCCGATGTGCGAGCCCCACTGCCCGGAATGGATGTGGGCTCGGCCGCTCGTGGCAGTGCCGGGGAACGGGGCACCCGAGATGCGCTTCGTTGTGGTTCGCCGCAGCAATTCGTCCTGCAATCCCGACTGCCCGGAATGGATCTCGGCACAAGGCGTAATCACGAGCCAAACCCCGCAGAAGCTGGGCCAGTTGCTCGCTACGCTTGGCAGCCGGCGGCTGCCTATAGTGGTGAGCTCGCGAGGCGGCGACTTGTTCAGCGCTCTGGCGATGGGGCGACTTATCCGTGAAAAGAAGCTCGACGTCGCCGTTGCCCGTACCGATTTCGTTGGCTGCGACCCGGAAGAGTGGAATTGCTTGGCCAAAGATGGCGCCTATGCCGGAGTGGCCAGCGATGCGAAAGGCGACTGCGATTCGGCCTGCGCGCTGATGCTGGCTGGGGGCGTCAGGCGGCTTGTCGGTCCACGGGCGCTACTCAGCCTTTACCTGATGGGACAAGCCCAGCTGATCAAGGCTTACCTTGACGAGATGGCAATCAACCGTGATCTGTTCATGACGCTTCAGCGCATTTCGGTCGAGCGTCAGCTCGAACCTGACGTGATGCTGAGGGCCGGACTGACGACTGGGCCGCAATCAGTGGACGAGCTGACCGGTGCCACCCTGTGCAGATCGGTGCCGAAGCCTGACAATTGCCGCGTGGTGCTCTCGCCCAATGCGCAGGCCGAGGCGCCCGCCAAATTGTAGGGGCGCGTCGGTTTCGGAAGCTGGCCATCGAGACAGGTTGAGCGATGCTGGATGTTTCCGCTATCGTCCGGCGTGGTAGAAGACCAGCCAGGCGAGGGATCGCAAATGAGCCAGGACGTCCCGACATTGTTCGAATGGGCCGGCGGCACCGAAGCGCTGAACCGCCTGACCCAGACCTTCTACGACAACGTCTCTCGGGATCCCATTGTCGGGCCGGTGTTCAAGCATATGTCGGCGGACCATCCGGCCCACGTCGCGGCCTTCATCGGCGAAGTTTTCGGTGGACCGAAAGCCTACAGCGAAAAGCATGGCGGCCATCGCGAGATGGTGATGCATCATCTTGGCAAGCATCTGACCGAGGAGCAGCGCCGGCGCTGGATCAATCTCCTCGCCGACGCCGCCGACGAGATCGGGCTGCCTGACGATCCCGAATTCCGCTCGGCCTTCATGGCCTATATCGAATGGGGATCGCGGCTGGCCAAGATGAACTCCAACAAAGGTCCGACCTGCGATCCCGAGGCGGAACCAATGCCGGTCTGGGGTTGGGGCGTGCCGGGCGGCCCCTACAAGCCGCCTTCGGGAAACTGACCGGGCGTGAATCGGTCGAAAACCCTGCCGGCCAGGAAAACGGGTGGCTATGGAGGTCTCGGTCCTCCAGGCTAACGGTTTAAAGTCGCCGTCGACTGGCGGGGCCTCACTGAAAACCGGAGACTTTGCGATGAGATCGGAAGGCAAGAAAAATTCAGGCAGCACCTTTGACGGCAACCGCGGAACCCGAAACCCGTTCGGTGTCATGGATGTCCCCACTCCCGACGACGAGGAGGTGTCGGCGTTCGCCGCCGGCGTAAAACTGGAGGGAGCTGCAAGCGATGAAAACGCCGAAGCCTGGGGCACCGAAAGCGACGGCGACCGCAACGACACCATCGAAGGCAGGTGGTCCAGCCGATGGAACGGCGGTGCCGACCCCACGATTCCAGGCGATAGCAAGGGTAAATGGAAGTCTGGCCGGGGCGAGCTGACGACGGCGGGAGAGAGAGTTTACCTACTGTTCGATTGGCATGATGGCGTGCGCAAGGGGCTCATTGATGCGCGGCGCGTCAGTGCGAAAGGGCTGGTTGGAAAATATATCAATCTGACCGACCCACAAATCGTGCGTCCCTGGGTCGGTTTGGTCGTCAGCAATCAACGGATCGACGGGAAATGGCCGGGAGGACGCCTCGACTTTCGAAGATGAAGGCTGGGCAGCGCACACCGCTCTTTACAGAGCGCGCGGAAGCTTTTAGGAAGCGCCTGCTGCGCCGACATGCGCATACGGGCATAGCTCAGTTGGTAGAGCGGCGGTCTCCAAAACCGCAGGTCGTAGGTTCGAGCCCTGCTGCCCGTGCCATTCCTACGAATGGATACCTAAAAAACGATTCTTTTGCAGCGCAGCCTTTGAAAACCGGCTTGTGACTTGCCATATAGCATAAGTTGCGGCATAAGGGCCGCATAGCCGGGACGGGACGACTGGATGGTTCCGAGGCGGCGTTTGGTCATAAAGCGGACACTTGCCACTTGCGTGGATCAAGAATCGGTTTTATGTAGACGAAACAGACACGCGACGCGTGGAGCTGGGAAGCCGGCTTTACGCGTCTGATTTGCATGGGCGAAATGATTGCGCTGATTCGGCGCGAACGCACGCTCAAGCGGCACGTCCCGGCCAGCGGGATCATCCAGGAGACCCGGCCAACGGGTCTTGCAGACAGAGCGGCATATGGCTTCGAAAACCACAAATCCTTTCACCTTTCTCCAGCAGGTTCGCGCGGAGACTGCCAAGGTCACTTGGCCGTCGCGGCGCGAAACGGTGATCTCGACGGTGATGGTCCTTGTGTTCGCGGTCATCGCGATGATCTTTTTCTTTACCGCAGACGTGGCCATGGGCTTTGCGGTCGAAAAAATCCTCGGCCTCGGACAGTAAGTCCGGCGATTACGGAGAAGTCTTAAAATGACCGCGCGGTGGTACATCGTCCACGCCTACTCGAACTTTGAAAAGAAGGTCGCCGAGGACATCGAGAACAAGGCCAAGCAGAAGGGCCTGTCCGCCGACATCGAGCAGATCGTGGTGCCGACCGAGAAGGTCGTCGAGATCCGCCGCGGCCGCAAGGTCGATGCCGAGCGCAAGTTCTTTCCGGGCTATGTGCTGTTGAAGGCCAATCTGACCGATGCCGTGTTCTCGCTCGTCAAGAACACGCCGAAGGTCACCGGGTTCCTGGGCGACTCCAAGCCGGTGCCGATCACCGAAGCCGAAGCCCAGCGTATCCTGAACCAGGTTCAGGAAGGCGTCGAGCGGCCGAAGCCGTCGGTGACGTTCGAGATCGGCGAAGCGATCCGCGTTTCGGATGGACCATTCGCGTCGTTCAACGGTTTCGTCCAGGAAGTGGACGAGGAGCGAGCGCGGCTCAAGGTGGAAGTATCGATCTTCGGGCGCGCCGTGCCGGTCGATCTGGAATTCGGACAGGTCGAGAAGGGCTGATCCGAAATCCCTGCACCGGTTTCGGCGGCAGGGAAGGCGGCGCGGAGATCGCGCGGCCAAAACGGGTGGGAGGCGAATGCGGCTTTAGCCGGCCGCGCGGACCGCACCACCAGACTGCAACCGCCGGCAAGACCGGCATGAGAAAAGGCAGGAAGAGAGATGGCTAAGAAAATTGCAGGCCAGCTCAAGCTCCAGGTTTCCGCGGGATCGGCGACGCCGTCGCCCCCGATCGGCCCGGCGCTTGGTCAGCGTGGCATCAACATCATGGAGTTCTGCAAGGCGTTCAACGCGCAGACCCAGGAAATGGAAAAGGGCTCGCCGGTTCCGGTCGTCATCACCTACTACCAGGACAAGTCGTTCACCTTCGTCATGAAGACGCCGCCGGTGAGCTACTTCCTGAAGAAGGCCGCGAACCTGAAGTCGGGCTCGAAGGAGCCGGGCAAGGTCAAGGCCGGCACGATCGGCCGCGACAAGGTGCGCGCCATCGCCGAGCAGAAGATGAAGGATCTGAACGCAAACGACGTCGAGGCGGCCATGCGCATGGTCGAGGGCTCCGCCCGCTCGATGGGTCTGGAAGTGGTGGGCTGAGATCATGGCAAAGATTGCAAAGCGTGTATCGCAGACCCGCGAAGGCATCGATCCCAACAAGGCTTACGCTTTGGGTGAGGCGCTGAAGCTGCTCAAGGATCGCTCCTCGGTGAAGTTCGACGAGACCATCGAAGTCGCGATGAACCTCGGCGTCGACCCCCGCCATGCCGACCAGATGGTCCGCGGCGTGGTCAACCTGCCGAACGGCACCGGCCGCAGCGTTCGCGTCGCCGTGTTCGCGCGCGGTGACAAGGCCGAGGAGGCCAAGGCCGCCGGCGCCGACATCGTCGGAGCCGAGGATCTGGTCGACATCGTCCAGAAGGGCACGATCGACTTCGACCGCTGCATCGCCACGCCGGACATGATGCCGCTGGTCGGCCGTCTCGGCAAGGTGCTCGGCCCGCGCGGCATGATGCCGAACCCGAAGGTCGGCACCGTCACCACCGACGTGGCCGCCGCCGTGAAGGCATCGAAGGGCGGCGCCGTCGAGTTCCGCGTCGAGAAGGCCGGCATCGTTCATGCCGGCGTCGGCAAGGTCTCGTTCGACGTCAAGGCGCTGGAAGAGAACGTCCGCGCCTTCGCCGATGCGGTGACCAGGGCAAAGCCGGCTGGTGCCAAGGGCAATTACGTCAAGAAGGTGTCGGTCACCTCGACGATGGGCCCGGGCCTCAAGCTCGACGTCTCGACGCTCGCAGCGTCCTGATACGAACAATTGGATCGGCCGCTAAGACGCTGATCCGTGAAAGAATTCCGGGCCTCCGACCTGTCGGCGGCCCGGTACCGGAAGTCGAAAGGCTTCCGGACATCCTGTCCGAGATTGCAGGCGGCCCCCAAGCCTTAGGTGATGTGGGCCTTAATTCATGTGGGCCTGCATGAGACGGGTGAAGACCGGACAAAGGAGCGAACGCTCCAATGAAAGGTTCGAACCGTGTTTGCCTTTTGTCTGCGCACCGTCCGGCTTGCCGGCAGGTGTGGCGAAAGGGGGCAGGATCCTCGAGCGTCGTTCGGGAGATCCGTTACTGGATGGCCCGGCCGGCAAAAGGCAACCCGACGCCTGTCCTTCGTAGAGGGCAGGGGTCAACTGGAGATAGGCAGTGGACAGAGCGGAAAAACGCGAACTCGTCACGGGCCTGAATGATGCGTTCTCAGGCGCTGGTTCAGTCGTCGTGGCCCACTACGCCGGTATCACCGTCGCGCAAATGAACGACCTTCGGTCGAAAATGCGCGCCGCCGGTGGCACCGTCAAAGTCGCGAAGAACCGTCTCGCCAAAATCGCTCTTCAGGGCACGGACTCCGCATCGATCATCGAGCTGTTCAAGGGACAGACGCTGATCGCCTATTCGGAGGATCCGATTGCGGCGCCGAAGGTCGCGTCCGATTTCGCCAAGGGAAATGACAAGCTCGTCATTCTCGGCGGCGCAATGGGCACCACCTCGCTCAACGCCGACGGTGTGAAGGCACTCGCCACACTTCCGTCGCTCGATGAGCTGCGCGCCAGGCTGGTTGGCATGATCGCCACGCCGGCAACCCGGATCGCCCAGATCGTCAATGCGCCTGCGGCTTCGGTCGCGCGCGTCATCGGCGCTTACGCCCGGAAGGACGAGGCGGCATGAGGCCGTTCCTCGCTATCACAAACACACGTTCGAACCTTATGAAGGAACATTGCAATGGCTGATCTGGCAAAGATCGTAGACGACCTTTCGAAGCTGACCGTCCTCGAGGCGGCCGAGCTGTCGAAGCTTCTTGAAGAAAAGTGGGGCGTTTCCGCCGCTGCTCCGGTGGCGGTTGCCGCTGCTGGCGGCGCCGCGGCCGCTGCTGCTCCGGTCGAGGAAAAGACGGAATTCGACGTCGTCCTCACCGAAGCAGGCGCTCAGAAGATCAACGTCATCAAGGAAGTTCGCGCCATCACCGGTCTTGGCCTCAAGGAAGCCAAGGACCTGGTCGAGGCGGCTCCGAAGCCGGTCAAGGAAGCCGTTTCCAAGGCCGACGCGGACAAGTTCAAGGCCCAGCTGGAAGCAGCCGGCGCCAAGGTCGAACTGAAGTAAGCGTTGAGTACCGGCGGACGGCGTCGCGCCGTCCGCCACTCCCTTCACGTCGAGGGGAGGCTCATGGCGCGAAGAGTGCGAAAACCTCTTTCCTGAGGGCCGCAAACCGGCCTTCAGGAAACGGGTTTTCTCCCGTTTCTGGCCCACCGCCAATTGGTGGTGGGTGAAAAGACAAGAAGCCGCCGACAGGCGGCGGGCAACAAGACAGGGCCGCCGAGGTGGCCCGAGATGCAAGGCGAGCCGCGGCGAGGCTCGTCCCGAGAATTGAGCTAAGGAGCGACGATGGCCCAGACCCAGACTTTCAATGGCCGCAGACGCGTACGCAAGTTTTTCGGTAAGATCCCGGAAGTTGCGGAGATGCCGAACCTGATCGAGGTTCAGAAGGCATCCTATGACCAGTTCCTGATGGTGGAGGAGCCCAAGGGTGGGCGTCCTGACGAGGGGCTGCAGGCAGTTTTCAAGTCGGTCTTCCCGATTTCCGATTTTTCCGGCTCCTCGATGCTGGAATTCGTGAAATACGAGTTCGAAGGACCGAAATTCGACGTTGACGAATGCCGTCAGCGCGACCTGACCTATGCGGCGCCGCTCAAGGTGACGCTGCGCCTCATCGTGTTCGATATCGACGAGGATACCGGCGCGAAGTCGATCAAGGACATCAAGGAGCAGGACGTCTACATGGGCGACATGCCGCTCATGACCTTGAACGGCACCTTCATCGTCAACGGCACCGAGCGCGTCATCGTCTCGCAGATGCACCGTTCGCCGGGCGTCTTTTTCGACCATGACAAGGGCAAGTCGCACTCGTCCGGCAAGCTTCTGTTTGCCGCGCGGGTCATTCCCTACCGCGGCTCGTGGCTCGACATCGAGTTCGATAGCAAGGACGTCGTGCACGCCCGTATCGACCGCCGCCGCAAGATTCCGGTGACGTCGCTGCTGATGGCGCTCGGCATGGACGGCGAAGAGATCCTGTCGACCTTCTACAACAAAATCACCTACAAGCGCGCCGGCGACCATTGGCGCATTCCCTTCAACGTCGAGCGTTTCCGCGGCCTCAAGGCCGTTGGTGACCTGGTTGACGCCGACACCGGCGAGGTCGTCGTCGAGGCCGGCAAGAAGATCACTGCCCGCCAGGCCAGGGCGCTTGGCGAAAAAGGTCTCAAGGCGATCAAGGCGACCGACGAGGATCTGCTCGGCAACTACCTTGCCGAGGACATCGTCAACTATGGCACCGGCGAGATTTTCCTCGAAGCCGGCGACGAGATCGATGAAAAGACGCTGAAAGTGCTTCTCGGCACCGGCGATGACGAGATCAAGGTTCTCGACATCGATCACGTCAATGTCGGCGCTTATATCCGCAACACGCTCAACGTCGACAAAAACGAGAGCCGCCAGGACGCGCTGTTCGACATCTACCGCGTCATGCGCCCCGGTGAGCCGCCGACGCTCGAGACCGCCGAAGCCATGTTCAACTCGCTGTTCTTCGACAGCGAGCGCTATGATCTTTCGGCCGTCGGCCGCGTCAAGATGAACATGCGCCTCGAGCTCAAGGCCGAGGATACCGTGCGCGTGCTGCGCAAGGACGACATCCTGGCCGTGGTCAAGACGCTGGTCGAACTGCGCGACGGCAAGGGCGAGATCGACGACATCGACAATCTCGGCAACCGCCGCGTGCGCTCGGTCGGCGAGCTGATGGAGAACCAGTACCGCGTCGGCCTGCTGCGCATGGAGCGCGCGATCAAGGAACGTATGTCCTCGATCGAGATCGACACGGTGATGCCGCAGGACCTGATCAACGCCAAGCCGGCGGCTGCCGCCGTGCGCGAGTTCTTCGGTTCCTCGCAGCTGTCGCAGTTCATGGATCAGACCAACCCGCTGTCGGAGATCACCCACAAGCGCCGCCTGTCGGCGCTTGGACCGGGCGGCCTGACCCGCGAGCGTGCCGGGTTCGAGGTGCGCGACGTGCACCCGACGCATTACGGCCGCATCTGCCCGATCGAGACGCCGGAAGGCCCGAATATCGGCCTGATCAACTCGCTTGCGACCTTCGCGCGTGTCAACAAATACGGCTTCATCGAGAGCCCGTACCGCAAGATCGTCAACGGCAAGCTGACCAATGAGGTCGTCTACCTGTCGGCTATGGAAGAGGCCAAGCACCACGTCGCGCAGGCCAATGCCGAGCTCGACAAGAATGGTCATTTCGTCGACGAATTCGTCATTTGCCGTAACGCCGGCGAAGTGATGATGGCGCCGCGCGAAAACGTCGATCTGATGGACGTGTCGCCGAAGCAGATGGTGTCGGTGGCCGCGGCCCTGATTCCGTTCCTTGAGAACGACGACGCCAACCGCGCGCTGATGGGCTCGAACATGCAGCGTCAGGCCGTGCCGCTGGTGCGCGCCGAAGCGCCGTTCGTCGGCACCGGCATGGAGCCGATCGTCGCCCGTGACTCGGGCGCCGCCATCGGCGCCCGCCGCGGCGGCATCGTCGACCAGGTGGACGCGACGCGTATCGTCATCCGCGCCACGGAAGATCTCGATCCTGGCAAGTCCGGCGTCGATATCTACCGGCTGATGAAGTTCCAGCGTTCGAACCAGAACACCTGCATCAACCAGCGTCCGCTGGTGCGCATGGGCGACCGGGTCAACAAGGGCGACATCATCGCCGACGGCCCGTCGACCGAGCTCGGTGATCTGGCCCTCGGCCGCAACGTGCTGGTCGCGTTCATGCCGTGGAATGGCTACAACTACGAGGATTCCATCCTCTTGTCCGAGCGCATCGTCGCCGACGACGTCTTCACCTCGATCCACATCGAGGAGTTCGAAGTCATGGCCCGCGACACCAAGCTCGGGCCGGAGGAGATCACGCGCGATATCCCGAACGTCTCGGAAGAAGCGCTGAAGAACCTCGATGAGGCCGGCATCGTCTACATTGGTGCGGAAGTGCAGCCGGGCGACATCCTGGTCGGCAAGATCACGCCGAAGGGCGAAAGCCCGATGACGCCGGAAGAAAAGCTGCTGCGCGCCATCTTCGGTGAAAAGGCCTCGGACGTGCGCGATACCTCCATGCGCATGCCTCCGGGAACCTTCGGCACCGTCGTCGAAGTGCGCGTCTTCAACCGCCACGGTGTCGAGAAGGACGAGCGCGCCATGGCGATCGAGCGCGAGGAGATCGAACGCCTCGCCAAGGACCGCGACGACGAGCAGGCAATCCTCGACCGTAACGTCTATTCGCGCCTTTCCGACGTTCTCGTCGGCAAGGAGGCGATTGCCGGGCCGAAGGGCTTCAAGAAGGGCTCGAAGCTGTCGAAGGACACGCTCGACGAGTATCCGCGTTCGCAGTGGTGGCAGTTTGCCGTGGAGAACGAAAAGCTCCAGAGCGAACTGGAAGCCCTGCGTGGCCAGTACGACGATTCCAAGAAGGCGCTCGAGCAGCGCTTCATGGACAAGGTCGAGAAGGTGCAGCGCGGCGACGAGATGCCTCCGGGCGTCATGAAGATGGTCAAGGTCTTCGTGGCCGTGAAGCGCAAGATGCAGCCCGGCGACAAGATGGCCGGCCGGCACGGCAACAAGGGTGTCGTGTCGCGGATCGTTCCGGTCGAGGACATGCCTTTCCTCGAGGACGGCACGCATGCCGACATCGTGCTCAACCCGCTGGGTGTGCCGAGCCGCATGAATGTCGGCCAGATCCTGGAAACGCATCTGGGCTGGGCTTGCGCCGGAATGGGCAAGAAGATCGGCGATCTGATCGATGCGTACAAGACGGCGGGCGACATCAAGCCGCTGCGCAAGACGCTTGAGAGCTTCATGCCGGCCAATGACCGCAACGAGCCGGTCCGCGAATATGACGACGAGAGCATCGTTCGCCTCAGCGAGCAGATGCGCCGCGGCGTCTCCATCGCGACACCGGTGTTCGACGGCGCGCACGAGGCCGACATCAACATCATGCTGGAGCAGGCGGGCCTGCACACCAGCGGTCAGTCGCAGCTCTATGACGGACGCACCGGCGAACCGTTCGATCGCAAAGTGACGATGGGCTACATATATATGCTCAAGCTTCACCACCTTGTGGACGACAAGATCCACGCGCGTTCGATCGGGCCGTACTCGCTCGTTACCCAGCAGCCGCTGGGCGGCAAGGCGCAGTTCGGTGGCCAGCGCTTTGGCGAGATGGAGGTCTGGGCGCTTGAAGCGTACGGCGCCGCCTACACGCTGCAGGAGATGCTGACGGTGAAGTCGGATGACGTCGCCGGCCGCACCAAGGTCTACGAGGCGATCGTCAGAGGCGACGACACATTCGAGGCCGGCATCCCCGAGAGCTTCAACGTTCTCGTTAAGGAAATGCGGTCTCTCGGCCTCAATGTCGAGTTGGAGAACACCAAGCTCGACGACAACCCGATCCGGCTGCCCGACGCGGCCGAGTAAGCAAGACGTCCGGCCGCGGCCTTCCCGCGACCGGACGCACCAAATTCTCGGCCGATGGCCGATCAAGTCGGCGGGCGTTTGGCCCGCGCTAGATGCAAGGGGTTTTCGAGGACCCCGAAAAGGAGAACGGCATGAACCAAGAGGTCATGAATCTCTTCAACCCCCAGGCGCCTGCGCAGGTGTTCGATTCCATCCGGATCTCGCTTGCCAGCCCTGAGAAGATTCTGTCCTGGTCATTCGGCGAGATCAAGAAGCCGGAGACCATCAACTACCGCACCTTCAAGCCGGAGCGTGACGGCCTGTTCTGCGCGCGCATTTTTGGTCCGATCAAGGACTATGAGTGCCTCTGCGGCAAGTACAAGCGCATGAAGTACAAGGGCGTCATCTGCGAGAAGTGCGGCGTCGAAGTCACGCTGTCGCGCGTCCGCCGCGAGCGCATGGGCCATATCGAGCTGGCGGCACCGGTCGCCCACATCTGGTTCCTGAAGTCGCTGCCGTCGCGCATCGGCACGCTGCTCGACATGACCCTGAAGGACATCGAGCGGGTCCTTTACTTCGAGAACTACATCGTCACCGAACCCGGCCTCACCGCGCTGAAGGAGCACCAGCTGCTCAGCGAGGAAGAGTACATGATGGCCGTCGACGAATATGGCGAGGATAGTTTCACCGCCATGATCGGCGCCGAGGCGATCCACGACCTGCTGGCCGGCATGGACCTCGAGAAGATCGCCGGCGATCTGCGTTCGGAACTGGCTTCGACCACCTCCGGGCTAAAGCAGAAGAAGTATCTGAAGCGTCTCAAGGTCGTCGAGAACTTCATGGAATCCGGCAACCGTCCGGAATGGATGATCATGAAGGTGGTTCCGGTGATCCCGCCGGATCTGCGTCCGCTTGTCCCGCTGGACGGCGGCCGTTTCGCTACGTCGGATCTGAACGACCTCTACCGCCGCGTCATCAACCGCAACAACCGCTTGAAGCGGCTGATCGAGCTGCGCGCGCCCGGCATCATCGTGCGCAATGAAAAGCGCATGCTGCAGGAAGCCGTCGATGCGCTGTTCGACAATGGCCGCCGCGGCCGCGTCATCACCGGCGCCAACAAGCGTCCGCTGAAGTCGCTGTCCGACATGTTGAAGGGCAAGCAGGGCCGGTTCCGCCAGAACCTGCTCGGCAAGCGCGTCGACTATTCCGGCCGCTCGGTCATCGTCACCGGTCCCGAGCTCAAGCTGCACCAGTGCGGCCTGCCGAAGAAGATGGCGCTCGAGCTGTTTAAGCCCTTCATCTACGCCCGTCTCGACGCCAAGGGTTACTCCTCGACCGTCAAGCAGGCGAAGAAGCTGGTCGAAAAGGAGCGTCCGGAGGTCTGGGATATCCTCGACGAGGTCATCCGCGAGCATCCGGTGCTGTTGAACCGCGCGCCGACGCTGCACCGCCTCGGCATCCAGGCGTTCGAGCCGATCCTGATCGAAGGCAAGGCGATCCAGCTTCACCCGCTGGTCTGCACGGCCTTCAACGCCGACTTCGACGGCGACCAGATGGCGGTCCACGTGCCGCTGTCACTGGAAGCGCAGCTCGAGGCTCGCGTGCTGATGATGTCGACCAACAACATCCTGCACCCGGCTTCCGGCGCGCCGATCATCGTCCCGTCGCAGGACATGGTTCTCGGTCTCTACTATCTGTCGATCGTCAACCAGAACGAGCCGGGCGAGGGCATGGTGTTTGCCGATATGGGCGAGCTCCAGCATGCGCTCGAGACCAAGGCGGTAACGCTGCATTCCAAGATCAAGGGGCGCTTCCGCACGGTCGACGCCGACGGTAAGGTCGTATCGAAGATCCACGACACCACGCCTGGCCGCATGATCATCGGCGAGCTGCTGCCGAAGAACGTCAACGTGCCCTACGAGACCGCCAACCAGGAGATGACCAAGAAGAACATCTCCAAGATGATCGACACCGTCTACCGCCATTGCGGTCAGAAGGAGACGGTCATTTTCTGCGATCGCATCATGGCTCTCGGCTTCAGCCACGCCTGCCGTGCCGGCATTTCGTTCGGCAAGGACGACATGCTGATCCCGGATGCCAAGATCAAGCTGGTGTCCGACACCGAGGCTTTGGCCAAGGAATACGAGCAGCAGTACAATGACGGCCTGATCACCCAGGGCGAGAAGTACAACAAGGTCGTCGACGCCTGGGCCAAGTGCTCGGAAAAGGTCGCCGACGAAATGATGGCCCGCATCAAGGCGGTCGAGTTCGAGGACAACGGCCGTCAGAAGCCGATGAACTCGATCTACATGATGTCGCACTCCGGTGCGCGCGGCTCGCCCACCCAGATGCGCCAGCTCGCCGGCATGCGCGGCCTGATGGCCAAGCCTAGCGGTGAAATCATTGAGACGCCGATCATCTCGAACTTCAAGGAAGGCCTGACCGTGCTCGAGTACTTCAACTCGACCCACGGCGCCCGCAAGGGTCTGGCCGACACCGCCTTGAAGACGGCGAACTCGGGTTACCTGACGCGTCGTCTTGTCGACGTGGCGCAGGACTGCATCGTCAACTCGCTCGACTGCGGCACCGACAAGGGCCTCACCATGCAGCCGATCGTCGATGCCGGTCAGGTCGTCGCTTCGGTTGGTCAGCGCGTTCTCGGCCGCACCTCGCTCGACGATATCACTCACCCGGTCACCGGCGAGGTTCTGGTCAAGGCCGGAACGCTGATGGACGAGCGTGACGTGGAACTGATCGAAAAGGCCGGTGTGCAGTCTGTCCGCATCCGTTCGGCGCTAACCTGCGAGGTCAGGGTCGGCGTTTGCGCGGTCTGTTACGGACGCGATCTGGCCCGCGGCACGCCTGTCAACCAGGGCGAGGCTGTCGGCGTCATCGCGGCGCAGTCGATTGGCGAGCCGGGCACCCAGCTCACCATGCGTACCTTCCACATGGGCGGCACGGCGCAGGTGGTGGATTCCTCGTTCCTTGAAGCCTCGTACGAGGGCAAGGTCGAGATCCGCAACCGCAACGTGGTGCGCAACTCCGACGGCCAGCTGATGGTCATGGGTCGCAACATGGCGGTGCTGATCCTCGACGAGGCCGGCAAGGAACGCGCCACGCACCGCGTCACCTACGGTTCGCGCATCTTCGTCGACGATGGCGACAAGGTGAAGCGCGGCCAGCGTATTGCCGAGTGGGATCCCTATACCCGCCCGGTCCTCACCGAAATCGAGGGCAGGGTGGCGTTCGAAGATCTGGTCGATGGCATTTCCGTTCAGGAAACCGCCGACGAATCGACCGGCATCACCAAGCGCGAGGTCATCGACTGGCGTTCGACGCCACGCGGCAACGACCTCAAGCCGGCGATCGTCGTCCAGGATGCCAAGGGCAAGGTCGGCAAGCTGTCGAAGGGTGGCGACGCCCGCTTCCTGCTCTCGGTCGAGGCCATTCTTTCGGTCGAGCCCGGCGCACAGGTTCGCCCCGGCGACGTGCTGGCGCGTATTCCGATGGAAAGCGCCAAGACCAAGGACATCACCGGCGGTCTGCCGCGTGTGGCCGAACTGTTCGAGGCACGCCGTCCGAAGGATCACGCCATCATCGCCGAGATCGATGGCACGATCCGCTTCGGTCGCGACTACAAGAACAAGCGCCGCATCATCATCGAGCCGCATGACTCGACGCTTGAGCCGGTCGAATACCTGATCCCGAAGGGCAAGCCGTTCCATCTCCAGGACGGCGACGTCATCGAGAAGGGCGACTATATCCTCGACGGCAATCCGGCGCCGCACGACATCCTGGCGATCAAGGGCGTGGAGGCGCTTGCCTCCTACCTCGTCAACGAGATCCAGGAGGTCTACCGCCTGCAGGGCGTGTCGATCAACGACAAGCACATCGAGGTGATCGTTCGCCAGATGCTGCAGAAGGTCGAGATCACCACGCAGGGCGATTCGACCTACATTCCGGGCGACCACGTCGACGTGATCGAACTGGAAGAGGTCAACGAGCGCCTGGTCGAGGAGGGCAAGAAGCCGGCCGAAGGCCAGCCGGTGCTGCTGGGCATCACCAAGGCCTCGCTGCAGACGCCGTCCTTCATCTCCGCCGCCTCCTTCCAGGAGACGACGAGGGTGCTGACCGAAGCTGCGGTTGCCGGCAAGACCGACATGCTGCAGGGGCTGAAGGAAAACGTCATCGTCGGCCGGCTCATCCCGGCCGGCACCGGCGGCACGATGAGCCAGATCCGGCGCATCGCCACCTCGCGCGACGAGTTGATCATCGACGAGCGCCGCAAGGCGTCCGGCGTCGAGGTCGCCGAGCCGATGCTGACCGACATGGTTACCGCCGCGCAGTAAGCGCGCAAGTAAGAGAAGATAGAAAAGGGGCCCAAGTGGCCCCTTTTCGCATTGTGGTTCCCCAATCGGATCGGAGGACAACGGATGAGCAGGAGGATCTGGGCTTCTGTCGACGGCTACATTGTCGAGGTTCTTTTCGAGGCGGATCCCGCCCTCGATGCGGTTCTGGCGGCCAACCATGACCACGGCCTGCCGGCGATCGATGTTTCGCCGGCACAGGGCAAGCTGCTGTCACTTCTTGCGCGAATGCAGGGAGCGAAGAAGGTACTCGAAATCGGCACGTTGGGCGGTTATTCGACAATCTGGATGGCGCGAGCGTTGCCCGTGGACGGCAAGGTCGTGACGCTCGAACTTGATCCGCACCACGCCAGTGTCGCGCGGTCGAACTTTGAACGGGCAGGGGTGTCGGACCGTGTGGAACTGCGGGTCGGACCGGCGCTTCAATCGCTTGCGGCGTTAGGCGCCGAGAATGCCGGGCCGTTCGACTTCATCTTCATCGACGCCGACAAGCCGAACAATCCGCACTATCTGTCCTGGGCCATGCGTCTTTCGAGGCCGGGGACTGTCATCGTCTGCGACAATGTCATCCGTGACGGCGCTGTGGTGAATGAAGATGGTCGCGACGCCAATGTCGAAGGGGCACGCGCGGCGTTCTCGTTCATCGGCAGCGACAAGCGTCTGGAAGGTACCGCGATCCAGACTGTTGGCGCCAAGGGCTATGACGGCTTTGCAATAGCGATCGTCAGTTGAAGCTGCCACCGGCGGCTGGCTTTTTAAGGAATCGGCAATTGAACGAGGCGACCATCTGGGAATTGATCAACACTGGCCGAGATCGTATGAGCTTTGGGCAGCGAAGGCTTTGGGACCTGATCAAGATCGATCCGGAAGAATGGCTGCATCACTCTCCTGCTGGGAGTGATCATCGCATCTGGGTCGTAGCGTTGATCGGCCGGAGCGTGATTTCTTACAATGACATTGAAGGTGGTTTCGGCCGCTCAAATTTCATTCGATATGGAGAAATCACCGAGCTTGGCTGGGGGCAGGCCGATCTCGAGGTGGCGGTTCAACATGTCATGAGCGAACTTGAACAAGGACACCGGACGGCTCCCGTTGCTTCTGCGCCTCGTCCGGGAGAATTCCTGGACCGCAAGCCAAGATGATCCGGAACATTCAAGGTCGCTCTACCGGGGTCAGTGTCAGTCAAAAAAAGCTTCGACCACATTGCGCTTGCCGAGCATGAAGGCGTCGGCGACGTGCTGGAGCGGCGCGAGGTCGACGTCGGAAACGCCGGCGCGCACGATCTCGGCGAAGCGCTTGTAGAGCATCGGATATTCGGCTTCCGGCTCCTCGTGAACGACGCGGCCATCGATGGCGAGCTTTGAGCCGCCGCCAGAAAGCACCATCGATCCGGCCTCGGTATCGGCCAGGATGTCCCAGCTTTGCGGCCCGGTCTGGCGCCAGTCGAGTTCCATCGTCACCGGCAGACCGTTCGAAGTACGGAAGACGATATGGGCGGCGATCGGGGCCGCGCGGTTTTCGGGGAAATCGAGTTCTGCCGAACTGATGAACATCGGTGGCAGGATGTGGGTGGCGATCGACAGCGCGTTGATGCCGGGATCGAAGACGCCAAAGCCGCCGGGAGCCCAGATCCATTCCTGATTCGGATGCCAGCGGCGCACGTCTTCCTTCCAGTTGATGGCGGCCGACCTGATCGTAGTCGAGCTGAGGAATGTACGCGCTGCTTCGACGGCCGGCGCATAGCGCGAGTGCCAGCTGGCGAACAGGCAGACGCCGTTCGCCACCGCCAGCGCTTTCAAATCCTCGACCTCGCTGACCGTGGCGCCGGGCGGTTTTTCCAGGAAGACATGCTTTTTCGCCGCCAGCGCCGTGCGCGCGGCGTCGTAGCGAAACTGCGGCGGCATGCATAGCGACACCGCCTCGAGTTCGGGCGTTGCGTCGAGCATCGCCTCGATCGTCGGGAAGTTCGGGATGTCCTCCACTTTGCCATGGCGGCTGGCTGCGGCAACCAGGCGATAACCCTGGTCCTTCGCCAGCGCCGGCAGATGCTGGTCGCGGACGATCTTTCCCACGCCGACGATGCCGAGCTTGATGGGATTAGAAGACATGGGAGCTCCGCAGGTTGAGTGTGCTTGGTTTTGCCAGAGGTCGTTTCTTAGCAGAGAAGTTGTGGCGGGCAAGTCGCCGGGCTTTTGTCGCCGGCTCGTGAGATCGACCGCGATTCAGATCTCTTCAGATCGGCACATCGAACGTCACGATCGACACTTCGCCTTCGAGCGCGCCCTGATAGGCGGACAGATGCGGTTCCTCGTCGGGCACGCCGTCCATGTCGCCGATCTGGTCGAGCTCGGCCTCGGCATAGCCTTCGGCGGCAAGCGATTCGAGAGCACGGCGCACCGCAGAATCGTCGTCCGGCGCGACCAGCATCAGATGCACGCCTTCCGGCTTACCGCCTTTGCGCTTCCACACCCGGCCGGTAATAATGGTGACCGGGCGCTCCTCATTGTCATTCACGGGTTTGTACCTCCGGGCGAGGGGGTTTGGGCTGTTCATGCCGCCTTTTCGCACGAAGCACGGCCTGGAAACAGGCGCAAGCCGGTCACTTTCTGCCTTCCTCTTGAAAAACGGCGCAAGAAAATTACATGCATTTTTCGCATGGCTGCCACGCCTCGGTTTCAGCGCAATATTTGCCGCTCCGGGGTTGACGGACAGTGGCCATACGAGTAGAAGCCGCCCAGTCAGAACCGATGTGAGGCTCTTGCTTCCGAAGCGACACGCTTTGGAGTTTGCCTCAAACAGGGTTCGTTTTACGAGCGAAAAGACATTTCCGGCGTGCATGAAGCGGCTTCCGCTTCCTCTGCCATTTGTTCGGGCAAGACCGCGAGGCGCGGTTTGTGGCCCGAATTTGCGTATGGAAATGACGCTTTGAGCGGCCCTGACCGGGCGAGACACGGAATTGAGAGACAAGAGGGTTTAATGCCTACCGTCAACCAGCTGATCCGCAAGCCGCGCATTGCGCCGGTGAAGCGCAACAAGGTCCCGGCCATGCAGCAGAACCCGCAGAAGCGGGGCGTCTGCACGCGCGTCTACACCACGACGCCGAAGAAGCCGAACTCGGCGCTGCGCAAGGTGGCCAAGATCCGCCTGACCAATGGTTTTGAAGTGATCGGTTACATCCCCGGCGAAGGCCACAACCTTCAGGAGCACTCGGTGGTGATGATCCGCGGCGGTCGCGTCAAGGATCTTCCGGGCGTCCGTTACCACATCATCCGCGGCGTGCTCGACACGCAAGGCGTGAAGAACCGCAAGCAACGCCGTTCGAAATACGGCGCCAAGCGTCCGAAGTGACCGAAGCGTAGCCAAGGTCGTTCCGGGCGGCGTCAAGCGACGATCCGGGATCCAGGCCACCGCGTAGAATTGAGGCAGAGAAAAAATGTCCCGTCGTCACAGTGCAGAAAAGCGTGAGATCAATCCGGACCCGAAGTTCGGCGATCTGATCGTCACCAAGTTCATGAACGCCGTCATGTATGACGGCAAGAAGTCGGTTGCCGAGACCATCGTCTACGGCGCGCTCGACCAGGTCCAGTCCAAGACCAAGCAGGAACCGGTCACCGTCTTCCATCAGGCGCTCGACAATGTCGCGCCGCATGTGGAAGTGCGTTCGCGCCGCGTCGGCGGCGCCACCTACCAGGTTCCGGTCGACGTGCGCCCCGAGCGCCGTCAGGCATTGGCCATCCGTTGGCTGATCGCCGCCGCCCGCAACCGCAACGAGACCACTATGGTCGACCGCCTCTCCGGCGAGCTGATGGACGCGGCCAACAACCGCGGCACCGCCGTCAAGAAGCGTGAAGATACCCACAAGATGGCAGAAGCCAACCGCGCTTTCGCGCACTACCGCTGGTAAAGCGCGAACGAGACTGAAGAGGCACCTCCCATGGCCCGCGAATATAAAATCGAAGACTACCGCAATTTCGGTATCATGGCGCATATCGACGCCGGCAAGACGACGACCACCGAGCGCGTCCTCTATTACACGGGCAAGTCGCACAAGATCGGCGAAGTCCATGACGGCGCTGCGACCATGGATTGGATGGAGCAGGAGCAGGAGCGCGGCATCACCATCACGTCGGCCGCCACCACGACCTTCTGGAAGGGTCGAGACGGCAAGATGCATCGCTTCAACATCATCGACACCCCCGGCCACGTCGACTTCACCATCGAGGTCGAACGTTCGCTGCGCGTGCTCGACGGCGCCATCGCGCTGCTCGATGCCAATGCCGGTGTCGAGCCGCAGACGGAGACCGTCTGGCGCCAGGCTGACAAGTACCGCGTGCCGCGCATGATCTTCTGCAACAAGATGGACAAGATCGGCGCCGACTTCTACCGCTCGGTCGAGATGATCGGTTCGCGCCTCGGTGCGCATGCCGTCGTCATGCAGCTGCCGATCGGCGCCGAGACCGAGTTCAAGGGTGTCGTCGACCTCGTTGAGATGAACGCGCTGGTCTGGCGCGACGAGACGCTGGGCGCTGCCTGGGACATCGTCGAGATCCCTGCCGACCTCAAGGCTCGTGCCGAAGAGTACCGCGAGAAGATGATCGAGGCCGCCGTCGAAATGGACGAAACGGCGCTCGAGAATTACCTCGAAGGCAAGATGCCGAGCAATGACGAGATCCGTGCGCTCATCCGCAAGGGCACGATCGCGGTGAAGTTCTATCCGATGTTCTGTGGCTCGGCCTTCAAGAACAAGGGCGTGCAGCCGCTGCTCGACGCCGTCGTCGAATATCTGCCGTCGCCGGCCGATGTCCCGGCCATCAAGGGCGTCGACGCCAAGACCGACGCCGAGATCGAGCGTCATGCCGACGACAACGAGCCGCTGTCGATGCTCGCCTTCAAGATCATGAACGACCCGTTCGTCGGTTCGCTCACCTTTGCCCGCATCTATTCGGGCAAGCTCACCAAGGGCATCTCGGTCGACAACACCGTGAAGGGCAAGAAAGAGCGCATCGGCCGCATGCTGCAGATGCATGCGAATTCGCGCGCCGACGTCGAAGAGGCTTTTGCCGGCGACATCGTCGCCCTCGCTGGTCTCAAGGACACCACCACCGGCGACACGCTCAGTGATCCGCTGCATCCGGTCATCCTCGAGCGCATGGAATTCCCCGATCCGGTCATCCAGATCGCCATCGAGCCGAAGACCAAGAACGACCAAGAAAAGATGGGCCTCGCCCTTCACCGCCTGGCCGCCGAGGATCCGTCCTTCCGCGTCAAGACCGACGAGGAAAGCGGCCAGACGATCATCTCCGGCATGGGCGAGCTTCACCTCGACATCATCGTCGACCGCATGCGTCGCGAGTTCAAGGTCGAGGCCAATGTCGGCGCGCCGCAGGTGGCCTATCGCGAGACGATCACTCGCAAGCACGAGCAGGACTACACGCACAAGAAGCAGACCGGCGGTACCGGCCAGTTCGCCCGCGTCAAGATCCTGTTCGAGCCGAATCCGGAAAGCAGCGAATTCGAGTTCGAAACCAAGATCGTCGGCGGCGCTGTGCCGAAGGAATACATCCCCGGTGTCGAAAAGGGCATCAACAGCGTCATGACCTCGGGCCCGTTCGCCGGGTTCCCGATGATCGGCGTCAAGGCGACGCTGATCGATGGTGCCTACCACGACGTGGACTCTTCGGTTCTGGCCTTCGAAATCGCCGGCCGCGCCTGCTTCCGTGAAGCAGCGCCGAAGTTGGGCGTGCAGTTGCTCGAGCCGATCATGAAGGTCGAAGTGGTGACGCCGGAAGATTACGTCGGCAGCGTCATTGGCGACCTGAACGGCCGTCGCGGACAGATCCAGGGCCAGGAAGCCCGTGGCGTCGCGGTGGTCATCAACGCGATGGTGCCGCTCGCCAACATGTTTAAATACGTGGACAACCTTCGCTCGATGAGCCAGGGCCGCGCGGCCTACACGATGCAGTTCGACCATTACGAACCGGTCCCGACCGCGGTCGCCCAGGAAGTCCAGAAGAAATACGCGTAACTCGAAACGAGTTGCACCAGTAACTTAATTCAAGGCCCGCACGGGCTGGCAGGAATGGAGAGATCACATGGCAAAAGGTAAATTCGAGCGCACTAAGCCTCATGTGAACATTGGCACGATTGGTCACGTCGACCACGGCAAGACGTCGCTGACGGCGGCGATCACCAAGTATTTTGGCGAATACAAGCGCTACGACCAGATCGATGCGGCGCCGGAAGAAAAGGCACGCGGCATCACCATTTCGACGGCACACGTCGAATACGAGACGGCTGCCCGCCACTATGCCCATGTCGACTGCCCCGGCCACGCCGATTATGTGAAGAACATGATCACCGGTGCCGCGCAGATGGACGGCGCGATCCTGGTCGTGTCGGCCGCCGACGGCCCGATGCCGCAGACCCGCGAGCACATCCTTTTGGCCCGCCAGGTCGGCGTGCCGTCGATCGTGGTGTTCTTGAACAAGGTCGACCAGGTCGACGACGCCGAGCTGCTCGAGCTGGTCGAGCTGGAGGTGCGTGAGCTTTTGACCAAGAACGAGTTCCCCGGCGACGACATTCCGATCGTCAAGGGTTCGGCGCTTGCCGCACTTGAAGATTCTGACAAGAAGATCGGCGAGGACGCGATCCGCGAATTGATGGCGGCGGTCGATGCCTACATCCCGACGCCGGTTCGTCCGCTCGACAAGCCGTTCCTGATGCCGATCGAGGACGTGTTCTCGATTTCGGGCCGCGGCACGGTGGTGACCGGCCGCGTCGAGCGCGGCGTCGTCAAGGTCGGCGAGGAGCTGGAGATCATCGGCATCCGTCCGACCACCAAGACGACCTGCACGGGCGTCGAGATGTTCCGCAAGCTGCTCGACCAGGGCCAGGCCGGCGACAACATCGGCGCGCTGCTGCGCGGTGTCGACCGTGAAGGCGTCGAGCGCGGCCAGGTTCTGGCCAAGCCCGGCACCGTCAAGCCGCACAAGAAGTTCGTCGCCGAAGCCTACATCCTGACCAAGGACGAGGGCGGCCGTCACACGCCGTTCTTCACCAACTACCGTCCGCAGTTCTATTTCCGCACGACGGATGTGACCGGCATCGTGTCGCTGCCGGAAGGCACCGAGATGGTGATGCCGGGCGATAACATCACCGTCGATGTCGAGCTGATCGTGCCGATCGCCATGGAAGAGAAGCTGCGCTTCGCCATCCGTGAAGGCGGCCGCACCGTCGGTGCCGGCATCGTCGTCACCATCAAAGAGTAATTTGGACTTAAACCGATCTGTCGCGGGCGCTGCCCGCGCCGCGCCAGAACAAGGAAGTGACGCATGAACGGACAGAATATCCGCATCCGCCTGAAGGCGTTTGATCACCGGGTGCTCGACGCCTCGACACGGGAAATCGTGTCGACCGCCAAGCGCACCGGCGCCAACGTCCGCGGCCCCATTCCGCTGCCGACGCGGATCGAAAAGTTCACGGTCAACCGGTCGCCTCACGTCGACAAGAAGAGCCGCGAGCAGTTCGAGATGCGCACGCACAAGCGTCTGCTCGACATCGTCGACCCGACCCCGCAGACGGTCGATGCTTTGATGAAGCTCGACCTGGCCGCCGGTGTCGACGTCGAGATCAAGCTCTAAGGAACCAGAGGTCAGCGGGGCGACCCGGAACTCTGAAGGAACAAGAGGCGTGGAGGGGCGACAGCCCCGACAGGGAACTCTAAAGGAATTGAACCGATGCGTTCAGGTGTGATTGCAAAGAAGGTGGGAATGACCCGCATCTACAACGATGCCGGGGAACATGTTCCCGTCACTGTTCTCCAGATGGAGAACTGCCAGGTCGTGGCGCAGCGCACGCAGGAGAAGAACGGCTATACCGCCGTCCAGCTCGGCGTTGGCCTTGCCAAGGTGAAGAACACGTCGAAGGCGATGCGCGGCCATTTCGCGACCGCTTCCGTCGAGCCCAAGGCCAAGGTTGCCGAGTTCCGCGTCTCCGCCGACAACATGATCGATGTCGGCGCCGAAATCACCGTCGAGCATTTCGTCGTCGGCCAGAAGGTCGATGTGACGGGAACCACGATCGGCAAGGGTTTCCAGGGCGTCATCAAGCGGCACCACATGGGTGGCGGCCGCGCGACGCACGGCAACTCGGTGTCGCACCGTACGCACGGCTCGACCGGCCAGCGCCAGGATCCGGGCAAGGTGTTCAAGGGCAAGCATATGGCCGGCCACATGGGTGACACCCGCGTCACCACGCAGAATGTCGAGGTCGTCTCGACCGACGCCGATCGCGGCCTGATCCTGATCCGCGGTGCGGTCCCGGGTTCGAAGGGTGCATGGATCCTGGTCCGCGACGCGGCCAAGGTGGCGCTTCCGGCCAATGCGCCGAAGCCCGCCGCGATCCGCGCCGTTGCGACCGATGGTGCCGCCAAGAACGAGGCCCCGGCCACAGAGGGAGCGGAATAATGGACCTCAAGATTACAACGCTTGGCGGCAAGGACGCCGGCAAGCTGAAGCTCTCCGAAGAGATTTTCGGCCTTGATCCGCGCGAGGACATCCTGCAGCGCGTCGTGCGCTGGCAGCTTGCCAAGAAGCAGCAGGGCACCCACAAGGCCAAGGGCCGCGCTGAAATCGCCCGCACAGGCGCCAAGATGTACAAGCAGAAGGGTACCGGCCGCGCCCGTCACCATTCGGCTCGCGCTCCGCAGTTCCGCGGCGGTGGCAAGGCCCACGGCCCGGTCGTGCGCAGCCACGAGCACGATCTGCCGAAGAAGGTGCGTGCGCTCGGTCTCAAGCATGCGCTTTCGGCCAAGGCCAAGAGTGCGTCGATCATCATCATCGACGAGCTGAAGCTGACCGAGGCCAAGACCAAGGCACTGATTGCGAATTTCGCGACGCTGGGCCTGAGCAACGCCCTGGTGATCGGCGGCGCCGAGCTTGACAAGAATTTCAAGCTGGCGGCGACCAACATCCCGAACATCGACGTGCTGCCCATCCAGGGCATCAACGTCTACGACATTCTGCGCCGCGGCACGCTGGTCCTTTCCAAGGCCGCCGTCGAGGCTCTCGAGGAGCGCTTCAAATGACCGACCTTCGTCATTACGATGTGATCGTCTCGCCGGCGATCACCGAAAAGTCGACCATGGCTTCCGAGCAGAACCAGGTCGTCTTCAACGTCGCCAAGAAGGCGTCGAAGCCGGAAATCAAGGCCGCCGTCGAAGCGCTGTTCGGCGTCAAGGTGATGGCCGTGAACACGCTTGTCCGCAAGGGCAAGATCAAGCGCTTCCGCGGCACGATCGGCCGCCAGAGCGACGTCAAGAAGGCGGTTGTGACGCTGGCCGACGGCCAGTCGATCGACGTCGCGACGGGTCTCTGAGCAAGGTCGCGAGGACAGAACAATGGCACTGAAAAAATTCAACCCGGTAACGCCGAGCACCCGTCAGCTGGTCATCGTCGACCGCTCGGGCCTCTACAAGGGCAAGCCCGTCAAGGGTCTGACCGAAGGCCTGACCAAATCGGGCGGCCGCAACAATTACGGCCGCATCACGGCACGCTTCATCGGCGGCGGTCACAAGCGCACCTACCGCATCATCGACTTCAAGCGCCGCAAGTTCGACGTCGTCGGCACGGTCGAGCGTATCGAATACGATCCGAACCGCACCGCCTTCATCGCGCTGATCAAGTATGACGATGGTGAGCTGTCCTACATCATCGCCCCGCAGCGTCTGGCTCCCGGCGACAAGATCGTGGCCGGTGAATCGGTCGACGTGAAGCCGGGCAACGCGATGCCGCTGGCCTCGATGCCGGTCGGCACGATCGTCCACAATATCGAGCTGAAGCCTGGCAAGGGCGCTCAGGTCGCCCGCTCGGCGGGCGGTTATGGCCAGCTTGTCGGCCGCGACCAGGGCATGGCGATCCTGCGCCTCAACTCGGGCGAGCAGCGTGTCGTCCACGGCTCCTGCATGGCCACTGTCGGTGCCGTGTCCAACCCGGACCACGGCAACATCAATGACGGCAAGGCAGGCCGCACCGTGTGGCGCGGCAAGCGTCCGCACAATCGCGGCGTGACCATGAACCCGGTCGACCATCCACATGGCGGCGGCGAAGGCCGCACCTCGGGTGGCCGCCATCCGGTTTCGCCCTGGGGCAAGCCGACCAAGGGCAAGAAGACGCGGTCCAACAAGGCGACCGACAAGTTCATCCTGCGCTCGCGCCATCAGCGCAAGAGCTAAGAAGAGGTAACGCCAAGTGACTCGTTCGATTTGGAAAGGCCCCTTCATCGACGGCTACCTTCTGAAGAAGGTGGACAAGGTTCGTGAAGGTGGTCGCAATGAGGTGATCAAGATGTGGAGCCGCCGCTCCACCATCCTGCCGCAGTTCGTCGGCTTCACCTTCGGTGTCTACAACGGCCAGAAGCACGTTCCCGTCTCGGTGAACGAGGACATGGTCGGTCACAAGTTCGGTGAATTCGCTCCGACCCGGACCTATTACGGTCACGGCGCGGATAAGAAGGCGAAGAGGAAATAATCATGGGCAAGGCCAAAGCTCCGCGCAGGCTTGCTGACAACGAAGCGCGCGCCGTGTTGCGCACGATCCGTATCAGCCCGCAGAAGCTGAACCTGGTTGCCGCGCTGATCCGCGGCAAGAAGGTCGCGACAGCGCTTTCCGACCTCGAATTCTCGGCCAAGCGGATTTCCGGCACGGTCAAGAAGACGCTGGAATCGGCGATCGCCAACGCGGAAAACAACCACGACCTCGACGTCGATGCGCTGATCGTGGCGGAAGCCTATGTCGGCAAGTCGATCGTCATGAAGCGGTTCCATGCCCGTGGCCGTGGTCGCGCCAGCCGTATCGAGAAGCCGTTCTCGCACCTCACGATCGTCGTTCGTGAAGTCGAAGAAAAAGGGGAGGCCGCATAATGGGCCAGAAAGTCAATCCGATCGGTCTGCGTCTCGGCATCAACCGCACCTGGGATTCGCGCTGGTTCGCGAATACAGGCGAGTACGGTAAGCTGCTGCACGAGGACATCAAGATCCGCAAATATCTTGAGAAGGAACTCAAGCAGGCTGCGATCTCGAAGGTCGTGATCGAGCGTCCGCACAAGAAGTGCCGCGTCACCATCCATGCGGCGCGTCCGGGCCTGATCATCGGCAAGAAGGGCGCCGACATCGAGAAGCTTCGCAAGAAGCTGATGGAGATGACCAAGTCCGAGACGCATCTGAACATCGTCGAAGTGCGCAAGCCGGAGATCGACGCGACCCTGGTCGCCCAGTCGATCGCCCAGCAGCTCGAGCGCCGCATCGCGTTCCGCCGCGCCATGAAGCGCGCCGTGCAGTCGGCGATGCGCCTCGGTGCCGAAGGCATCCGCATCAACTGCGCCGGCCGTCTCGGCGGCGCCGAGATCGCGCGCATGGAATGGTATCGTGAAGGCCGCGTGCCACTGCATACGCTGCGTGCCGACGTCGACTACGGCACGGCCGAAGCGAATACGGCCTACGGCATTTGCGGCGTCAAGGTCTGGGTGTTCAAGGGCGAGATCCTCGAGCACGACCCGATGGCTTCGGAGCGCCGCGCCACCGAGGGCGATCATGCGCATGGCGGTGGTGGTGAGCGCGAACGCGGTCGCCGTCGCGAAAACGCGTAAGACAGTTAGGAATTTGGAGTTAGAACGATGCTGCAGCCAAAGCGCACAAAGTTCCGTAAGCAGTTCAAGGGCCGCATCCACGGTACCGCCAAGGGCGGCACCAACCTGGATTTCGGTGGTTTCGGGCTGAAGGCGCTTGAGCCGAACCGCGTCACCGCGCGTGAGATCGAGGCGGCCCGCCGCGCGATCACCCGCGAGATGAAGCGTGCCGGCCGCGTGTGGATCCGTATCTTCCCGGACGTGCCGGTGACGTCGAAGCCGACCGAAGTCCGCATGGGCAAGGGCAAGGGCGCGGTCGACTACTGGGCGGCACGCGTCAAGCCAGGCCGCATCATGTTCGAGATCGACGGCGTCAACGAGGAAACCGCCCGTGAGGCGCTGCGTCTCGGCGCGGCCAAGCTCTCGGTCAGGACGCGCTTCGTACAGCGCATCGCAGAATAAGGACGGGCTGATCATGAAAGCCGAAGACATCCGGACCAAGACCCAGGACCAGCTGACCGACGACCTGGCCAGCCTGAAGAAGGAGCAGTTCAACCTGCGCTTCCAGAAGGCCACCGGCCAGCTTGAGAAGACCGCGCGCGTGAGGCAGGTCCGCAAGGACATTGCGCGTATCAAGACCATCGCTGCGGAAAAGTCCGCGGCCAAGAAGGCTTAAGGACGAAAACCATGCCAAAGCGCATTCTGCAGGGCACCGTCGTCAGCGACAAGAACGAGAAGACGGTTGTCGTCAAGGTCGAACGGCGCTTCACGCATCCCGTGATGAAGAAGACCGTGCGCATGACCAAGAAGTACAAGGCGCACGACGAGAACAACGCCCACAAGGTCGGCGATCAGGTGTTCATCCAGGAATCGAAGCCGATTTCCAAGGACAAGCGCTGGGTCGTGGTGTCTTCGGACCAGGCCTGATCAGGGCTAACGAAACGAATTTTGGACAGACCGGGGAGGGGTGAGAAACCCGTCCCGTTAGAAAAGAAGAAGGCGGCCAGTCATGATTCAGATGCAAACAAACCTCGACGTCGCGGATAATTCCGGCGCCCGTCGTGTCATGTGCATCAAGGTGCTGGGCGGCTCGAAGCGGAAATATGCTTCCGTGGGCGACATCATCGTGGTGTCGATCAAGGAAGCCATCCCGCGCGGCCGCGTCAAGAAGGGCGATGTGATGAAGGCGGTCGTGGTTCGCACGGCTAAGGACATCCGCCGCCCGGATGGCAGCGTGATCCGTTTCGACAAGAACGCAGCCGTTCTCGTCGACAACAAGAAAGAGCCGATCGGCACGCGTATCTTCGGACCGGTTCCGCGCGAACTCCGCGCCAAGAACCACATGAAGATCATCTCGCTCGCGCCTGAAGTGCTGTAAGGAGCCGGACCAATGCAAAAGATTAGAAAAGGCGACAAGGTCGTCGTGCTGGCCGGCAAGGACAAGGGCCGTTCGGGCGAAGTCCTCTCGGTGCAGCCGAAGGACGACACCGCGCTGGTGCGCGGCGTCAACCTGATCCGTCGTCACCAGAAGCAGTCCCAGTCCCAGGAGGGCGGGATCATCACCAAGGAAGCGCCGATCCAGCTGTCGAACATCGCGCTGGCCGACCCCAAGGATGGCAAGCCGACCCGCGTCGGCTTCACCTTCCAGAAGGACGGCAAGAAGGTGCGCGTCGCCAAGCGCTCGGGAGAAGTCATCAATGGCTAAGGCTCAAACCAAGCAGGCAACTGCCCAGAACACGCCCCGCCTCAAGCAGGTCTATAACGAGACCATCCGCAAGGCGCTGCAGGAGCAGTTCGGCTACGACAACGAGATGCAGGTTCCGCGCATCGACAAGATCGTGCTGAACATGGGCGTCGGCGAGGCGACCGGCGATTCGAAGAAGCCTTCGATCGCGGCGGAAGACCTTGCGATGATCGCCGGCCAGAAGGCCGTCGTCACCCGCGCCCGCAACTCGATCGCCGGCTTCAAGGTTCGCGAGAAGATGCCGATCGGCGCCAAGGTCACGCTGCGCAAGGAACGCATGTACGAGTTCCTCGACCGTCTCGTGAACATCGCGCTGCCGCGCGTCCGCGACTTCCGCGGACTCAACCCGAAGAGCTTCGATGGCCGTGGCAACTATGCCATGGGCATCAAGGAACACATCGTGTTTCCGGAGATCAACTACGACAAGGTTGATCAGATCTGGGGCATGGACGTCATCGTTTGTACGACTGCGAAGACGGACGACGAAGCCAGGGCATTGCTCAAGGCCTTCAACTTCCCCTTCCGCCAGTAACGGCAGCGAGAAAAGGAAAAATCTGAAATGGCAAAGACCAGCTCAGTCGAGAAGAACAACAGGCGCCGCAAGCTTGCGGACCAGTTCGCTGCCAAGCGCAAGGTGCTCAAGGCGATCATCATGGATCAGTCCAAGCCGATGGAAGAGCGCTTCCGCGCTCAGCTGAAGCTTTCGGCGCTGCCACGCAACTCGGCCAAGACCCGCATCCGCAACCGCTGCGAAGTCACCGGACGCCCGCGTGCCTATTATCGCAAGCTCAAAGTATCGCGTATCGCGCTTCGTGATCTCGGCAATAACGGCCAGATCCCGGGCCTGGTCAAGTCGAGCTGGTAAGGAGGACATAACATGTCATTGAGCGATCCTCTCGGCGATATGCTGACCCGCATCCGCAACGCGTATGGCCGTAAGAAGTCGAGCGTTTCGACGCCGGCCTCGCGCCTGCGTACCCGCGTCCTCGACGTGCTGAAGGCCGAAGGCTATATCCGCGACTACAGCCAGACCGACTTCGACAACGGCAAGTCCGAAATCGAGATCGAGCTGAAGTATTTCGACGGTGCGCCGGTGGTGCGCGAAATCGCCCGGGTCTCGAAGCCCGGCCGCCGCGTCTACGTTTCGGCCAAGTCGATACCGCACGTCGCCAACGGCCTCGGCATCGCCATCCTTTCGACGCCGAAGGGCGTGATGGCCGACCACGAAGCGCGCGAACAGAATGTCGGCGGGGAAATCCTCTGCCAGATCTTCTGATCTGGTATGTCACCCCAATTGGAAACCGGTTTTCGGGATCAAGTCCCGAAGGCCGAGACCTGAAACAAGAGAAGTGACGAGGACAACAAAATGTCTCGTATTGGAAAGAAACCCGTTTCGCTGCCGCAGGGCGTGACCGCGACCGTCAACGGCCAGACCGTGACGGCGAAGGGTCCGAAGGGCGAGCTGAAGTTCGTGGTGAACGACGAAGTGCTGGTCAAGATGGAAGGCAGCGAGATCGCTGTCCAGCCGCGCGACCAGACCAAGACCGCCCGCTCCAAATGGGGCATGTCGCGCACGCAGATCGTCAATATCCTGCAGGGCGTCAAGGACGGCTTCGAAAAGAAGCTCGAGATCACAGGCGTCGGCTATCGTGCCGCCATGCAGGGCAAGAACCTGCAGCTGGCGCTCGGCTTCAGCCACGACGTTGTCTACGAGACGCCGCAGGGCGTGACGATTTCGGTGCCGAAGCCGACGGAAATCACCGTGACCGGAATCGACAAGCAGCAGGTCGGCCAGGTTGCCGCCGAGATCCGCGAGTACCGCAGCCCCGAGCCCTACAAGGGCAAGGGCGTTCGCTATGCTGGCGAGAAGATCGTCCGCAAGGAAGGCAAGAAGAAGTAATTTTAACGCCGCGGGGAGCGGTCGCGGGAGGCTTGTCCTACCGCATATGGTTGCCCCCGTCTTTTGAAGGCAAGGAACTGATATCATGGGCTCGAAAGAATCCACCCAGCGCCGCGCTCAGCGCGTCCGCCGCCAGATCAAGAAGGTCGCTGGCGATCGTCCGCGCCTGTCGGTCCATCGCACGTCGAAGAACATCTACGTCCAGGTCATCGACGACGCCAAGGGCCACACCATCGCCGCTGCTTCGACGCTCGAGAAGGAGCTCAAGGGTTCGCTCAAGACCGGCGCCGACACCGCGGCCGCAGCTGCCATCGGCAAGCTGATCGCCGAGCGTGCCTCGAAGGCCGGCGTCAAGGAAGTCGTCTTCGACCGCGGCGCCTACATCTACCACGGCCGTGTCAAGGCGCTTGCCGAGGCTGCCCGTGAAGGTGGTCTGAGCTTCTAAAGCGTGATCCCGAACCGGAGGTCAGCGCAGCAAAAAGTTGCAGACTTTTCGGATAGGATCATGCGAAGGAAAAAAGAGTTTTCGCCCCCGGCGACCCACAGAGGCGCCGGATATCATCATCAACCGTGCTTCCGGAAAAAAACAAGGAACAGGATATGGCACAGGAACGTAGGGATGGCGGCCGCGGCCGTGATCGCGAAGAGCGCGACGACGGCATGGTCGACAAGCTCGTCCACATCAACCGGGTCGCCAAGGTCGTCAAGGGCGGCCGGCGCTTCGGCTTTGCAGCGCTCGTCGTCGTCGGCGACCAGAAGGGCCGCGTCGGCTTCGGCCACGGCAAGGCGCGCGAAGTGCCGGAGGCGATCCGCAAGGCGACCGAATCGGCCAAGCGCGACATGATCTTCGTGCCGCTGCGCTCGGGCCGCACGCTGCACCATGACGTCGAGGGACGCTGGGGCGCGGGACGTGTTCTGCTGCGCGCTGCCAAGCAAGGTACCGGCATCATCGCCGGCGGCCCGATGCGCGCCGTCTTCGAGACGCTCGGCATGCATGACGTGGTCGCCAAGTCGATGGGTTCTTCGAACCCCTACAACATGGTTCGCGCCACATTCGACGCGTTGAAGAGCCAGATGCATCCGAAGGATGTGGCTGCTGCGCGCGGCATCAAGTATTCGACCCTTCAGGCCCGCCGCGGCACCGCCGTTGCGGCTGAAGAATAGTCGAAGCTGACCAGGGATCTGACCATGGCCAAGAAAGCAACCAAGACCATCACCGTCGAGCAGATCGGCTCGCCGATCCGCCGGCCGAAGGAGCAGCGCGCAACGCTGGTCGGCCTCGGCCTCAACAAGATGCACAAGCAGCGCACGCTGGAGGATACGCCCTCGGTGCGCGGCATGATCGCTGCCGTCCAGCATCTCGTCCGCGTCGTGGACGAGGGCTGAGCCAGAGCGCAGGAGAACCCAGATGAAACTCAACGATCTGCGTGACAAGGACGGCGCGACGCATTCCAAGAAGCGTCTTGGCCGTGGCATCGGCTCCGGTTCGGGCAAGACCGCCGGTCGCGGCGTCAAGGGCCAGAAGGCGCGCTCCGGCGTCGCCGTCAACGGCTTCGAGGGTGGCCAGATGCCGCTCTACCGTCGTCTGCCGAAGCGCGGCTTCAACAATATCTTCGCCAAGAGCTTCACCGTTGTGTCGCTGGCCCGCATCCAGGCTGCGCTCGATGCCAAGAAGCTCGATGCTAAGACAGTTGTGACGGCCGAGGCGCTGGTTGCGGCCGGCGTCATCCGTCGCGTCAAGGACGGCGTGCGCATCCTTTCGGACGGCGACATCAAGGCCAAGCTTGCCTTCGACGTGGCCGGAGCCTCCAAGGCCGCGGTCGAGAAGATCGAAAAGGCCGGCGGTTCGGTGAAGTTGCCTGAGAAAGCAGCCGCCGAGTAACGGCAATTTGAAGCACAGTCGGCAAAGGTGGAATTCGGTTTTGCCTTCGGTCGTGCTTTGATCCGACAGATGTGGCGGCCGCATCAACGCGGCCGCTTGCATGTTTGCAGTCCGGAGCTTATCTCGTGAGCTTCGGTGACACGCGCCGCCTGAGCTGCGGGCATCGAGCGTGACCAAGCGGAGAATCAGGCATGGCTTCGGCTGCTGAACAACTAGCCTCGAATCTGAATTTTTCGGCCTTCGCCAAAGCCGAGGATCTGAAGAAGCGCATCTGGTTCACCATCGGCGCGCTGCTCGTTTACCGCCTTGGCACCTATATCCCGCTGCCCGGCATCAATCCCGACGCTTTCGCCCAGGCCTTCTCGTCGCAGAGCAAGGGCGTACTCGGCATGTTCAATATGTTCGCCGGTGGCGCCGTGCAGCGCATGGCGATCTTTGCCCTCGGCATCATGCCCTATATCTCCGCCTCCATCATCATGCAGCTGATGACCTCGGTCATTCCTTCGCTGGAAGCGCTGAAGAAGGAGGGCGAGCAGGGTCGCAAGATCATCAACCAGTACACGCGCTACGGCACCGTGCTTCTGGCGCTGGTCCAGGCCTATGGCATTTCGGTCGGGCTTGAGGGCGGCAATGGCATCGTCAACGATCCCGGCATGTTCTTCCGCATCTCCACCGTCGTCACGCTGGTCGGCGGTACCATGTTCCTGATGTGGCTTGGCGAGCAGATCACCGCCCGCGGCATCGGCAACGGCATTTCGCTGATCATCTTCTCCGGCATCGTCGCCGGCCTGCCGCGCGCCATCTCCGGCACGCTGGAGCTTGGCCGCACCGGCGCACTGTCGACCGGCCTGATCCTGGCGATCATCGTGCTCGCCATCGTCGTCATCGCGCTGATCGTCTTCTTCGAGCGCGCCCAGCGCCGCCTGCTGATCCAGTATCCCAAGCGCCAGGTCGGCAATCGCATGTTCCAGGGCGATACCTCGCATCTGCCGCTGAAGCTCAACACGTCCGGCGTCATTCCGCCGATCTTCGCCTCGTCGCTGCTGCTGCTTCCGGCAACGGTTGCCGGCTTCTCGCAGACGACCAACATGCCTGCCTGGGCGAGCACCATCCTGGCGGCGCTCGGCCACGGCCAGCCGCTCTATATGGCCTTCTACGCTGCCATGATCGTGTTCTTCGCCTTCTTCTATACGGCGATCGTCTTCAATCCGAAGGACACCGCCGACCAGCTCAAGAAGCATTCGGGCTTCATCCCGGGCTATCGTCCGGGCGAGCGCACTGCGGACTATATCGACTATGTGCTCACCCGCATCACCGTCGTCGGCGCCATCTATCTGGTGCTGGTGTGTCTGCTGCCCGAGTTCCTGATTTCAGCGACTGGCGTACCGTTCTACCTTGGTGGCACTTCGCTCCTGATCGTGGTCAGTGTAACGCTCGATACGGTGGCGCAGATTCAGGGTCACCTGATCGCGCACCAGTATGAGGGCCTGATCAAGAAGTCGAAGCTGCGCGGGGGGAAGAAGGCCAGATGAGGTTGATATTGCTTGGACCGCCGGGGGCGGGCAAGGGGACACAAGCACTGAGACTGGTAGAAAGACACGGCATCCCACAGCTTTCCACGGGGGACATGCTGCGTGCTGCTGTTCAGGCCGGCACCGAAGTCGGCAGGCGAGCCAAGGCGGTGATGGATGCTGGTGAACTGGTGTCCGACGCTATCGTCAACGCCATCGTGGCCGAGCGCATCGATCAAGCCGATTGCGCAAACGGCTTCATCCTTGACGGATACCCGCGAACCCTGGTGCAAGCGGACGCCGTTGAGGAAATGCTTTCGGATCGCGGGCTGGAGCTAGACGCGGTCATCGAATTTGTCGTCGACGACAAGGCGCTGGTTGGCCGAATCGTCAAACGCGCCGAGGACGCCAAGGCCGCAGGCCTGCCGGTGCGCAAGGACGACAGCCCAGCGGTGTTCGAAGAACGCTTGAGGGAATATTACAAGAAAACCTCGCCGCTGATCGGCTACTACTACGCCAAGGGCAAGCTCAGGGGCGTCGATGGCATGGCCGACATCGATGCGGTGACGCAGCAGATCGAGGCGGTGCTCAGGGCGACGACCCGGCAGGTTGGCCAGGCGGCCGGCTAGAGAAACGAACGATTGCGCTTGACTGGAGCGGTCCGCTGGGGTATGGCGGCCCGTCTTCCTATCAGGCATGAGGCTTGCTTGTCCGCAAGGGCAAGGCAGGCCGCTTTGAACTGGAAACTCCCGCAAGGGCCGGCCTCCACCGGACGCGGGGCAACTTGAAGCGCCGGCTCGTCCGGCCTATATGGAGAAGAGAAGAACATGGCTCGTATAGCCGGCGTCAACATTCCTACCAACAAGCGCGTCGTCATTGCGCTTCAATACATTCACGGCATTGGCAAGAAGTTCGCCCAGGAGATCGTCGACAAGGTCGGCATCCCGGCCGAGCGCCGCGTCAACCAGCTGACCGACGCGGAAGTGCTGCAGATCCGGGAGACCATCGACCGCGACTACCAGGTCGAGGGCGACCTGCGCCGCGAAGTGTCGATGAACATCAAGCGGCTCATGGACCTCGGCTGCTACCGCGGCCTGCGTCACCGCCGCTCGCTGCCGGTTCGTGGCCAGCGCACGCACACCAATGCGCGCACCCGCAAAGGCCCAGCCAAGTCGATTGCCGGAAAGAAGAAGTAATTTAGGGCAGTAAGAGAGTAGGGCAGTAAGGCAATAGGAACGGCAGACATACTGCCCTACTGCCATATTCCCCTACTGCCTTCTCCCTGGTGGAGCCGCTGGCATTACGGCGGTGTAGAGATCAACTGAAAGGACTATCATGGCCAAGGAAGCCGCTCGTGTTCGCCGTCGCGAACGCAAGAACATCTCGTCGGGCGTTGCCCACGTCAATTCGACCTTCAACAACACGATGATCACCATCACCGACGCGCAGGGCAATTCCATTGCCTGGTCGTCGGCCGGAGCCCAGGGCTTCAAGGGATCGCGCAAGTCGACCCCTTTCGCTGCCCAGATGGCCGCCGAAGATGTTGCCAAGAAGGCTCAGGAACACGGCATGCGCATGCTCGAGGTCGAGGTCTGTGGACCCGGCTCCGGTCGTGAATCGGCGCTGCGGGCGCTGCAGGCAGCAGGCTTCACCATCACCTCGATCCGTGATGTGACGCCGATCCCGCACAATGGCTGCCGCCCGCGCAAGAAGCGCCGCGTCTAAAGAGAATTTACCGAACGCCGCGCGAGCGCCTCAAGGGCGCTCCTCCACGGCATTCCAGGTCGCCCGCCACGATTGGATGGTGGCGGGACAACGGAAGGAAAGCACTATGATCCAGAAAAATTGGCAGGAACTGATCAAGCCGAACAAGATCGAGTTCTCGTCGAAGAAGAAGACGCTGACCACGCTGGTCGCCGAGCCGCTCGAGCGCGGCTTCGGCCTCACCCTCGGCAACGCGCTGCGCCGCGTGCTTCTGTCTTCGCTGCGTGGCGCGGCTGTGACCGCCGTGCAGATCGACGGCGTTCTGCATGAATTCTCGTCCATCGCCGGCGTGCGCGAGGACGTGACCGACATCGTGTTGAACATCAAGGAAATCGCCATCCGCATGGAAGGCGATGGCCCCAAGCGCATGGTCGTGCGCAAGCAGGGACCGGGCGCGGTTCTCGCCGGCGACATCCAGACGGTCGGCGACGTCGAGATCCTCAATCCCGACCACGTCATCTGCACGCTGGACGAAGGCGCTGAGATCCGCATGGAATTCACCGTCGACACCGGCAAGGGCTATGTGCCGGCCGACCGCAACCGCGCCGAAGACGCGCCGATAGGGCTGATCCCGGTCGACAGCCTGTATTCGCCGGTCAAGAAGGTCTCCTACAAGGTCGAGAACACCCGTGAGGGGCAGGTTCTCGATTATGACAAGCTGACCATGACCATCGAGACCGATGGTTCGATCTCGGGCGAGGACGCGGTGGCCTTCGCCGCTCGCATCCTGCAGGACCAGCTCGGCCTGTTCGTCAATTTCGACGAGCCGCAGAAGGAAGTCGCTGCCGAACAGGTTACCGAGCTTGCCTTCAACCCGGCGCTGCTCAAGAAGGTCGACGAACTCGAGCTTTCGGTGCGTTCGGCCAACTGCCTGAAGAACGACAACATCGTCTATATCGGCGACCTGATCCAGAAGACCGAAGCCGAGATGCTGCGCACCCCGAACTTCGGCCGCAAGTCGCTGAACGAGATCAAGGAAGTCCTGGCGGCGATGGGCCTGCATCTCGGCATGGAAGTGCCGGACTGGCCGCCGGAAAACATCGAAGACCTCGCCAAGCGTTACGAAGATCAATACTGAGGCTCAGGCCTCTTGAACCCGCAATGAAGGAGAAGAGCCATGCGCCACGGATTTAAAGGCCGCCGGTTCGCCCGCAGCATAAGCCATCGCAAGTCGATGTTTGCCAACCTTGCCGTGTCGCTTATCGAGCACGAGCAGATCCTCACCACGCTGCCGAAGGCGAAGGATCTGCGTCCGATCGTCGAGAAGCTGGTGACGCTCGGCAAGCGCGGCGACCTGCACGCCCGCCGCCAAGTGATTGCCCAGATCGGCAATGAGGGCGTCGTCAAGCGTCTGTTCGACACAATCGCGCCACGTTACGCCACTCGCAATGGCGGCTATCTGCGCATCATGAAGGCCGGCTTCCGTCACGGTGACAATGCCGCAATGGCCGTCATCGAATTCGTCGACCGCGACACCTCGGCCAAAGGCGCCGGCGACCGCGCCCGCATCGAGGCCGAAGGCACCGAAGAGGAAGCCGCAGCCGCATAAGCTTCGGTTTTGCTGAGAAGTTCAAAGGGGCCTGCGGGCCCCTTTTCGTTTGGGCGATATGTGTTGCCTAACAAGGGCAAGGTACTCGTTTCCGGTCAGAACTTTCCAGTCGAGTTCTATTCTCCTCTGCTCGGAACTTGGATGTCGGTATGAGTAGATGCTGTCGACCACCGTTCTCCGGTCGATATCACTGATGATCTGCGCGACGGATGTTTTGCTCAGATATCGTTCGATTTCGCCGTTCTCGATAAAGTCGATATCGACGCGAAAAAAAATATGGACAGGGCCAGCGCAGAGATCCAGCGTGAACTCCCAGTCTGAAAATTTGGCATAGAAAATCTTCACCTCGTCCGGGGCCCACAAGCCAGCTTCCAGGAATTCCGAGGGCTTCGTTCTGCCATTGAGCCCTTCCATCGAAAGGACGAACTGGTCCGTTATGCGTTCGGTCTTGCCGCGAATTGCATGCACATGTTCGATCTGAAACCAATCCAGCTCATGTGGCGGGTCTTTGTCGAATGAGGCCTCAAGCGTTCCGTAAAACCAGTACTCGGGCACCGCCTCAGCATACTCGGTTAGCCAGTCGTCCGGCGCACCAAGCACTTTGGCAATTTCGATCATCTTCATTCCGGGGTACACGGGCCCCAAAGTGCCGGTCTTCAAAAAATCACGGAATGAAACGAGCTGTTTTTTCATGAGCGTTGACGCGGCTTTCGGGGTCACGTCGACCTATAACTGCTTTGCCGCGCAAAATAATCGGATTTCAGCGGCTTAGCCTTTCATTTTGCACAATCGTCAGGACAATGGCGCCCGACTTGGAGGATTCGGAATGCGCGTTAAACGGCTGTCCCTTGTTCTGATCTGCGCCTTGATGGCGCTGGCCGTCGTGCCGGCGGCGAGGCACGCGATAGCGGAGGAGACCAAGCCAGATCCCGGTCTGTCCGACGTACTGACCGATCTGCTGCATGGCGTCGAAGGCGAAAACGCCACCTCCGGCCCCGACAAGCGCGTGCCGTTCGGCCGCGAGGAGGTGCAGCTGTCCTTCGCGCCGCTGGTCAAGCAGACGGCCCCGGCCGTGGTCAATGTCTACGCCTCGCAGACCGCCAAGGTGACGTCGCCCTTCGACGGCGATCCGTTCTTCGAGGAATTCTTCGGCCGCTCGCAGCCGCGCGCGCAGTCTTCGCTCGGTTCGGGGGTGCTGGTCGATCCGACCGGCGTCGTGGTCACCAATTTCCACGTCGTCAAGGACGCCGACCAGGTCAAGGTCGCGACTGCCGACGGGCGTGAATTCGACAGCAAGGTGCTGCTCAAGGATGAGACGCTCGACCTCGCCGTGCTCAAGATTTCTTCCGACAAGCCGTTCCCGGTGATCGCCATCGGCGATTCCGACGCGCTCGAGGTCGGCGACCTGGTGCTGGCGATCGGCAATCCGTTCGGTGTCGGCCAGACCACCACCAGCGGCATCATTTCGGCTGTGGCGCGCAGCCATATCGGCGTCTCCGATTCCAGCTTCTTCATCCAGACCGACGCCGCCATCAACCCGGGCAATTCCGGTGGAGCGCTGGTCAATATGGGTGGTCAACTGATCGGCATCAACACCGCGATCTATAGCCGTAGCGGCGGTTCGATTGGCATCGGCTTTGCCATCCCTTCGAACATGGTTCGCGCCTTCGCCGATGCGGCCAAGGCCGGGCTCGACTTCTTCGAGCGGCCGTATGTCGGTGCCGAATTCGAGGCGGTGACGCCGCAGATTGCCGAATCGCTCGGCATGGACAAACCGGCCGGCTCGCTGGTTTCTTCGGTCGAAGAGGCAGGACCCGCTGCCAAGGCAGGGCTCAAGCCTGGTGACGTGGTGCTGTCGCTCAACGGCAAGCCGGTCGAGAGCGTCGGGGCGCTGGACTACCGGATGGCGACGCTGTCGATCGGTACGAATGCCAGCTTCGGCGTTCTGAGCAAGGGTCAGCAGGCGACGATGGACATCGCGCTGGAACGGCCGCCTGAGGGCGCCAAAGCTGCGGAGCTCACATTGCGCGGCCGTAGCCCGTTTTCCGGTGCCAGGGTTGCCGAACTATCGCCACGGCTTGCCCAGCGGCTTGGTCTGCGCACCGATGTCAAAGGCGTCACCGTCGTCGATATCAACCGCGATTCGCCCGCTGCCGATTTTGGTTTCCAGCCGGGCGACATCGTGCGTGAGGTCAATGGCCTGACGATCGACAAGGCGGCGACCCTGGAACAGATAGCCCAGCAGGATACACGCTGGTGGCGCTTTACCGTCGAGCGCGGCGGGCAGATACTGCGCCAGGTGTTGCGTTACTAAGCCCGACGTCAGCATGGTCGGGCTCCAGGCAGAAGAAGTTGCATGGCCGATCTGTTCAGTGTCGATGAACCGGAAAAGACGCCGCCCGGCAGGCCGCTGGCCGACCGTCTGCGCCCGAAGAACCTCGGCGAGGTCGTCGGCCAGGAGCATCTGACCGGTCCCGACGGCGCGCTGACGCGGCTGATCGGCTCCGGCTCGCTCGGCTCGATGATCTTCTGGGGCCCGCCCGGCACCGGCAAGACCACGGTCGCACGGCTGCTTGCCGGCGAGACAAGCCTCGCTTTCGAACAGATCTCGGCCGTGTTTTCCGGCGTTGCCGACCTGAAGAAAGTGTTCGAGGCAGCGAAGCTGCGCCGCTCCAACGGCCGCCAGACACTGCTGTTCGTCGACGAGATCCATCGCTTCAACCGCGCCCAGCAGGACAGTTTTCTGCCCGTGATGGAAGACGGCACCGTCGTGCTGGTCGGCGCCACCACGGAGAACCCGTCCTTCGAGCTTAACGCCGCGCTGCTGTCGCGCGCACGCGTCCTGGTCTTTCACTCGCTCGGCGAGGACAGCATCGCCAAGCTCCTGGCGCGGGCCGAGGAGGCAGAGGGCAGGGCGCTGCCGCTCGATGACGAGGCGCGGGCGATGCTCATCCGCATGAGCGACGGCGACGGCCGCGCGGCGCTGACACTGGCCGAAGAGGTCTGGCGTGCCGCCAAATCAGGTGAGGTGTTTGGCGCCGAGGCGTTACAGCGCATCGTCCAGCGCCGCGCGCCGATCTACGACAAGGGCCAGGACGGCCATTACAATTTGATCTCCGCCTTGCACAAATCGGTGCGCGGCTCCGACCCCGACGCAGCACTCTACTATCTGGCTCGCATGCTCGACGCCGGCGAGGATCCGCTCTATCTCGGGCGCCGGTTGGTGCGCATGGCGATGGAGGATGTCGGGCTGGCCGACCCGCAGGCACTCGTCGTCGCCAACGCCGCCAAGGAAGCCTACGACTATCTGGGCTCGCCCGAGGGCGAACTGGCCTTCGCCGAGGCTACCGTCTATCTCGCTACCGCGCCGAAATCCAATGCAGTCTATACCGCATTCAAGGCCGCCACACAGGCGGCCAAGGAATTCGGTTCGCTGCTGCCGCCCAAGCACATTCTCAATGCGCCGACCAAGCTGATGAAACAGGAAGATTACGGCGCCGGCTATCGCTACGACCACGACGAGCCCGACGCTTTTTCCGGCCAGGACTATTTTCCTGAGAAGATGGGAAGGCAGACATTCTACGATCCGCCCGAGCGCGGCTTCGAGCGCGATATCAGGAAGCGGCTGGACTATTGGGCGAAGCTGCGCAGCGAGCGGGAAAAGTAGCTGCCAGTCGCACACTGGTGTGATCGGCGTTGTCTGGTGGGATAAAAAACCCTATCAAGATGCGCCTTCGGCCGGCGGCAGGCCAGAAACGTACCGACGATATTCAGAACGGAATCGCGCCTGGCGCGTGGAAAAATGACAAAAAAATCCCGCAAAACCCTTCGGAAGTTCGCCATAGCCATTCCGCTGCTGGCGCTCGGCTTCTATGTCATTCCCATTCTGACGACGATTTTCATCGTCCTCGGCCTGATCGACGTGTTGCGCAACGACAACAAGAATTGGGCGCTGTTCAGTGGTTATTTCCTGGGCAACGGCATCTTCACCTGGCTGCTTTCGCCCTTCAATCTGCTGGTGGATCTGCTGTGCTATAGAAACCGCGGTGTCTGGAAATTGGACCAGTTTCCTCCGGACTACCAGCGCGAGGTCAACGAGGTCCTGGATGTCTTCAAGGCACGCAAGGACGAGATCATCGCCGACATCGACGCCAATTTCGGCAGCGGCCGGCGCGGCATGTATGTCTATCAGTGGTATGGCAAGCACAAAATAGACAACGTCGCCGAATTCAACAAGGATTTCAAATACATCAAGACGATTGCCGTCTCTGTGTTCAGCGGCAGGGAATCGACTTCCTGGCACTTTGGCCCGCTCCGGCTCAGCCTGCGCATTCTCTACAACCTCATCCCGGTGAAATCGGAAGTGTTCGTCCAGTGTGGCAACGCCAAGAATTACTGGCACGAGAACCCGCTGTTCATCTTCGACGACACGCTGCTTCATCGCTCGGTCAACGAGTATGACGGGCGCCGCTACTGCGTGTTCATGGACATCATTCGCCCATCGCCGTTTCCCGGTCTGATCTCGACGCTCCTCGCCATTGTTTCGGTCAGCGTCGAGCGCATCAATGCCATGTTCTACAAGAACTGGAAGATGATCGCGTCCAGCAAGCCGAAGAAGGTCGGAGCTGCCTGACACCGTAGCGTAACTGGCGCGAGGGAGCACGATGTATCATCTGTTGCTTGTCTGTCTTGGTGGCGCGATCGGTGCAATGGCCCGCTTCTTCCTGTCCGGCTTCGTCGCCCGCCGGGTCGGCGAGACCTTTCCTTGGGGCACGATGGTCGTCAATGTGTCGGGGGCGTTTGCAATCGGCGTCGTTGCGCATGCCGTGGCGCGCGACGGCATGCCTGCCCTTTGGGCCTTTGTCGTCACCGGCGGCCTCGGCTGCTACACCACGGTCTCTTCATTCAGCCTGCAGACGCTGGCGCTGGCGCGTGAGGGCGAATGGCTGCGCGCCGGCGGAAATGTGCTGCTTTCGGTTTTCCTGAGCCTCGGCGGCGTGACGCTGGGCTTTGCCGCGGGAAGTCTTCTGATTGGCAGCGGGGCGCCATGAGCGGCCCGCAGAAGCTCCGCTCCGACGGGATGGCGGGGCGTGCGGCGCGCCTCATTGGCTGGCGCCGAACGAGCCAAACGGTTCGTATCTATGCGACCGTGGCCGCTGGCAGCATGATCGGCGGCGTGCTGCGGGCGCTCGCCTCATTGGCGAGCACCGCCTGGTGGGGCACTGGATTTCCCTTCGGCACGCTCCTCGTCAACATTGTCGGCTCATTCCTCATCGGCTTCTATGCGACATTGACGGGACCGGATGGTCGCGTCTTCGCCAGTCCGCTGCAGCGCCAGTTCTTCATGGCCGGCTTCTGCGGTGGCCTGACGACCTTCTCCGCTTTCAGCCTTGAAACACTCACCCTCGCGCAAAGCGGGAAGCTTGTGGCGGCGGCACTCAATATCGCGATCTCCGTGGTGGCCTGGCTTGCCGCCGTCTGGCTTGGCCACATCTTTGCAGTGCGCCTCAACCGGCTGAGAGGATCCAGGCAATGAAGATACCACCACTGGCACAATTGCTGCGCATATTTATCGGCGAAAACGACAGGGCAGATGGCCGTCCGCTGTATGAGGTCATCGTGAAGGCCCGCGAAATGCAGATTGCCGGCGCGACCGTCCTGCGCGGGGCGATGGGATTTGGCCATTCCAGCCGACTTCACACCACGAAGATCCTCCGTCTCTCGGAGGACCTTCCCCTTGTCATCGAGATCGTCGACGACGAGGAAAAATTGGCCGCTTTTCTGCCCGTGCTTGAAACAATCATGACAAGTGGCTTGATCACGCTGGAGAAAGTTCAGGTTCTGCAATATGGAACCGACAACGAATAACCGAGTGAGATTGCGGGTGCCGGCGAATGCCGTTGCATGTTCGCAAAACGGCGATTGGAATCATGGCAGGCGTTGAACAGATCACAGTGGATACCGGTGAGGCGGGCATGCGGCTCGACCGCTGGTTCAAGACCCATTTCCCCGGTCTCGGTTTCGGTCATCTGCAGAAGCTGCTGCGTTCCGGCCAGATCCGCGTCGACGGCGGCAGGGTGAAGGCCGATACACGCGTCGAAGCCGGCCAGACGGTGCGTGTGCCGCCGCTCGAAGTGGACAAGAAAGGCGAAAGCCCGCTCACCGGCCATTCGATACGCAACCAGGGCGATGCCGATGTCTTGGCCAAGATGCTGATCCATGAGGACCCGAAGGTCTTCGTCTTCAACAAGCCGGCCGGCCTAGCGGTTCAGGGCGGTTCGGGCGTTACCCGCAATGTCGACGACATGCTGGAAGCCTGGCGCAACCAGAAGGGCGAGAAGCCGCGCCTGGTGCACCGGCTCGACCGCGACACGTCGGGTGTGCTGGTTGTCGCCCGTACAAGGCTCGCCGCCATGAAGCTCGCCGAAGCGTTCCGGGCGCGTGAGACGAAGAAAACCTACTGGGCGCTGGTCAAAGGTGTGCCGCCGAAGCGCGAGGACAAGATCTCGACCTGGTTGATCAAGGAACCGACGCCCGACGGCGATCGCGTGCGCATCGCCAAGCATGGCGAAAAGGGCGCCGACCACGCCGTGTCTTATTACCGCATCGTCGAACAGGCGGCGCAGACCCTGTCGTGGCTGGAGATGGAACCCTATACCGGGCGCACTCATCAGCTTCGTGTTCATGCCGCCCATATCGGTTGCCCGATCATCGGCGACCCCAAATATTTCGAAGCCGACACCAATTGGGATTTTCCAGGCGGCATGCAAAACCGCCTGCATCTGCACGCCCGCCGCATCGTCATCCCGCATCCCGATAAGGGGTTTGTCGACGTCACCGCGCCGATGCCGCCGCACATGCGCCAGAGCTGGAACCTGATCGGCTTCGACGACGCAAGCGCGGAGGACTAGGGCCGGTGGGCGTCGCCACAGATACGCTCGACCGCCGTGACGCGGTCGATCTGGCGGCCGCCGCCATCATGGTCGGGCTGACCTTTTCCTGGGGCCTGAACTACGTCGCCGCCAAGATCTCCTATGCCGGCTACGATCCCGTTTTCCTATCGATCGCCCGCTCGGTGATCGGCGGCCTGTGTGTTTTCGGCTGGTGCCGCTGGCGCGGCATCGCGCTGTTCACGCCCGACAAGACTCTCGTCGCCGGCATTCTGGCAGGCGCGCTTTTCGGTCTCGAGTTCCTGTTTCTGTATGTCGGGCTCGAGCACACCACCGTCGTGCGCAACACCTTGCTGGTCAACACCATGCCGTTCTGGATGCTGGTCGGCGGCCATTTCCTGCTGGACGAAAGCATCACGGCACGCAAGCTCGTTGGGCTTCTGCTCGCTTTCGCCGGGCTGGTCGCGGTGTTTTCCGACAAACTGAGCGCTAATGGTGGCGAGACGTTGAGCGGCGACCTGCTCAGTCTCGGCGCCGGCATTCTGTGGGCCGTGACCAACATTGTCATCAAGCGGTCGAAACTGGTGGAGGCCAGCGCCGAAAAGCTGCTGCTCTATCAGCTGGCCGGTGCCGCCGCCGTCGGCATTTTGGTGATGCCCTTTGCCGGGCCGCCCGTCCGCAGCTTTACCCTTCTGCCGACCTTGGCGCTGTTGTTCCAGGCCGTCTACGTTGTCGCCTTCACCTATGTGCTGTGGTTTTGGCTGCTGCGGCGCTACCCTGCATCTGGCCTGTCGAGCTTCACCTTCCTGTCGCCGGTCTTCGGCGTGCTTTGCGGCGCCGTGTTCTTGAACGAGCCGTTGACCGTTCGTATCTTTCTGGCACTCGGCCTGATCGCCGCCGGTCTTATCATCGTCAACCGGCCGGCCCGAAAACAAAGCCCCGGATGAGCATGCGCGATATTTTGAACGACCTCGAAGCTGGAAAGCAGCTCTCCGATCCGGATCCGGTGCGTCGCGCCCAGATCCAGATGAAGACGCCGCTGCCAAAACGCTTCTACAAGACCGTCGCGGTGGCACCGGTCGAGGATGGTTTTGCCGTCCATCTCGATGGCAAGCCCGTCCGCACACCGGCCAAGGCGCTGCTGGCGCTGCCGACCGAAAAGGCGGCTGCTCTCGTCGCCGAGGAATTCGCCGCACAGGAGGAGACCATCGACCCGGTAACGATGCCGGTGATGCGTCTGGTCAACACCGCAATCGATGGGGTCGCCAGTGATCCCCAGGCGGTGCTGGAGGACATCCTGCGCTTCGCCTCATCAGATCTGCTCTGCTACCGCGCGGATACACCACAGGGGCTGGTCGACCGGCAGAACGAGCATTGGGATCCGGTCATCGACTGGGCGCGCAGCGCGCTCGGCGCCCGGTTCCAGCTCGCCGAAGGCGTGATCCACGTCGAGCAGCCGCGCGAGAGTATCGCGCTGCTTGGCCAGCATCTAGCCCAACGTGCCGATCCGCTGCGCCTTGCTGCCATCTACGTCATGACCTCGCTGACCGGATCGGCGCTGCTGGCGCTGGCCGTCGATTTCGGCGAGCTCGACGGCGAGGTGGCCTGGGCTGCCGGCCATGTCGACGAGGACTGGCAGGCCGAGCAATGGGGCCATGATGCCGAGGCCGTCGCCCGCCGCGCCGCCCGCAAGCGCGACATGATGGCGGCAGTCAGCCTGCTCGAAGCGCTCAAAGGCTGACGGCACCGGCCGCTATTTCGCACTGCACATTAGACCAAAGTCATAATCCCAAAGGCGGTCTGCCTCTGGGCACTGCTTTCTGTCATTTTTTGCACCGGTGGCTGCACTGAGTCTGCGTTCCGAGGAAACGCGGACGATGACGCGCAGCATCGAGGACCGACGGAATCACACGGGAGGATACACTCATGGCAATGGCATCGACCGCCGGCAAAACAAGCCGCGGCATGACGCGCGAGGAGAAGAAGGTCATCTTCGCCTCCTCGCTCGGCACCGTTTTCGAATGGTATGATTTTTATCTCTACGGCTCGTTGGCAGTGTTCATTGGTTCGACTTTTTTCAGCCCAACCATCCCGGAAGCTACGCGCAATATCTTCGCGCTTCTGGCTTTCGCCGCTGGCTTCCTCGTGCGTCCGTTCGGCGCATTGCTGTTCGGCCGCATCGGCGATCTTGTCGGCCGTAAATACACTTTCCTTGTCACGATGACGATCATGGGCCTGTCGACCTTCCTGGTCGGCTTGCTGCCTGGCTATGCGACTTTGGGCATTGCCGCTCCCGTGATCCTGATCATCTTGCGCATGTTGCAAGGCCTGGCGCTCGGTGGCGAGTATGGCGGTGCCGCGACCTATGTCGCCGAGCACGCACCCGACGATCGCCGCGGCTACTACACGTCGTGGATACAGACGACGGCAACGCTCGGCCTGTTCCTGTCGCTGGTCGTCATCCTGATCGTCCAGGGGTCGATGGCCAAGGAAACCTACGCCGCGTGGGGTTGGCGCATTCCTTTCATCGTTTCCTTTCTGCTCCTCGGGATTTCGATATGGATCCGGCTGTCGCTTTCTGAATCGCCGACCTTCCAGCGCATGAAGGACGAAGGCAAAGGCTCCAAGGCGCCATTGACGGAAGCCTTCGGCCAATGGAAGAACGCAAAGATTGCGCTGCTGGCACTGCTCGGCCTCACAGCCGGCCAGGCCGTGGTCTGGTACAATGGCCAGTTCTACGCGCTGTTCTTCCTAACCAACGTGCTCAAGGTCGACGCGCAGTCGGTCAACATCATGATCGCAATCGCGCTGGCGGTCGGCTCCATCTTTTTCGTCGTGTTCGGCTGGCTCTCCGACAAGATCGGTCGCAAGCCGATCATCATGGCCGGCCTTGCACTGGCGATCGTCTGCACTTTCCCGTTGTTCAAGGCGCTGACCTGGGCAGCCAACCCGGCGCTCGCCACCGCGCAGCAGAACACCCGGGCGACGGTGACCGCGGCACCGGGAGACTGCAAGTTCCAGTTCAATCCGGTGGGCACGGCGAAGTTCACCACGTCCTGTGATATCGCCACCTCGTTCCTGACCAAGAACTCGGTGCCTTATGACGTAGTGGCCACGGCAGCCCCCGGCACCGCTGCGTCGGTCAAAATCGGCAACGAGACGGTTGCGTCGTATGACGCTACTGCCGCCGGCGACCAGGCCAAGGCCAAGGACGCCGCCTTCGCCAAGGCGGTCAACACAGCGCTTCAGGACGGTGGCTACCCGCTGAGGCGGGCAGCGGCCAAGGTGCCGGACCAGAAGCTCGAAGCCTTCATCGCGGCCAATCCCGAGCTGAAGCTCGACGCGGCCGCGATCCGCGCCGGCGAGAAGGCGACGGTTCCGACCGAGCAGGCGATCAAGGACAAGCTGCTGAGTGCCGATGAGGCCGCGGGAGCTCCCGAGGTCACCGTCTACACCATACCGGGCGGCGGTCCCTTCGCCATGTTCGCCGACCCGGCGGCGGTCAACTGGCCGATGACGATCGGCATCCTGCTCATCCTCGTGATCTTCGTCACGATGGTGTACGGGCCGATCGCCGCGATCCTGGTCGAGATGTTTCCGACCCGCATCCGCTACACCGGAATGTCGCTGCCCTACCATATCGGCAATGGCTGGTTCGGCGGGCTGCTGCCGGCGACGGTGTTCGCGCTCAGCGCCTACAAGGGCGACATCTACTACGGTCTCTGGTACCCGGTGGTGATCGCGGCGATGTCGCTGGTCATCGGCATGATCTTCATCAGGGATACCCTCGGAACAGACCTGCATACCAAGCAATAGCCGACCTGTCCCGATTCAAAGCAAAGCCCGGCGCGAGCGATCGCGCCGGGCTTTGCGATTCATCGGAGGGAGACGAGAGATGGGGAGGCTCAGCTCTTCCGATCGTTTTTCGCTTCTTCGATCGCTGCCTCATGATACCAGGCACTTCCGAAATCCGTTCGGTTGCGCAAAGAAGCAAGTTCTGCTGCGAACTTAGCCTTTCCGCTTAAATTTGAGGCAGAAGCGCGCGCTGCCACCGGGAACATCAGGATTTTGGCCGACTGACGAGTGGAAGTGATTTCCATTGTCGGTTTCCTTTCTTCGGCACAACCTTGCCGATTCAACCTTTCCCCAAGATAGGTTTCGCAATCGAATTAGGCAACATGATTATAAAAAGATCAGTAGCTGCACAATATTTATGCAAACTATGCTTGTGAGCGATCCGATCGCACAATTACGACGGCTCAGCAATTTTGCGCCGACACTACATCGCTTTTGCCGCACCCGTCGCCAGCCAAATGGCACACGAATTGCATTTTAACAGTCGGCAGGTCGGCTGCTGGATAGGCCGGCTCGCCCCGGCGCCATCCAGGGTTCGGTGATCAAGCAACGAGAGGCTAGAATGACGAAATACAAGCTCGAGTACATTTGGCTCGATGGATACACCCCGGTTCCCAATCTTCGCGGAAAGACGCAGGTCAAGGACTATGCCGAGTTTCCGACGCTCGACCAGCTTCCGCTGTGGGGCTTCGACGGTTCTTCGACCATGCAGGCCGAGGGCCACAGCTCCGACTGCGTTTTGAAGCCGGTCGCCGTCTATCCGGATCCCGCCCGCACCAATGGCGCGCTCGTCATGTGCGAGGTCATGATGCCGGACGGCGTGACGCCGCATGCATCCAACAAGCGCGCCACCATCCTCGACGACGAGGGTGCCTGGTTTGGCTTCGAGCAGGAGTATTTCTTCTACAAGGACGGCCGCCCGCTCGGCTTCCCCGAGAGTGGCTATCCGGCGCCGCAAGGCCCGTACTACACCGGCGTCGGCTACAGCAATGTCGGCTCCGTCGCCAGGCAGATCGTCGAGGAGCATCTCGACCTTTGCCTCGCCGCCGGCATCAACCATGAAGGCATCAACGCCGAAGTGGCCAAAGGCCAGTGGGAATTCCAGATTTTCGGCAAGGGCTCCAAGAAGGCCGCCGACCAGATGTGGATGGCACGCTATCTGATGCAGCGCCTGACCGAGAAATACGGCATCGACATCGAATATCACTGCAAGCCGCTCGGCGATACCGACTGGAACGGCTCCGGCATGCATGCCAACTTCTCGACCGCCTATATGCGAGAAGTCGGCGGCAAGGCGTATTTCGAAGCGCTGATGGCGGCTTTCGACAAGAACCTGATGGATCACATCGCCGTCTACGGTCCGGACAACGACAAGCGTTTGACCGGCAAGCACGAGACCGCGCCGTGGAACAGGTTCAGCTACGGCATCGCCGACCGCGGCGCCTCGATCCGTGTGCCGCACTCCTTCATCAACAACGGCTACAAGGGCTATCTCGAGGATCGCCGTCCGAACTCGCAGGGCGACCCCTACCAGATTGCCTCGCAGATATTGAAGACGATCGCCTCCGTCCCGACCAGCGCCGAGGTTTCGGCCGCGGCTTGAACATTCGTCCCGGCGTAGACCTCAGGTCTGCGCCGTGACGTTCTCTCCGATCGCATCGCAATAAAAAAAAACCCCGGCGTCTCCGCCGGGGTTTTTTTGTTGGCTGCAACGATCCAGATCAGACCGAATAGTACATATCGTATTCGACCGGATGCGGGGTCATTTCGAAGCGCATCACCTCGGCCATCTTAAGCTCGATGTAGCTGTCGATCTGGTCGTCGTCGAATACGCCGCCGGCCTTCAGGAAGCCGCGGTCCTTGTCGAGGCTCTGCAGGGCTTCGCGCAGCGAGCCGCAGACGGTCGGGATCTTCTTCAATTCCTTCGGCGGAAGGTCGTAGAGATCCTTGTCCATCGGCTGTCCCGGATGGATCTTGTTCTTGATGCCGTCGAGGCCGGCCATCAGCATGGCGGCAAAGGCAAGATAGGGGTTCGCGCCCGGATCGGGGAAGCGGACCTCGACGCGCTTGGCCTTCGGCGACGAGCCGAACGGAATGCGGCACGAGGCCGAGCGGTTGCGAGCCGAATAGGCGAGCAGCACCGGCGCTTCATAGCCGGGCACCAGGCGCTTGTAGGAGTTGGTCAGCGGGTTGGTGAAGGCGTTGATCGCCTTGGCATGCTTGATGATACCACCGATGTAGAACAGGCAGCTCTCGGACAGGCCGGCATATTCGTTGCCGGCGAAGGTCGGCTTGCCTTCCTTCCAGATCGACTGGTGGACGTGCATGCCAGAGCCATTGTCGCCGAATACCGGCTTCGGCATGAAAGTGGCCGTCTTGCCGTACGCATTGGCGACCTGGTGCACGACATATTTGTAGATCAGCATCTTGTCGGCGTTGCGGACCAGCGTGTCGAACTTGATGCCGAGCTCGTGCTGGGCGGCGGCCACTTCATGGTGGTGCTTTTCGACGCGCACGCCCATCTCGGCGAGCACGGTGAGCATTTCCGAGCGCATGTCCTGTGCCGAATCGATCGGCGGCACCGGGAAATAGCCGCCCTTGATGCGCGGCCGGTGGCCGAGGTTACCGGTCTCGTAATCGGTGTCGTCATTGGACGGCAATTCGGTCGAATCCAGCCGGAAGCCGGTATTGTAGGGGTCGGCCTTGTACTTGACGTCGTCGAACACGAAGAACTCGGCTTCAGGACCGACGAAGATCTGGTCGCCGATGCCTTCCGCCTTCATGTAGGCCTCGGCCTTCTTGGCGGTGCCGCGCGGGTCGCGGTTGTAGGATTCTCCCGAGATCGGATCGAGGATGTCGCACAGGATGACCATGGTCGACTGGGCGAAGAACGGGTCCATATGCACCGTATCGGGATCGGGCATCAGCACCATGTCGGACTCGTTGATCGCTTTCCAGCCGGCGATCGAGGAACCGTCGAACATGACACCATCGGCAAACATGTCTTCCTCGACCTCGACGACATCCATAGTAACGTGCTGCAGTTTGCCCTTCGGATCGGTGAAGCGCAGATCGACGAACTTCACGTCGTTGTCCTTGATCTGCTTCATGATGTCTTTGGCTGTCGTCATGTCCCTGCTTCCCTATGTGATGACGTTTTGAACATGGCCTTTTAACGGGAAAATTCAGACCGCGTCCATGCCGGTTTCGCCGGTGCGGATGCGTACGACTTCCTCGATGTTGGAGACGAAGATCTTGCCGTCGCCGATGCGGCCGGTCTGGGCCGCCTTGCGGATGGCTTCGATCGCGGCTTCGACGGCATCGTCGCCGAGCACGACCTCGATTTTCACCTTCGGCAGGAAGTCGACGACATATTCGGCACCGCGATAAAGCTCGGTATGGCCCTTCTGGCGGCCAAACCCTTTGGCCTCGGTAACGGTGATACCTTGCAGCCCGGCCTCCTGAAGCGCTTCTTTCACTTCGTCTAGCTTGAACGGCTTGATGATCGCTTCGATCTTTTTCATGTAAAAAGTGGCCTCCACTGCCAAAAAAGACGGGTTGTGAGCCCCGCTTGCGCCTCAATCAAGCACGAACTGTGCCAATTGATGGGGCGCCGAGCAGCCTCACATGATTTGGATACCATGCCGCGCAGGAATGTACATTCGCATCATTCGCTGCGTCGGATGCGCCATGAACACCGCGAGCCTACACACCGCCGGTCCTGCCGTCCGCACAAAAATTGGGCAGATCGGATATTTCATGAGCAGCTGCGCGCCGTCGTCCCGAACGAGGTACGCCGCCAACTTTGCTTAGGGACCTTCGTTGTTTGCGTCGGATCAAAAACTGGACAATGCTTGGGGAAATGATGTGCATGTCGCCTGATATTCCATGAGCAACGAACTTTTGTCTCCGTCTGAAATGGCCGAGGCCGATCGGCTGGCGATTGCGGCCGGGCCACTCGATGGCTTCGGCCTCATGCGGCGCGCCGGCGAAGCGGTCGCTGCCGTCGTCCTGGCGCGCTATCCCCAAGCGAGACGCGTCCATGTCCTGTGCGGCCCCGGCAACAATGGCGGCGACGGCTATGTCGTGGCGCGGTTGTTGGCAGAGGCCGGCATGAACGTTGCCGTCTGGGCCGAAGGCAAGCAGAAACCCGGAAGCGATGCCGCGTTGGCCTCTGATGCCTGCAACTTGCCCGTGGAACACATTGGCCATTGCTACCCGGAAGCGGGTGAAGTGGTCGTGGACGCACTCTACGGCGCGGGACTGTCCAAGGACATTTCGATGCATGCGTTGGCCGTCTCAGGCTTGAGCAGCGCTGAGCGCGTCCCGGTGGTCTCGATCGATTTGCCTTCGGGTGTGTCAGGCGAGACCGGCTTGACTAACGCTCACTTCCAGGCCGAGGTCACGGTGACTTTCGTGCGGAAAAAGCCAGGCCATCTGCTGATGCCGGGGCGCGAGCTGTGCGGCGAGATCATCGTCGCCGATATCGGCATTCCGGATGGGATCATCGATCAGCTCAAGGTCACGGCGTTCGAGAACACACCGGAACTTTGGCTGCGATGGTACTTCCCGAGAACGGCTGTCGATTCGCATAAATACAAGCGTGGCCATGTTGCTGTCTTTTCCGGCCGACCGAGTGCGACGGGCGCAGCGAGGTTGTCGGCCATGGCCGCGGCTCGCAGTGGGGCAGGGGCAGTAACTGTGCTTTCACCTGGAAACGCCATGCAGGTGAACGCCGCGCATCTGACCTCGATCATGCTGCGCGAGGCCGGCTCGCCCGAAGAGGTGCAGGAATTCCTCGTGGCGCGGCATCCCGAGGCGCTGGTGTTCGGACCGGGGCTCGGGCCGAAACCCAAGGTCGGCGATTTCGCATTGCAGTTGATTGCGGCGATCGCGGATCTGACCCGCGCATCAGCGGCTACGCCTGAAATTCACGCCAGTGCCATCGTTCTGGATGCCGACGCCATCACCTCGTTGGCGCTTCAGCCTCAGGCACTGTTCGACGCAGCGCGTCAGACATGGTCACCGGCACTGGTGCTGACGCCACATGAGGGTGAATTCGCCAGGCTTTTTCCAGATATCGCTGGGAACAAAAAACAGTCCAAAGTGACCAAGGCGCGCGAAGCAGCAAAGCGCGCCAATGCCATTGTCGTCTACAAGGGTGCCGACACGGTGATCGCGGCGCCCGACGGCAGGGCCGCGATCAATGCCAACGGTGCGCCGTGGCTGGCCACGGCTGGCTCTGGTGACGTTCTGTCGGGGATCGCGGCCGGATTGCTGGCGCAAGGCATGGCGGCCTTCCAGGCTGCCTGCGCGGCGGTCTGGATCCACGCCGAGGCCGGCCGTCGTTTCGGGCCCGGCTTGATCGCCGAGGATCTACCGTCGGCTCTGGTGCCAGTGCTGCGGGAATTGATCGAAAGCCAGCCGGACCTTCGATGAGACGCATTGCACTCCTTTTCACCACGCTCGTCATGGCCGCTTTGGCGACACTGTCGGCGAATGCCGCTGAGCAGCCGGTGACCATCGTCGATGATCCAGCGGTACTTGCTGCTCTCGATGCCAAGGGCTTTGGCTTCGCCGGCATTTTCGGCGTCGACGGCAAGGGCGATTTGAAGACGCTTTATGACAAGGCGCCGGCTTACCACGCGATCGTCGAAACGATTGCAAGCGACGTCGCAGCATTGCGGACCGAGATGAAGGCCGGCGGCCGGCCGCTGTACGAGGTGACCGACGGCAATGTTGGCCGTGTCATGGACATACGCTGGCTGAGGACCGACGCAGCGCGGTTCCGCCTCGTCGGCGTGGTCAACCGGCTCGACCGGCGCGACTTCGCCGCGCTGAAAGGCGACGGGAGTTGCGGCGAAGTGCGCTTTATCTATCGCCTCGCCTACAGCTTCAAGAAGAACGGCAAGGTTTTGGCCTCGCGCCTGCCGTTCAATTTCAGTGCCGTCTACAATGCCACGCCGGATGTCGATGGCGGCTGTGTCGGCGTCGCCGGACGCTGGGCACCACAGCTCGACGAGAGCGTCGATGCCGGCTGGCTGACCGGCGGGCCGCTGGAAAGGGCGGCGCTCACCTTCAAACAGCTCGAGCTCAATGCGCAAGTGATCCGCTTCCCCTCCGGCCAGGAGACCGAATTCGGCGGGCAGGCTGCCTATCTCATGCGAATTTTCGGCATCGACGGAACGGCTGTCAGCGAAAAGCCGCTGGAAAACACGCCCGACATGGCACGTCTTGCCGAAGACGCCGCGCTGAAAGCAAGACTTGCCGACTATGTCCGCACCAATGTTGCGGCGGTCGATCTCGGCGTCTACCAAATCCCCGATGAGTTTTTGGCAAGGAAGGTCATTTCGTGGTCGACCTTCGGCAGCGCAAGGCAGGCCAACCACCCGTTCACGCCGCTGTTCCAGCCCGCGGATTTCGAAGGGCTCGATTTCTCTGCGCTGAAGCTGGTGCGCACGCCAGAGGCATTGGTCGAGCGGCTGGACAACGGCGCCTGCCAAGGCTGCCATCAGGCGGGCTCGACCGCCGGTTTCCATTTCATCGGCCTCGATGACAAGACGACCTCGCCGCTCAACCGCATCGAGGTCGGCATCTCGCCGCATCTCCACGCCGACATCCCGCGTCGCGTCGCCTGGCTGCACGCGACTGCCGACGGCAAGGAACCGAACCGCTTCCGCCCGCTGTCCTTCGCGCCGCCGGCGACATGGAGCGATGCTGGACAGATCGCCTATTCGCCGGCCGAGATGGCGATGCCGTGCCTGATGCCGGCGGATGCGGCCCGCTTTGGCGCGACTTGGCAATGCGGCGGCGGCACCGTCTGCACGCCGCTGGCGACCGTGTCCGGCGTGCGCACCAAGCTGGCGCAATGCCTGCTGCCCAAGGACAGCGAAAACATGTTTTCCGGCCATCCATGCCTGACCGGCTCGATCGCCAGCAACCCGGAACAGCCTTTCAATGACCGCTATACCATCACCGGCCAGTTCGCGGCGTTCGCGCCAAGCATTTCGCGCGCCGCCTACACCTGCCGGCCGCCGAAGATCGGTGTGCCGGCGGGGATTGCCTATCGCGGCTGCGACGACCGGGATCGCAGCTTTGCCGCCTTCAAGACGGGCAAACCGATGCCGAACGAGATTTGCGGGTTGGTCGGCGGCAAAAAATTCGACACCTGCGTAGCGACCAATAATTTCGACCAGTGCCTGGGCGGTGCCGTCAATCGCGGCAATCGTCCTGCCTGCTCGGCCGACCATTTCTGCCGCGAGGATTACATGTGCCAGTCGCTGCCACCCGATACGCCCGGCATCGGCAAGGTGAAAGGCATCGGCTTCTGCTCGCCGACCTATTTTATCTTCCAGATGCGCATCGACAATCACGCCACGCCGTGGTCGGGCGCTGCCCGCGCGACGATGGGAGCCGGGTTCGGTGCTGCGGAAGAGGAATAGGCCACCGACTGAGGCATTGGCCGCAGTAGTTCCAGGTGGATAGCTATCGATCGAGGTCGTCGGCGATGTTCGATATCCATTCGCCGTCGAAATGGCGGACGCGTTCGGCGACGAACGCATCGCTCAGCAGGCTCGACAAGGCAGAAACCAGAATTGGTTCTATCTCTGGAGCCGAGCTAAATCCAAGAGCAATCAGACGTTCGGACCAGGGCGGATGGTCCGCACTTTCGTTATCTCGCGCGTCCCACGCTTTTTGAGCATACTCCTGCAGAATGGGAAGTCTCGACAAGTGAGCGGCGGCCGCCAGGACCCTTTCGAGTGGTGGACGGGGCGGAGCCATGGCGCCAAGCAGTTCACGCTGGAGCGGGCTATAGACTTGATCATCGAAGAACGCACTGGCGGCACCGATCAGAAGCAGGGCGCGGGCCGCATCATGTGCGTCGCCGGACGTCGCTGCATGGCGATCTGCGTCAATTTCCGCTCGTCGCGACAACCGTATTTCTTCGCGCTCCAGAGTGCGCGACAGCGGACCAAGCATCCAGTAGAACAGGCTGCCTGAAACGGTTTTCCCCGGAGGAGCGAAGTCGAAGATTAGATCGAAGCTTTTCTCGAGTTCGGCCAGGTTGAGTCCGCCATTTGTATCTTTGTTTTTCAGATGGGCGTCCTCATGAGCCAAGATCGCCGCAAATGCCTTTTGGTCGGTCGCTGCGAGCAATGGCAGGCCGATGGTGAGAATCGGCCTGCGACCAAGCAAGCCTAGAAACGGCCGCTCTTCACCGACGCTGGCGTTGAGATCGTCGCTCAGGATGATCCTCGTTCGGCTGGCGCGGTGTTTGCCGGCAATACTCTCCCAGACAGCCCACAGCTTCGGGGCTGATTCCCGAGTAATCCCCTTGACCTTGCTGGGTCGAAAACCGGCGAACAATGTTCCGATCAACAGAACGATGGCCAGCATCGCGGCCGGGATTGCAACAGCACCAGTCGCGATGACGGCGAGCGGATGCCAATCGAGGAGCCAGAACCACAGGACTATTGGGCAGAACAGCGGGAGAGCGAAGAGCAGGATGGCAAATCTGCCGAAACGCGCTCCCATGTAGAGGACCAGGCGCGACATCAGCCCCTCACAGCGGGATGTTGTCGTGTTTCTTCCAAGGGTTTTGCATATCCTTGTTGCGCAGCATCCTGAGCGCGCGGGCGATGCGGCGGCGGGTCGAATGCGGCATGATCACCTCGTCGACATAGCCGCGCTCGGCGGCAACGAAGGGCGATAAAAAGCGATCCTCGTAAGCCTTTGTGTGTGCTGCAATTTTCTCCGCGTCGCCGATGTCCTTGCGATAGATGATCTCGACCGCGCCCCTGGCGCCCATCACCGCAATCTGCGCCGTTGGCCAGGCATAGTTCATATCGCCGCGCAGATGTTTTGACGCCATGACATCATAGGCGCCGCCATAGGCCTTTCTGGTGATGACGGTGATCTTTGGCACGGTCGCTTCGGCATAGGCGAACAGAAGCTTGGCGCCGTGCTTGATCAACCCGCCATATTCCTGCGCGGTGCCGGGCAGGAAGCCCGGCACGTCGACGAAGGTGACGATCGGGATCGAGAAGCAGTCGCAGAAGCGCACGAAACGCGCGGCCTTGCGGCTGGCATCCGAATCGAGCACGCCGGCCAGCACCATCGGCTGGTTGGCCACGAAGCCGACTGTGCGGCCTTCGACACGGCCGAAGCCGGTGACGATGTTTTTCGCAAAATTCTGCTGGATCTCGAAGAAGTCACCCTCGTCGGAAACTTTAAGGATCAACTCTTTGATGTCGTAAGGTTTGTTGGCATTGTCGGGAATCAGCCGGTCGAGCGACAGATCGTGATCGGTGACCGATTGGTAGCATTCGATCTCGGGAATTTCCGCCGTGTTGGAGGCGGGCAGCAGATCGACCAGCCGGCGCATCTGCAGCAGCGCCTCGACGTCATTGTCGTAGGCTCCGTCGGCGATCGAGGACTTCGTCGTGTGGACGGAAGCGCCGCCGAGGCTTTCGGCGGTGACCGTCTCATTGGTGACGGTCTTCACCACATCCGGGCCGGTGACGAACATATAGGAGGTGTCGCGGACCATGAAGATGAAGTCGGTCATCGCCGGCGAATAGACGTCGCCGCCGGCGCAAGGGCCCATGATCAGTGAAATCTGCGGAATGACGCCGGAGGCCAGTACATTGCGCTGGAAGATCTCGGCATAGCCGCCGAGGGCCGCCACGCCTTCCTGGATGCGGGCGCCGCCGGCGTCGTAGAGGCCGATGATCGGCGCGCGGTTGCGCAGTGCCATCTCCTGCACCTTGACCACCTTTTCGGCATGCGCCTCGGACAGCGAGCCGCCGAACACGGTGAAATCCTTGGCGAAAAGATAGACCGGGCGACCGTTGACGGTGCCCCAGCCGGTAACGACGCCGTCGCCGGCGATCTTGGTTTTCTCCATGCCGAAATCGGTCGAGCGGTGCTCGACATACATGTCGAACTCCTCGAACGAGCCCTCGTCGAGAAAGACGTCTATGCGTTCGCGGGCGGTCAGCTTGCCCTTCTTGTGCTGGGCGTCGATGCGGGCCTGGCCGCCGCCCATGCGAGCGACCTCGCGGCGGCGCTCGAGTTCCTTCAGCACGTCCTTCATGACCGGTCCCCGAAACGGAAAGCTTGATTGTGGTAATCATGCCTGGGAGAGAGCGCAAGCGCCGCTTCCTAATGGCTTTTGCTGCGCTGCAGCATCAGGCCCCTTGCATTTCGATGCGAACTGGGCCATATGCGGCGGCATAGGCGCTTGGGCCGGGATAATCCGGCCTTCTCGATGAATGAGACTGGTTGCGTCTGTTTTCCCTCTTCCCGACATATCGGCAAGGTGGCGAAAAAGCCCCGTGGCATGATGCCTGCGGGCACGACAGCGCTGCCGTGCGGACGATAACGTCCGCCCGCCTTGTCGTTTCATGACAATTTTCGACGGCAGGTTGCGCCCTGCCGCCATTGATGTTTGCGGCCAGGAGCCGCATGAAAGAAGAATATTTTGACCAATGAAAACACTTTGACCGGTAAGGACGCTGGGGAACTGAACGGTTTCGCCGCACTTGGAATTACCGGCGCACTGCTCAAGGCCACGAATGCCGCCGGCTTTACCGATCCGAAGCCGATCCAGGCCCAGGCGATCCCGCCGCAGCTCGAAGGCCGCGACATTTTCGGCATCGCCCAGACCGGCTCGGGCAAGACGGCGGCGTTCGCGCTGCCGATCCTGTCGAAGATCATCGCACTTGGCACCAAGCGCCGGCCGAAGACAGCCCGCGCACTGATCCTGGCGCCGACGCGCGAACTCGCCGTGCAGATCGAGGAGATGATCAAGCTGCTTGCCAAGGGCGCGCATGTCTCGACAGCGCTGGTGCTTGGCGGCGTCTCGCGCTTCAGCCAGGTGAAGAAGGTTGCGCCCGGCGTCGACATCCTGATCGCAACGCCAGGTCGGCTGACCGACCTGGTGCGTGAAGGCGACCTCGTGCTTGCCGACACCAAATGGCTGGTGCTGGATGAAGGCGACCGCATGCTCGACATGGGCTTCATCAACGACGTCAAGCGCATCGCCAGGGCGACGGCGCCGGACCGTCAGACGGTGCTGTTCTCGGCAACCATGCCGGCCGAAATCGCCGAACTGGCGAAAGGCCTGCTGAAGAACCCGATTCGCGTCGAAGTCGCTCCTCACAGCACCGCGGCCGCCGAGATCGTGCAGGGCGTCGTCTTTGCCCGCACCAAGCAGAAGCGTCAGGTGCTGGCCAACATGCTTGCCGACGAGGCGATGAAGTCCGTCATCATCTTTTCGCGCACCAAGCATGGCGCCGACAGGGTGACAAAGGATCTCGAGCGTGACGGCTTCAAGGCCGCCGTCATCCACGGCAACAAGTCGCAGAACGCTCGCCAGAAGGCACTCAACGATTTCCGCGAGGGTTCGGTGCGCATTCTCGTGGCGACCGACATTGCGGCGCGCGGCATCGACGTGCCGGGCATAAGCCATGTGGTGAATTTCGACCTGCCGGACGAGGCGGAGAGCTATGTCCACCGCATCGGCCGCACCGGCCGTAACGGCATGGACGGCATCGCCATCACGCTCTGCGACCCGTCCGAAAACAGCAAGCTGCGCCAGGTCGAGCGCATCATCCGCACCAAGCTGCCGATCGTTGCCGACCATCTCGGCAGCCCCGATCCACAGCGCAATCCCGCCGAGAAGAACGAGCGTAGTTTCGAACCGGCCAATGATCGCAACGACCACAATGGCCGTCGCGACGGCAGGCGGCCCGGCGGCGCAAACAACGGCTTCGGCAAGAAGCGGTTCGGCGACAAGCCAGCCTTTGCGGGCGAGCGCAAGCCGGAAGGCGCCAAGCCCTTCAAGGGCAACAACAAGCGCCGCTTCGGCGGTAAGCGGCCGGCAGCGCGGGCCGCATAGCCTGACCGTGTTGCGGTCGGCCAAGCTTGGCTTGGTCACTCACGATTGAAAAGGGCGCCCGGAGTGATGCTCCGGTCGCCCTTTTGCTTTGAGGCCTTTGGTTACTTCACCACCGCCTCGACCCACACGACAATCCGCTGCGCCAGGAAAGCCGTGGTCGATGGCGACAGCGCGTCACCCGCAATGACGTGGTTGTCGGGGTCGCCGGTATCGTCGACCGGCACCAATTCATGTGCGGCGCCCCAGCGAGCCGCGATTTCGCGGGTGCGATCTGGTCGTACCACCTTGTCCGAATCCGAAAAAATGAACAGGGCAGGGATGGACGTCTTCTCCACCGGCGCGCCGTAGGCAAGCTCTGTCAGCGCCGCCATCGGCAATGTCGCGGCGATCGGGTAGCGGTAGGTCCAGAACCTTTCATGCAGCGCGTTGCGTGGCACGAAGCTACGCTCCTTGCCGGCGACGAGCTCGACGATCTGTCTGCCCCACGGTAGGGTCAGCAATTCGGCGCCGGAAGCCTTGACGCCGAAATTCGGCGAGATGAATGCGATCGCCGCGACGCTGTTCGATGCGCTTGGCTGCGTCGCGGCCCACGCCGCCAGCGAGCCGCCGGTCGAGGTGGCTATGACGATCACCTTGTCGCCGATCGCTCGGCCGATAGCGAGCGCTTCCTCGTAGTCGTTGATCCAGGCACCGACGCTGCCTTGCGTCATCGCGGCGCCATCCTGTCCATGTCCCCTCAGGCGCGTGTAGAAAAGATTGGCGTCAAGCTGGTCGGCCACCTCATCGGGCAGTGGACGAACCTCGCCCTTCGACGCAGAAAAACCGTGGATGTAAACGATCGCGAATGGCGTCTTGGCATGGACCATCGGGTCGGCCCAGATGATTTCCTTGTCCAGCCCGTCGCGGATGCCGGGCACGGCCGCCTCCCGGCGCGCCAGATAGGCCTGCGGATCGTCGCCGATTACTGAGGGATCGAAACGGATTGTGGTTTCGACGAGGACGCGTGGACCAAGCGCCAAGGCCAGGACAAGGATGAGGACAAGACCCAGCACCGCAAACATGATCCGTCGCCCCATCACGGATCCTATTCGACCGGTGGCTTGCGGTCGAAATTCAACGGCCGCGCATTCCAGCGGGTGACGGTGCTGATCACCCATCGGCAGAACGGCCTCGGTAGTATCCTGAGCAGCTTCAGTGTCCAGCTCAGGCGGCGTGGGAAAGTGACTTCGAAGCCACCGCATTCGATGCCTCGCGCGATGCGGCGCGAGGCCAGATTGACCGGCATCAAGCCCGGCATCGGCAGGAAGTTCTTCTCGGTCAGCCGCGTGTCGACAAAGCCTGGATTCATCACCTGGATGCGGACGTTCATCTTGTCGAAATCGTATTTCAGCGACTCGGCCAAGATATTGACTGCCGCCTTGGTGCCGCCATAGGCGGCGGTGGTGGGCCAGCCGAAATAGGCGGTGACCGAACCGATCAGCACGACATGGCCGCGCGAGCGCACGCGCATGCGTTCGATGACCGGCAGCAGGCCATTGATGATGCCGAAATAATTGACTTCGAAAGACCGACGGAAATTGCGCGCGACAAGATCCTCGCCCGGCGTTGCGATATAGCTTCCCGCGTTGAACACTGCCAACACGATCGGACCGAGATCTTTCTCGATCGCTGCAACCGTCTTTGCCATGCGTTTTTCGTCGGTCACGTCGCAGGGAAAGGCTACGACACGGCCCGCCATCTGCGCCGTTTCGACGATGAGCGTATCGATCGGATGGTCATCGGGCGCAGTTACTGCGACGACATAGCCCTGAGCCGCAAGATCCTTGGCCAGCGAACGGCCGATACCGCTGCTGCCGCCCGTAATCCAGGCGACGCCATGCTTCGGATTGGCCCGATAGAGTGTCATGCTGCGCCCCGCCGGCTCTTCTTAGCCTGTGCTCTAGCGGTGAAGAAATCGAATGAAAAGAGTGCTTTTCGGTACATGGTTGAAATGAATGCCGGCCGGGCGCTCCTGGCTGCAGCAATTGCAGTGTGCGAAATGCGACTGGACCAGGCAAATTCTTGCCTTGAAACCGAAGCGTCGGGTTTCTAGGGTTTCGCCGCACCCACAAAGGAATCTCCATGCCCCGTTCTGTGATCGACGTGATCGGCAACACGCCCCTGATCCGCCTCAACAAGGCCTCGGAAGCAACCGGCTGCGAGATCCTGGGCAAGGCCGAATTCATGAATCCCGGGCAGTCGGTCAAGGACCGCGCCGGCCTGTTCATAATCCGCGATGCGGAACAGCGCGGGCTGCTGCGGCCCGGCGGCGTCATCGTCGAAGGGACGGCCGGAAATACCGGCATCGGATTGACACTGGTTGCCAAGGCGCTCGGCTACCGCACGGTGATCGTCATTCCCGATACCCAGAGCCAGGAGAAGAAGGATACGATCAAACTGCTCGGCGCCGAGCTGATCGAAGTGCCAGCCGTGCCCTACAAGAACCCGAACAACTACGTGAAGCTGTCGGGCCGGCTGGCCGAGCAAATGGCGAAGACCGAGCCGAACGGCGCGATCTGGGCCAACCAGTTCGACAATGTCGCCAACCGCGACGGCCATATCCGCACCACAGCCGAAGAAATCTGGAACCAGACCGGCGGCAAGGTGGATGGTTTCGTGTCGGCGGTCGGTTCCGGCGGCACGCTGGCAGGCGTTGGCTTCGGGCTGAAGGCCAAGAACAGCCAGGTCAAGATCGCACTGGCCGATCCGCTGGGGGCTGCGCTCTATTCCTTCTACACCAGCGGCGAGTTGAAATCCGAGGGCAGTTCGATCACCGAAGGCATCGGGCAGGGGCGGATCACCGCCAACCTCCAAGGCTTTACACCCGATTTTGCCTTCCAGATCCCCGACGAGGACGCACTGCCGATCGTATTCGACCTGATCCAGGAGGAGGGACTTTGCGTTGGCGGTTCGACCGGTATCAACATTGCCGGCGCCATTCGCCTGGCGCGCGAGCTAGGCCCCGGCCAAACCATCGTGACCATGCTTTGCGACTACGGCACGCGCTATCAGTCGAAGCTGTTCAATCCTGAATTCCTGCGCGAAAAGAAGCTGCCGGTGCCGGGCTGGATGGAGCAACGGAGCACGATTTCGGTGCCGTTCGAAAGGGTCGCGTGATGGCGCACAAGACCGAAGCGCTGTTTCGTGACGACGCCTATCTGGGGACGGCCGACGCCACCGTCGTCGCAGTCAACGATCGCGGCGGCATCATTCTGGACCGGACCGTGTTTTACGCCACATCGGGCGGGCAGCCGGGCGACACTGGCAGCCTCGAACGCACCGACGGCACCGGCATTGCGATTGCCGCTACGATCACCGGCGAAACCAAGGACGAGATCATCCATGTGCCGGCGCCGGAGCAGGCGGTTCCACGGTTGGGCGAGCGGATGAGGCTCGCCATCGACTGGCCGCGGCGGCAGCTGCTGATGCGGATGCACTCGGCCTGCCATCTGCTTACCGTCGTCTGTCCGTTCCCGATCACCGGTGCCGCGGTTTCCGAGGACGACAGCCGTATCGATTTCGACATCCCGGATGCCGGCTTCACCAAGGAAGACGTGACGGCCAGGCTGATGGAACTGGTGCGGGCCGACCACCCGATCTTCACCCGGCTGATCTCCGACGAGGAGCTGGCATCCAATCCAAGCCTGGTGAAATCCAAGAATGTGCGGCCGCCGGCCGGCACGGGAAAGATCAGGCTGGTCTGCATCGGCGAGAATGCTTCGGTCGACAGCCAGCCTTGCGGCGGTACCCATGTGAGGAGCACCGGCGAAATCGGCGAGATCCATATCGGCAAGATCGAGAAGAAGGGCCGCGAGAACCGGCGCTTCCGCATTCGCTTTGGCCCGATGCCGCCAGCCTGATATAGGACTGGGACAGGCGGGACAGGAGAGAAAAGATGGCCGACGACAGTCCTTTCACCATCGATGCCGATTGGTTGCAGAAGCGGCTCGGCGAGCCTGGGCTGACGATCGTCGACGCGTCCTGGTATCTGCCGGCGCAAAAGCGCGACGCGCGCGCCGAGTATGACGCAGCGCATATTCCAGGCGCCCGCTTCCTAGACCAGGATGCGGTTTCGGACCCCGACGCGGCTCTGCCTCACACGCTGCCGTCGCCGCAGCATTTTGCCCAATATGTCGGCGCGATGGGCATTTCGGCCGACGACACGATTGTTGTCTATGACGGGCCAGGGTTCTTTTCTGCACCGCGCGCCTGGTGGTTGTTTCGCGTTATGGGCGTGTTCCAGGTCTATATACTCGACGGCGGTTTCGATCGTTGGAAAGCCGCCGGACGGCCGGTGACGGCGGAGCCGACGAAGATCGCGCCTTGCGTGTTTTATGCCAACTTCGATGCCGCCCGCGTCGCCAGCCTTGCCGACATGCGCCGGATCGTCGAGACGGGGGAGAGCCAGATCGCCGACGCACGCTCGCCTGGCCGTTTTGCCGGCACCGAGCCGGAGCCGCGCCCCGGCATCCGCTCCGGCCACATGCCGGGCGCGCACAACGTGCCGTTTTCGGCGCTTTCGGAAAACGGCGAATTGCTGCCCAAGGACAGGCTGCGCAAAGTGATCGAGGAGGCCGGCATCGATCTGTCGAAGCCGGTCGTCACCTCCTGCGGTTCGGGGGTCACCGCGGCAGCCATCACGCTGGCCCTGGAGACGCTTGGCCATGCCGAAAACAGGCTTTACGACGGGTCATGGACGGAATGGGGTGGGCTTTCCGACACGCCCGTCGTGACGGGCAAGGACCGACGGTGATGAAAAACGGAGCGCTGGAAGACATCGACGTCACCGTGACATTTCTCGAAATGCATGTGCCGCCTGCCTATTCGCCGCCGCTGCCGTACAACCGCCAGATCGCGCTGCTCAAGACCAAAGACATTCCGCTGCATTTCTACCGCTATTTGATGGATCGGGTCGGCCGCAAATGGCACTGGGTCAACGTGCTGAGACTGAATGACGAGGAGCTTGCGGCGGGCATCCATCGCGAGGACCGCGACATCAGGGTGCTTTATCTCGACGGCGCGCCGGCCGGCTTCTTCGACCTCAAGCCGCATCTGCCGGAGGAAGTGGAACTCGCTTATTTCGGCATGATGGAGCACGCGACCGGGCAAGGCATTGGCCGCTGGTTCCTCGGTGCGGCAATCGCCGCAGCCTGGGCGCACGGACCCAAGCGGGTGACGGTGCAGACCTGCACCCTTGATCACCCAGCAGCCTTGCCGCTTTATCAAAAACTCGGCTTCACGCCGGTGGCGCAAAAAAAGGAGGTCGTACATCCGATGCCTTTTGCCGAGCGCGCGGCCAGCGTCATGCGGCCCTGATTTTCAGGCTCGTTCATCCAAGCTTCAGCTAGTCTTTGCCATCTTGTCGGCATCACAATGCGGCCGAGGGCCGAAGGAGAAAAGACATGCTGACCCGACGCACATTTGCCGCCGTGTTGGTTGCGGCACTCGCCATGCCGACCCTTGCCGTTGCCCAGGCGACCACGCCTTCGGCCGCGCAATACGCCAAGATCGAAAACATCGCCGATGCACTTCAGCGCATTCTGCGGCGCGATCCGGGTGCCCGCGTGCTGATCGAAGGCCATACCGATGCTGTGGGCTCCTTCCAGTCGAATCAGATTTTGTCCGAACAACGTGCCGCCTCGCTGAAGCGCACCTTGCTGCGTGAATTCGGTGTGCCGGGCTATGCGCTCGAAACCGTCGGCTACGGCGAGGAGTTCCTGCTCGTGCAGACGCAGAATGAGAACTGGCGAAATCGCCGGGTGACGCTGTGCCGCTTCGACGACTTCATCCGTTAAAATGATCTAGCCGTTCAGGGTCTGGATCAATATTCAAAGGCGAGCCCGACTTGAATGAGCCGGGCTCTTTCCATATCGCTGTCGTCTAAAAACCGATGGTGATGGAGGATCGCACGATGGCAATTCGCGTGGTAATGGCCGGCGCGACCGGTTGGGTCGGCAAGGCGCTGGTTCCGGCGATCGGGGCGCAAGGTGACATGGCGCTGGCCGGGGCTGTGTCACGTAGCGGCGCGGGGCAGGATTCCGGCCTGCTGGTTGGCATGCCGGCTAATGGTATCTCCGTTTCGGCCTCGCTGGCCGAGGCGCTGGAGGCGCCGTCGGACGTACTGGTCGACTTCACCAAGCCACATGTCGTGAAAGACCATGTGCTGCTCGCCATCGACAAGGGACGGCACGCTGTGATCGGCACATCGGGACTGGGTGCTGCCGACTATGCCGACATCGACGCCGCGGCGCGCGCCCACGGCGTCGGCGTCGTTGCCGCCGGCAACTTTTCCATCACCGCTACGCTGATGAAGCGGTTTGCACTTATGGCGGCAAAATACGTGCCGGATGTCGAGGTCATCGATTATGCCAGTGCAAAGAAGCCCGACGCGCCCTCCGGTACCGCGCGGGAACTTGCTGAAGCGCTGGCCGACATCCGCAAGGCTTCGACGGCAAAGCCGGTCTCCGAGGTCTCCGGCGTGCCGGCTACACGCGGTGCTGCGGTCGGCGCGGGCGAGGGGGTGCAAGTGCACGCGCTTCGCCTGCCGTCCTACATCCTGTCCTGCGAGGCGTTGTTCGGCCTGCCAGACGAGCGGCTGACCATCCGCCACGATGCCGGCTCGTCCGCGGCGCCTTACGTGGCGGGCACGCTGCTCGCCATCAGGCGGGTACAGCAGATCAAAGGCCTGGTGCGTGGTCTCGACGCGTTGATGGACTGATTCATTTGGCAGGAATCGGGTGGGAAGCTCTGTCTTGCGAGCATAATTTCCGGTCAACGACACCGGAGATTTAGCCATGACGCTAAAATTCAAAGCCTTGCCAACCGATGCGGTTCGCGCGCTTCAGCGCGGCGGACCTGATGCTTATGACCTGAAGCCAGAGCGGCAGATTTCGGACGGCGACGACGTGCCTTGCCGCCACTGCCTGAAGAATGTTGCTGTGGGAGAAGCCTATCTTGTTCTGGCCTATCGGCCTTTTCCTGAGCTGCAGCCTTATGCCGAAACCGGGCCGATCTTTCTGCATGCGGAAGAATGCGAACGCGCCGCCGAGGGGGAAACGCTTCCCGATATACTCGAAAGCAGCGATTACATCGTGCGCGGCTACGGCAAGGACGACCGCATCGTCTATGGCAGCGGCGGCGTCATTCCGACCGATGCCATCGCGGCACGGGCGGAGACGTTGTTCGAGCGCGACGACATTGCTTACGTCCACATCCGCTCTGCACGCAACAATTGCTATCAGTGTCGGATCGACCGCGTGTAATCGGATCGGCTGAACCGGCTTGAGGCTGTCGTACTCCCGCAGAAAGCGACTGTCGATCGATTTGCCGACCGCGGATGAACCGGCGGGAATTCTCGACAACCGAGGAAGCGGGGCTTTGGCTCCGCTTTTTTGTGCCTGCATCGTCCGCAAAGAAAAAACCCGCCGGGATTAACCGGCGGGCTCGAACGATTTGCCTGGAGGGCCTTAGTTGAATTTATACTTCGCACCGATGCGGACGGTATGGAAAGAAGGAGTGGTGGTGAGGACATCGCCCGGCCCTCCAAACTCCTCCAGAATATCCTTCTCGGCAAACTGCGAATAGCGATATTCGAGACCGACAGTTACGTTGTTGGTCACGGCCGCTTCCAAACCACCACCGACCGAGAAGCCGCTAGAGCCCCAATCGATGATGTCGCCGATGGGTGAAGATGCGTTCAGATCGAAATGCTGCCAGCTGTAGCCGCCAAGCACATAGGCGAGGGTCGATTCGTTGACTTTCAAACCGACCCGGCCCAGCACATCGAAGCCATAGTCTGTGTCCAGATTGATGGATCCGCCGGGCACTTCCAGCTCCGTAGTCATGCCGGAGTAGCGAGCATCCACCATGACTCCCACAACCCAGCTGCCGAAATCATGGTCGTAGCCCGCGTTCAATTCGCCAAATACGCCTTCGCCGCCGATACCGTTGAATTCCAGGTCGCCAAGCGGCGGCACATTGATCTGATGCACCGACGCACCCGCGCCGCCCGCACCACCGATATAGAAGCCGGTCCAGTTGTAGGCAGGCGCTTCAAAAGACGCAACGCCGCCATTCTGGGCGCCAAAGCGATAGTTGGCGGCAACCTGGAACGTATGCCGCGATGTGTCGAGGTTGAGTGCGCCATCTGGTGCGCCGAACTCGGAGAGGAGATCATCGTTGGTGCTGAATTGGGTATAACGATATTCGGTTTTGATGGTCCAGTTGCTGTTAATGGCCGTCTCAACGCCGGCTCCGACGAAATAGCCGTTCTGGTCCCAGTCGAAATCAAAGCCTGCGTTCGTGTCGAATTTGTATTTCTGCCAGGAATAGCCACCAAGCACGTAACCCAAAGTGTTTGGCGTGAAGAGGTAGCCTGCCCGCAAGCCAGCGTCGAAACCATAGGTTTCTTTGACCGACGCATCGAATCCAGCAACGTCGAGCGAGGTTTCGATGTTGCCGGCATGAGCGTCTAGAAGTCCTCCGATCAGGAAGCGCGGCGCCACCATATAGTCGTACCCAACGGTGAGTTCACCGTACACGCCTTCGCCACCAATGCCGTTGAACGACACCCCAGGAATGAAATCGCTGCTCAACTCGTGGACGTTCGCCCCGGCGCCAACGCCAAAGCCGACGTAGAGTCCACTCCAGTTAAAACCCGCCGTCTCAACCACCGGTTCGACCACGTCGGCGGCGTGAGCAACCGACCCAAGCGCCAGAATGGAAACTGCGCCAAGAAGAAGAGATTTAGCGGATTTTCTGCTGATCATTTGCCCTACCCCTAATAAACCCAGCATCTTCTTAGCATCGGGTCATTAGGGCGGCTGTAACAAAAAAGCCACAGAAAGAGCACATTGCATCAAACGGGCACCAGATGCGGGAAAAATCCGCTGTAGACCGTGAAAATTGCCTGTGAACAAGCAAGCCGCCGACGGCATCGGCGACTCATCCGGAAAAAACGGTTGGAAATCAGGCCGCGAGAACGGCCTTTGATTCGACCAGCTCGTAACCGAGTGCTTCGGCCACTGCGCGATTCGTGATCTTGCCCTTGTGGACGTTCAGCCCGTTGCGCAGATGGTGGTCGTCTACCAGCGCCTTGAGGCCCTTGTCGGCGAGTTGCAGGCCATAGTGCAGCGTCGCATTGTTGAGCGCGTGGGCCGATGTGACCGGCACCGCACCCGGCATGTTGGCGACGCAATAGTGGATGACGCCGTCGACCTCATAGGTCGGCTCGGCATGGGTGGTGGCGTGCGAGGTCTCGAAGCAGCCGCCCTGGTCGATGGCGACGTCGACCAGCACGGCGCCTTTCTTCATGCCCGAGAGCATTTCGCGCGTCACCAGCTTGGGCGCGGCTGCCCCCGGGATCAGCACGGCGCCGACGACGATGTCAGCCGAAAAACATTCTTCCTCCAGCGCCTCGACGGTCGAGTAGCGGGTGTGGACGCGGCCTCCAAAGATATCGTCGAGCTGACGCAGGCGCGGGATCGAGCGGTCGATGATGGTGACGTCGGCGCCAAGCCCGGCAGCCATCCGTGCAGCATGCAGGCCGACGACGCCGCCACCGAGCACAGTGACCTTGCCGGGCAGCACGCCGGGCACGCCGCCAAGCAGCACACCGCGGCCGCCATTGGCCTTTTGCAGCGCCGTGGCCCCCGCCTGGATCGACAGGCGGCCGGCAACTTCCGACATCGGTGCCAAGAGCGGCAGGCCGCCGCGCTCGTCGGTGACGGTCTCGTAAGCTATTGCGGTGACGCCGGAGGCCAGCAGGCCCTTGGTCTGCTCCGGATCCGGGGCGAGATGCAGATAGGTGTAGAGGATCTGGCCGTCGCGGAGCTGAACCCATTCGTTGGGCTGCGGCTCCTTGACCTTCACGATCATGTCCGACTTGGCAAACACGTCGGCCGCCGTCTTGGCGATCGTGGCGCCGGCGGCGCGGTACGCGTTGTCGTCGGCTCCGATGCCGGCGCCGGCGCCGGTCTCGATCAGCACTTCATGGCCATGCGCGACATATTCGCGGACCGAGCCCGGTGTCAGGCCGACGCGGTATTCATGGTTCTTGATTTCCCGGGGGCAACCGACGCGCATCTTTTTTCTCCTGATCCGGCCCTTTTAGGGCCTGTTCCCTGTCTAGAGATAGTGAACCACGAATCGTTCGGGAAGTGTTTGCGAATGCGCTTGCCGAAGAGACTACTGTTCGATAATCGTTGCGCGAAACAGTAGAATTATCGCAGGAACCCGCAAAAATGCCGCTCGACAGGATTGATATCGCCATTCTCGAGACATTGCAGAAGGATGGGCGGATACCCAATGCAGCGCTCGCCGAAAAGGTCGGCCTGTCGCAGTCGGCCTGTTCGCGGCGGCTGGACAATCTGGAGAAATCCGGAACCATCCGCGGCTATCACGCCCGGCTGTCCAACGCCGCACTTGGGCACCAGATGACGGCGATCGTGCATATATCGCTGTCCGGGCAGTTCGAGAAAACGTTGTCGGATTTCGAAGCGGCGATAAAGCGCTGCCCGAACGTCCTGTCCTGCCATCTGATGTCGGGCGAGTATGATTACATCTTGCGCATCGCGGCGAAGGATCTCGTCGACTACGAACGCATCCACAAGGAGTGGCTTTCGGCAATGCCGCATGTGACGAAGATCAATTCGTCCTTTGCCTTGCGCGAAATCGTCGATCGCACGGCCGTTGGAATGAAGCCTGAGCTAGCCTAGGCCCCGAACTCGCCTAGGCCCCAAACTCGCCTAAACGTTGAATGACTCGGTCACCACACGGTCCATCGGAATATCGTGCGGCTGCGGGTAGATGGTCACGATGCGCTGCAACTCGTAGCCGACGCCGATGACCAGCGGCTTGAACGGCATCGCGGCAAGCGTGCGATCGAAGAAGCCGCCGCCATAGCCCAGGCGAAACTGTCCGGGATCGATGCCGACGATCGGCGAAATGACGATGTCGGGCAGCACCGGATCACCCTCGGCAGGTATCGGGATATTCCAGACGCCCTTCTCCAGCCGGTCTCCGTGGGTATAGGCGCGAAAGACCAGCGGCCGGTCTTTCTCCACAACAACGGGCAGCGCCGTGCGGCCACCCCGCGCGTTAACGGTTTCCATCCACGAGCGCAGGTCCGGCTCGCCGCGAAACGGCCAGTAGAGGCTGACCATGCGCCCGGCGATGTCGCCGATCACCGCATCGAGACCATCGGCAATGCGCTGCGACATGGCTGTGCGCATGTCGGCGGAAACGGCAAGGCGGGATGCGATCAACCGCTCGCGCTCGGCCTTGCGCCAGCGCCTGACATCGGTCCATTCGGACAGCGGCGCTTGGAACTCCGGATCGAGCTCGTGCATAAAACAAGGCGGCGAGGCGTACTGCCCCGAGCCTTCATCTTCATCCTTAGCCATGATTCACCTGCAATATACTGTTCCGACCAAGCCATATCTGGGACGTAGGCTATATCCGGGAATGAGTCTGCAGCATGCGTATTCACGACATCAGGCGACGAGTCCCAGGCAGGTGCAGCGCAGGCATTGCTGCACTGCACAAGGATACTTACATCAGCCTTGGCGAGAGGGATGAGTGAGATGAACACAGCCAACCATCACGTCGTCGTCGTAGGCGCCGGATTCGGCGGCCTCGAATTCACCCGCGCACTTACTGGCGCGCCGGTGCGCATCACCATGATCGATAGGCGCAATCATCACCTCTTTCAGCCGCTACTCTACCAAGTGGCGACGACGGCGCTGGCAACCTCCGAAGTCGCCTGGCCGATCCGCCATCTCCTGCGCAAACGCAAGGACGTGACGACGCTGCTTGCGACCGTGACTGGCATCGACCGCACCGGCAAGCGCGTGCTGCTGCAGGATGGCGGAGCGGTCGCCTACGACACGTTGCTGTTGGCCACCGGTGCGCGGCACGCCTATTTCGGCCATGACGAATGGGAGCCGTTCGCGCCGGGCCTGAAGACGCTGGAGGACGCCACCACCATCCGACGGCGTATTCTTTTGGCTTTCGAGCAGGCCGAGCGGGAAACCGATCCCGCCAAGCGCCAGGCACTGCTGACGCTGGCGATCGTCGGCGGCGGGCCGACCGGCGTGGAATTGGCCGGCACGATTGCCGAACTGGCGCATGACACGCTGCGCGGCGAGTTCCGCAACATCGACACGCGCGAGACGCGTGTGGTGCTGATTGAGGCCGGCGACCGCGTTCTTGCCAATTTCGCGCCGGAGCTCTCCGTTTATGCAATGAAGGCGCTCGAACGACTCGGCGTGACCGTCGAACTCGGCCGGGCGGTTACACGCTGCGATGCTGAGGGTGTCGTCTTCGGCGACAGGCATTTGCCGGCCAGGACAATTCTTTGGGCGGCGGGCGTCGCCGCTTCGCCGGCCGCCGAATGGCTCGGCACGGCAGCGGACCGCGCGGGCAGGGTGCTTGTCGAGCCCGACCTCACTGTGCCGGGAAACCCGGAGATTTTCGTCATCGGTGACGCAGCACACGTCCTGCGGCCGGATGGCCGGCTGGTGCCGGGCGTCGCGCCCGCCGCCAAGCAGCAGGGACGGCACGTCGCCGCGACGATCAAGGCCAGGCTCGCCGGCGAAACAACGGTACGTCCGTTCCGCTACAGGCATGACGGCGATTTGGCGACGATCGGCAAGCGCGCCGCGGCCATCGATTTCGGCTGGATCAAGCTCACCGGCCGGCTTGCCTGGTGGCTGTGGGGCTTGGCGCATATCTACTTCCTGATCGGCTTCCGTAACCGGCTTGCGGTTTCCCTGAGCTGGCTATGGATCTACTTCACCGGTCAGCGCAGCGCTCGGCTGATCACCCAGGGCGACGACGACAAGGGCTGATTGTTCGCTGCCGGACGTTCATCAGCGCGTCACCTCCTCTTGATGGAATCGACTTCTGGACTCGGCTGGATTTCGGCGCGAAGCTTTGCTTCGGGCAGGACTTGTCACGTCGTGGAAGAAAGAGAAACGAATGTCCCAATTGCGCCACCTCGTCTCACGCCGCGATTTCCTCGCCGGCGTCGCCACCGGCGGAGCGCTGATCATGCTGCACCCGTTCTCCGCCCGGGCTCAAGCCAATCAGGCGCATCTGAGGATTATGGAGACGACCGACATCCACGTGAACGTGCTTCCTTACGATTACTACGCCGACAAACCTAACGACACGATGGGGCTGTCGCGAACGGCATCATTGATTGAAGCCGTGCGCAAGGAAGCAACCAACGCGATGCTGATCGATAATGGCGACATTCTGCAAGGCAACCCGATGGGCGACTACTTCGCCTACGAGAGGGGCATGAAGGACGGCGATCTGCATCCGGTCATGAAGGGCATGAACCTGCTCGGCTACGAATGCTCGACGCTCGGCAATCACGAATTCAATTACGGCCTGTCGTTCATGGACAAGGTGCTGGCCGGAGCCAATTTCCCGTTCGTCTGCGCGAATTTGATCCGCGGCACGGAGCTTGCCGCGAACCCGCGCGAAGACAAGCTTTATCTCAAACCTTACGTCATCCTCGACAGGAAGATCAAAGACGGGTCGGGCGCCGAGCAGCCGATCAGGATCGGCATCATCGGCTTCGTGCCGCCGCAGATCATGGTCTGGGATCTGAAAAATCTCGAGGGCAGCGTCAAGACGCGCGACATCGTCGAGGCGGCCAAGGCGTGGGTGCCGCAGATGAAGGAAGAAGGCGCCGACATCATCATTGCGCTCTCCCATTCTGGCATCGACGTGAAGCAAGGCGACATGATGGAGAATGCCTCCTTCTTCGTTGCCGGCGTCGAAGGTATCGATGCGGTGTTCACGGGCCACCAGCATCTGGTCTTCCCTGGTAAGAAGGACTTTCAGTCGCTGGAGGCCGTCGATACGGCGAAAGGCACGTTGCAAGGCAAGCCCGCCGTCATGGCCGGCTTCTGGGGCTCGCATATGGGGCTGATCGATCTGTTGCTGGAGCGCGACGGATCGACATGGAAAATCGTCTCGGCGACCTCTGAGGCCAGGCCTATCTTTGAGCGGGCCGACAAGACGAACAAGCCGACCGTCGCTGACGACCAGCGCATCGTCGACGCGCTCAAACAGGACCACGAGGCGACGCTTGCCTATGTGCGTCGGCCGGTCGGCAAAACCTCGGCGCCGCTTTATTCCTATTTTGCGCTGGTCGCCGACGATCCATCGGTGCAGATCGTGAGCCAGGCGCAGACCTGGTACTTGAAGGACATCCTGAAGAACACCGAATGGAAGGATATGCCGCTGCTGTCGGCGGCGGCACCGTTCAAGGCGGGCGGGCGCAACGGCGCCGACTATTACACCGACGTGCCGGTAGGCGATATCGCCATAAAGAACGTCGCCGACCTCTATCTCTATCCAAACACGGTGCGCGCCGTCGAAATCACGGGGGCAGAGGTGAAGGAATGGCTGGAAATGTCGGCCGGCATCTTCAACCGGATCGAGCCGGGCAAAGCTGACCAGGCGCTCATCAACACCGACTTCCCGTCTTATAATTTCGACGTGATCGACGGCGTCACCTACCGGATCGACCTGTCGCAGCCACCGAAATATGATTCGAAGGGCGGGCTGGTGAACGCCGGCTCGAACCGCATCATTGACTTGATGTTCGACGGCAAACCAATTGATCCCATGCGGAAATTCGTCGTCGCAACCAACAACTACCGGGCCGGCGGCGGCGGCAATTTCCCGGAGATCAATGCCTCGAAGATCATCTACGAAGCGCCCGACACCAACCGCGACGTGATCGTGCGCTATATCGTCAGCAAAGGCACCATCAACCCGTCGGCGGATGCCAACTGGTCGTTTGTGCCGCTGCCGGAAACCAGCGTCGTGTTCCAGACCGGCGCCAAGGCGAGAGAGTTTATTGCGCAAGTGAAGTCGCTGAAGATCGAGCCGGCGGGCGAGGGCGAAGCGGGGTTTTCCAAGTACCGCATCACTCTTTGAGGCGAGGATTTGAGCGTCGGCTCGAAACTGTCTCAGCGTTAAGATACTGTCCCGATACGGCCGATCCGTTTGAGGCAGGCAGCCTCTTCAGGCAGGTGGTGCGAAACGCCGCTTGACGGCAGGCATGACCAGATCCAGCGCATCCGTCGAAATCCCACCGGAATAATCGTCCGGCAGTTGGTCGATCGAGGCGGGGTCGTCGAGGCCTTGTGAAAAGCCGCCGCCGGAATAGGGACCGAGCAGGTAGACGCGGCTGCCGACGCTGTCCATACGGTCGAGAAAACGGGCGGGCCAGCCCCACATCCACTTTGCGACATTGACGGGGATGAGCAAGGTGCCCTGGCGGCAGGCATCCGGAACGTAGCCACTCCAGCCGAGCGCAGCATAGCGAAGAATGCAGCGCGTCAGGGATGCGCGGCTCAGCGTATGCATGTCCGGCAACGCTGCCTTCACTGCTTCTATAGGCCTGTCGCCGCCATAGACCGTCAGATTGGCGCGCTCGGCCGGCGTCAATATGGCGAGCCAGGCGGCCAGCATCTCGCCTTCCTTGGGATCGTTGCTTTTGATGTTGATATTGAAACGCCGGTTCGGGAAGCGCTGCAAGACTTCATCCAGCGACGGCATGATGCCGACACCCTTGCCGCGAAACGGAAAGGTCTTGCCGCCATCGGCAGTGTAGCCATAACCGATATCGAGCGTCTTCAATTCGGACATCGCATGGCGGCGCGTTTCTCCCTTGCCGTTGGTGCGACAATCCAGCGTCCAATCGTGGAAGACGGCGAACTTGCCGTCCGTAGTGGGATGGACATCGAGTTCGAGCGCGTCCGCACCGAGCGCGAAGGCGGCTTCCATCGAGGGTATCGTGTTTTCGAGGAAGGAATGGCGCGGCGTCAGCATGCGATCGGCCGTGCATGTTTCCGATCCGAGGTTCGTACGGTCGAAATCCTGAGCCAGGCCGCGATGGGCAAGCACCGAAGGGGTGACGGCCGGCCGGCTCGACAGCAGCGAAGTGTTGTTGAGCCAGATGCCGCCTGCAGCGACAAGAACTGCAATGAGGGAGATCGTCCGTTTTCGCATGGTATGATTCCTGAAGCGGTCGTCGAAGCCGAGCGGGGTTATCTTTCCAAGCCGCCTGCAGCGGTAGCGCCAGTTTGGCCAGCAAGCATCGCAGCAGACAGGCCAAAGACCGTTAAAATTCGGGGAGGGTCCCAGCAGGGCCGGAATCACTATGGTTGCAACCACCCATATGCGCTAGTTTTAGCCATGCGTTATGTCATCATCATCACGACCGTCACCTTCTTCCTGATCTGGGACGGCATTTACAACCAAGGCCGCTACCTCGACAGGACCATCAGGGAGGTGACCCGCGTCGTGCACTATGTAACCAGTATGGTGTAGTTTCTCTTCTTCGCCACGGTTCGCCGACGCGACATCCTGCCGATTGACGGCACGCTCCCGCTGACACAAAAGAACGCCGGTCCAACGGTCGAGGAGGCTGGGTTGATCCGGCATATCGTTTTCTTCAGCGCGCGTCGTAAAGTGGACGTCGAGGCAGTGCGTACGGGTCTGCTGGCGCTCGGCAAGATACCCCACTCGCGCCGTTTCGAGGTGACGCTCAACACCAAGGTCGACCCGCTCTCGGATGAAATCGATGTGGTCGTCTACGCCGAGTTCGAAGACGAGGCAGCGCTCGCCGCCTACAAGGCGCATCCGCTCTATGCAGAGACCACCAGCCGGGTAAAACCGCTGCGCGAATTGCGTTATTCGGCCGATATAGTGGCAAGTTGACCGCCCTAAGGCAGATTTCACGTCGCGGAGCGGGGCCGCGCCGCAGCCCGATTCATTCCGTCTGAGCCGCGGAGGTCTCGGTCGGATCGACGCCCGGCCGCTTTGGCGCGTTCCAGATCAGCACGGCGATAACTGCTATCGCAATAACGGCCAGGGCAATGAAAAGGTCTCTTCCCCTGGCAATGAGCTAGGATGATTTTTGACGGCGGCAAGTCGGCTCCTCGCGGCCGGGCACTGCGATCGCCGCCGAGGTGCCGGCTAAGCCCTTGAACCATTTTCAGGAATGAGGCACACCGCGCGGGACATGACCGAGAACACCCCCGTAAGCCCTCATCCGCTCGATCACCTGGTGTTGCCGACCGCGAGCCTCGATGTTGCGCGGGCGCGCTTGACCTTGCTCGGCTTTACCGTTGCGCCGACGGGTATCCATCCCTTCGGAACGGAAAACTGTTGTGTCTTCCTCACCGACGGTACCTATCTCGAGCCGCTCGCGGTCGCCGACCGACAGGCCGTGGCAACGGCGATCGCGAACCGCAATGTCTTTGTCGCGCGGGATCACACCTACCGCGAAAGAAACGGTGATGAAGGATTTTCTGCCGTGGTGCTGGGCACCGAAAGCGCCGCCGCGGACCACGCGCGCTTCATCGAAGCCGGACTGTCGGCGGGAGACATGCTCAGCTTTTCGCGCGCCTTCGCTGATGCGACAGGAAAGAGCGACACCGCATCATTCAAGCTTGCCTTCGCGGCTCTAGGCAAGGCAACGGACGCTTTTCTCTTCGCCTGCGAACGGATCAATGCGCCGAAGGTCGACCGCACCGCTTTGCAGGCCCACGCTAATGGCGCAACCGGCATTGTCGAAGTCGTGGCAGTCAGCCGCGAACCTTCCGAACAAGGCCATGTGATTTCGATCGCAGCCGGGATGGAGGCGCAGAGCGGCACTGTCTATAAGCTGCCGAATGCCGCTGTGACCGTTCTGGATCCTGCAGCCTTTGCGGCACGCTTCGGCATTCCCGCCGGGGCGCCGTCTGAACTCCGCTTTGCTGGGATCGTCTTTTCGATTAGGCACTGCGACACCGTCGCAAAGCTGCTTGCAGCCAATTCCGTCGAACACGACATACGCGGCGGTGATATCATCGTGTCGCCGGCGCCAGGGCAGGGCGCGGCCTTCATTTTCCGGGAGATCGCATGAACAAGCTCAATCCTCTGATGCCAAATTCTTCCGTTGCGATCGGAAAGGTCATTTTCGGCAACAGCGCGCCCCTATCGCTGATCGCCGGTCCATGCCAGCTGGAATCGCGGCAGCACGCTTTCGACATGGCCGGTGCGCTGAAGGAATTGACCGAACGGCTCGGCATCGGGCTCGTCTACAAGACCAGCTACGACAAGGCCAATCGCACCTCGCTTGGCGGCACGCGCGGTGCGGGACTTGAAGCGGCAATGCCGATCTTCGACGATTTGCGCAAGAATTTTTCGCTGCCGATCCTGACCGACGTCCACACTGAGGAACAATGCGCGATCGTCGCGCCGCATGTCGACATTCTGCAGATTCCTGCCTTCCTCAGCCGGCAGACCGATTTGCTGATTGCTGCGGCAAGAACCGGCAAGGTGGTCAATGTAAAGAAGGGCCAATTCCTCGCGCCATGGGACATGAAGAACGTCGTCGCCAAGATCACCGGCTCCGGCAACGCCAATGTCTTGGTGACCGAGCGCGGCGCATCCTTTGGTTACAACACCTTGGTGTCCGACATGAGGGCGCTGCCGATCATGGCCGAGATCGGCGCGCCGGTCATTTTCGATGCCACTCATTCGGTGCAGCAGCCGGGCGGGCAGGGCGGTTCGTCTGGGGGCGACCGGCGCTTTGTCGAGACGCTGGCGCGCGCGGCTGTCGCGGTTGGCGTCGCCGGCGTCTTCATCGAGACGCACCAGGACCCCGACAACGCGCCTTCCGACGGCCCCAACATGGTGCCGCTAAAGGATCTTCCCGCATTGCTTGAACGGCTGATGGCGTTCGATCGCATCGCCAAGAGCGTGGGTTGAACCAGCAGTTGCGCCACAGCAGCGTCGCCAAGAAAACTTTGAAGAATTTCGAACCTGTCTGGAACCTTAGCCCGCGGCCCTCATTGTCAAAATCTAATGTCAACGACGACGAGGAGCACACCATGACGACCCAGACGGGACACACCGAAGCCATTGCCGCTTCGCGGGTTATCGGCACATCGGTCTACAACACGGAAGGCACTCATATCGGCGACATCGAGGACGTCATGCTCGACAAATTGTCGAACGGAATCATGTTCGCCGTGATCGGTTTTGGCGGATTTCTCGGCATTGGCGAGAAATACCACGCCATTCCGTGGGCGAGCCTTGATTATGATGAGAACAGGGGTGGCTATGTCGTGCCGTTCACCAAAGACCAGCTGATGGCCGCTCCTTCCTACTCGATCAACGAGCTGACCGGCGCCGACGGCGAGGCTGCACGTGACGCCTCATACAACTACTACAAGGTCGAGCCTTACTGGCACTGACTAAGTCTCCTGGAATCAAAAAGGCCCCCGGGAAATCGGGGGCCTTTCGATGTGGCGGGATGCTACTGCGCAATTTGCAGGGCCGGCAAAGGCGACGATCCCTGCGGGGGTTGCTGATTGTCGCACGACGTCAGGAACGCAGCCGCAATCAGGAAGAAACTCACAATACCGCTCAACTGGGACATGGCGAAACTCCTCCTGTTTCGCCCCGCGCGACAACAGCCATAAACCAGAAACCGGCATGCCGCGCATGACAAATGATGACAGCGCTTTGTGCTTCGTGAATCCCAAGAGCGGCAATGGGCGCACGGGCAATATTTGCAAGTGCCCCGATTGCGTTTTGCAGCGCTTTGGCTAAGAGGTGCGCGACGCTTCAATCGATCAATCGGGGACATCGCAATGACGGCCATCATCGACATTGTCGGGCGTGAAATCCTGGACAGCCGCGGAAATCCGACCGTCGAGGTCGACGTCGTGCTCGAAGACGGCTCAATGGGCCGCGCCGCGGTGCCGTCCGGCGCATCGACCGGCGCGCATGAGGCGGTCGAACTGCGCGACGGCGGCCCCCGCTATCTCGGCAAGGGCGTGCTCAGGGCGGTTGAGGCAGTGAACGGCGAGCTGTTCGAGGCGATCGGCGGCATGGAGGCCGAGAATCAGATCCACATCGACCAAACCATGATCGAGCTCGATGGTACGCCCAACAAGAGCCGGCTCGGCGCCAACGCCATTCTCGGTGTGTCGCTGGCTGTGGCCAAGGCCGCGGCCGAAGCGGCCGGCCTGCCGCTCTACCGTTATGTCGGCGGCACCAAGGCGCATGTGCTGCCGGTGCCGATGATGAACATCATCAACGGCGGTGCGCATGCCGACAACCCGATCGATTTCCAGGAATTCATGATTCTGCCGATCGGCGCGCCGACGCTGCGCGATGGCGTGCGCTGGGGCTCGGAGATATTCCACACGCTGCGGAAGAGGCTGAAGGATGCCGGCCATAACACCAATGTCGGCGACGAGGGCGGCTTTGCCCCCAACCTGAAAAGCGCGCCGGCCGCGCTCGACTTCATCATGGAATCGATCGAGAAGGCCGGCTTCAGGCCAGGCGAGGAGGTCGCACTCGGACTCGACTGCGCGGCGACCGAGTTCTTCAAGGACGGCAACTACGTCTATGAAGGCGAGAAGAAGACCCGCGACCCGAAGGCGCAAGCCAAATATCTGGCCAAGCTCGCTGCCGACTACCCGATCATCACCATCGAGGACGGCCTGGCCGAGGACGACTGGGACGGCTGGAAAATGCTGACCGACCTCATCGGCAAGCAAACGCAGCTGGTTGGCGACGATCTGTTCGTCACCAACACGGCGCGGTTGCGCGACGGCATCCGCATGGGTGTCGCCAATTCGATCCTGGTCAAGGTCAACCAGATCGGCTCGCTTACCGAAACGCTCGACGCCGTCGAGACCGCGCACAAGGCCGGCTATACCGCGGTGATGTCGCACCGCTCGGGCGAGACCGAGGATTCGACCATCGCCGACCTCGCCGTTGCCACCAATTGCGGGCAGATCAAGACTGGCTCGCTGTCACGCTCGGACCGCATGGCCAAGTACAACCAGCTCATCCGCATCGAAGAGGAGCTCGGCAAGCAGGCGCGGTATGCCGGCAAGTCGATCGTTAAAAGCTGATTTTCGACAGAAAATCCGAGCGAGCGAGGGCGGGGACATTCCCGCCCTTTTGCTTTCAGGGCTCCGAATCCAGCAATCCGTAACCGTCCATTAAGCACAATCGGGCGACAAAGGCGGCGCAGAGGATTCGGACCATGTGGACACGCCAGCACAAGCAAAGAAACACCGGCCGGCTGATCATCCCCTCCCTCTGCGTGGTGTTCCTGACCTATTTCGGCTTCCATGCCTATCATGGCGAGTTCGGCATCTATTCCAAGTATCGGCTCGAAGCCGAGACTGTCGAATTGCAGGGCAGGCTTGATGCCGTCAAGGCACGCCGGATCGACCTGGAGCGCCGCGTCCAGCTGATGCATGAGGGCACGCTCGAGAAGGACATGCTGGACGAGCAGGCGCGCAAGGCGCTCAATCTGTCCCATGCCGACGAGATCACCATCATGCTGCCGGTCGCAAGATAACGCAATTTCAGTTAATCGGCGATATTTGCAATGATTTTAGGCGCTTAGATGCATGACAGCCATGCGTTTTCGGCATGGCGAAAGCCTTCCCTGCATGTTAGCCTGCCTCAAATCGGTGGGAGAACTGATCTCCCTCGCTGTCCGCCAAGAGACGCCAACAGGGAGTGATGCATGGCCACCGCCGCCAGAAAAGCGCCTGCCAAATCCAAATCCGACGGCAAAACGATGGGCCTTTCCACCCCAAAGCCTGTTGAATTCACCAAAGACCAGGAGCTTGCCGCCTACCGGCACATGCTGCTCATCCGCCGCTTCGAGGAAAAGGCCGGCCAGCTTTACGGCATGGGCTTCATCGGCGGTTTCTGCCATCTCTACATCGGCCAGGAGGCGGTCGTTACCGGCATGAAGATGGCGCTGATCGATGGCGACCAGATGATCACCGCCTATCGCGACCATGGCCATATGCTGGCCATGGAGTTGTCGCCGCGCGGCGTCATGGCCGAACTGACCGGGCGCCGTAGCGGCCTGTCGAGAGGCAAGGGCGGCTCCATGCACATGTTCTCCAAGGAGAAGCATTTTTACGGCGGCCACGGTATCGTCGGCGCGCAAGTGTCGCTCGGCACCGGCATTGCCTTCGCCAACCGCTATCGCGGCAACAACAATATGACGCTGACCTATTTCGGCGATGGCGCCGCGAATCAGGGCCAGGTCTACGAAAGCTTCAATATGGCCTCGCTATGGAAGCTTCCGGTGGTCTACATCATCGAGAACAACCGCTACGCCATGGGCACCTCGGTCTCGCGCTCGTCGGCCGAGACGGATTTTTCGCATCGCGGCGCCTCCTTCAAGATTCCAGGCATCCAGGTCGACGGCATGGATGTGCGCGCCGTCAAGGCCGCCGGCGACCTCGCCGCCGAATGGTGCCGCGCCGGCAACGGGCCGCTCATTCTCGAAATGCAGACCTACCGCTACCGCGGCCATTCGATGTCGGATCCAGCAAAATACCGCTCCAAGGAAGAAGTGCAGAAAATGCGCTCCGAACGTGACCCGATCGAACAGGTCAAGGCACGGTTGCTCGACAAGAAATGGGCAAGCGAGGACGAGCTCAAGGCCATCGACAAGGAAGTCCGCGACGTTGTCGCCGACGCTGCAGAATTTGCCCAGAACGACGCGGAGCCGGATCCGTCCGAGCTCTGGACCGATATCGTACTTTAACGAGAGGGCAAGGACATGCCGATCGAAATTCTCATGCCCGCCCTCTCGCCGACCATGGAAGAGGGTAATGTTTCCAAGTGGTTGAAGAAAGAAGGCGACAAAGTCGCAGCCGGTGACGCCATTGCCGAGATCGAAACCGACAAGGCAACGATGGAAGTCGAAGCCGTCGATGAAGGCACACTTGCCAAGATCGTGGTTCCTGCCGGCACCGAAGGCGTCAAGGTCAACACGCTGATCGCTGTGCTGGCCCTCGATGGCGAAGACATCGACGAGGCGGGCGAAGGCATTGGCGAGGAGGCTGTCGAGTCGCAAGCGGCAGCGCCCGCGGCTGCTCCGGCCCCCGCGGCTGCTCCGGCCCCCGCTGCTGCTCCGGCCAAGAGCGAAGCGGCAACACCTGTTGCCGCCGCGCCCAAGCTGGAAATTGCCGCCGATCCGGACATCCCGGCCGGCACCGAAATGGTCTCGACCACGGTGCGTGAAGCGTTGCGCGACGCAATGGCGGAGGAAATGCGCCGCGACGGCGACGTCTTCGTCATGGGCGAGGAAGTCGCCGAGTACCAGGGCGCCTACAAGATCACACAAGGCCTGTTGCAGGAATTCGGTCCGAGACGCGTGGTCGACACGCCGATCACCGAGCACGGCTTTGCCGGCGTTGGTGTTGGCGCGGCGATGGCCGGCCTGAAGCCGATCGTCGAATTCATGACCTTCAACTTCGCCATGCAGGCGATCGACCAGATCATCAATTCAGCCGCCAAGACGCTCTACATGTCCGGCGGCCAGATGGGCGCCCCGATCGTCTTTCGCGGCCCGAACGGCGCTGCTGCCCGCGTCGCCGCGCAGCATTCGCAGTGCTATGCCGCCTGGTACAGCCATATTCCTGGATTGAAGGTGGTGATGCCTTATACCGCCGCCGACGCCAAGGGTCTGCTCAAGGCGGCGATCCGCGATCCGAACCCGGTCATCTTCCTCGAAAACGAAATCCTTTACGGCCACTCCTTCGACGTGCCGAAGATGGACGATTTCGTGTTGCCGATCGGCAAGGCGCGCATTCACAAATCCGGCAAGGACGTGACCATCGTCTCGTTCGGCATCGGCATGACCTACGCGATCAAGGCGGAGGCGGAGTTGCGCGGCATGGGCATCGATGCCGAGATCATCGACTTGCGCACTATCCGCCCGCTCGACTTCGACACGATCATCGCCTCGGTCAAAAAGACCAATCGCCTGGTGGTGGTCGAGGAAGGCTTTCCGCAGAACTCGGTCGGCGACCATATCGCCAATCAGGTCTCACAGCGCGCCTTCGATTTCCTCGACGCACCGGTCATTACCATTGCCGGCAAGGACGTGCCGATGCCCTATGCGGCGAACCTCGAAAAGCTGGCGCTGCCCAATGTCGGCGAGGTCGTCGAGGCGGTCAAAGCCGTCACGTATCGCTGAGCAGGGCGGGAGGACAAAATGCCGATCAACATCACCATGCCGGCGCTGTCGCCCACGATGGAAGAGGGCAATCTTTCCAAGTGGTTGGTCAAGGAAGGCGACAAGGTTTCGCCGGGCGACGTGATTGCCGAAATCGAGACCGACAAGGCAACGATGGAAGTCGAAGCCGTCGACGAAGGCACGGTTGCCAAGCTGGTGGTTCCGGCCGGCACTGAAGGCGTCAAGGTCAATGCGCTGATCGCGGTGCTGGCGGCGGAGGGCGAGGATGCTGCTTCTGCCGCCAAAAGCGGTGATGGCGCTGCGCCGGCAAAGGCTGAGGCGAAGCAGGAAAAAGCGCCAATCTCCCCACCCGTGGGGGAGATGTCGACGAAGTCGACAGAGGGGGGCGCTGTCCCTCCTGCCGCAGGGAGCGAGGCGCCCCCCTCTGGCCTGCCGGCCATCTCCCCCACACGGGGGGAGATCAGCCAATCCGCGAACGGCCGCATCTTCGCCTCGCCGCTGGCCCGCCGCATCGCCAAGGAAGCCGGTGTCGATGTGTCGGCGGTGACGGGCTCCGGCCCGCATGGTCGCGTGGTCAGGGCCGATGTCGAGGCCGCAATTTCCAGTGGCGGCGCCAAGGCGGCACCAGCAGCAAAAGCAGCGGCCGCCGGTGCTCCGGCACCTGCGGCAGCAGCACCCAAGCCAATGTCCGACGAGCAGGTGCTCAAACTGTTTGCCGAAGGCTCCTACGAGCTGGTCCCCCACGACAATATGCGCAAGACAATTGCGCGGCGGCTGGTCGAGGCCAAGACCACCATCCCGCATTTCTATCTGACGCTCGACTGCGAGCTCGACGCACTTCTGGCCCTGCGCACGCAGATCAATGCGGCCGCCCCGGTGAAGAAGACCGAGAAGGGGGAAACGCCGGCCTATAAGCTTTCCGTCAATGACATGGTCATCAAGGCTCTGGCCATGGCGCTGATGGCGGTGCCGGATGCCAATGCGTCGTGGACAGAAAACGCCATGGTCAAGCACAAGCATGCCGATGTCGGTGTTGCAGTGTCGATCCCCGGCGGCTTGATCACGCCAATCATCCGGCGTGCCGACGAAAAGACGCTGTCCGTTATCTCCAACGAGATGAAGGATCTTGCCGGCCGCGCCCGCAGCCGCAAGCTGAAGCCGGAAGAATATCAGGGCGGCACCACGGCAGTGTCCAATCTCGGCATGTTCGGCATCAAGGATTTTTCTGCCGTCATCAACCCACCGCATGCGACGATCCTGGCGGTCGGCGCCGGAGAGCAACGCGCGGTGGTCAAGAACGGCGAGATCAAGATCGCCACGATCATGTCGGTGACGTTGTCGACCGATCACCGCGCCGTCGACGGTGCGCTCGGCGCCGAGCTGCTCGTCGCCTTCAAACGCATGGTCGAAAACCCGATGGGCATGCTGGTCTAAGAGAAGGGAACAGGGCGGTGCGGAAATTCTTCACCAGCCTTTTTGCCTTCTTTCTTTCCGGTTTGGCCGGCGGATTGGTGGCGCAGTGGCTCGCCGTCGCAACCAATGCCGACGTAGAGTACATCCTTGTGTTTATGATCTCGGCTCTCGTCACCGTCCTCGTGACGGTCGCGTTCTTCATCGCACAATTCATGTCGGACCCACGACGGGCAACAAAGCTGACGGCGACCATAGGGGTAGCGTTTTTTGTGCTCGTTGGAGTTTCCCTGATCGGCTGGACTTTCTCCCAGCCCCCAGGCAAGAGCCAATGGTCGGGCGATCTTCCCATAGTCGCGGGTCTCGTCCTGCCGGGCATCGCTACGGTGCTGGTCCAGTGGCTTTTCGTGCGCTGGCGATTGGCGCGCTCGCAACCAGGTTTCGGCGGGGCAGGCACATGAAGACGGTCCTCTGCTACGGCGATTCGCTTACTTGGGGCTATGACGCGGCAAACCTCGGCCGACATCCGCTGGAAGATCGCTGGCCGAGCGTGCTGCAGGCGGCATTGGGCAGCGGCGTCGAGGTCATCGCCGAAGGCCTGAATGGCCGAACCACCGCCTTCGACGATCACTTGGCCGGAGCGGACCGCAATGGCGCAAGGCTGTTGCCAACGATCCTGACGACTCATGCGCCGATCGATTTGATCGTCATCATGCTCGGCGCCAACGATATGAAGCCGTGGATTCACGGCAATCCGGTCGCGGCCAAACAAGGCGTGCAACGCCTGATCGATATTGTGCGCGGTCATGATTACCCGTTCGATTGGCCGGCGCCGCAGATCCTGATCGTCGCGCCGCCCGTAGTCAGCCGCACGGAAAACGCCGAGTTCAAAGAAATGTTCGCCGGCGGAGATGACGCGTCAAAGCGGCTGGCGCCGCAATATTCCGCCCTTGCCGACGAGGCCGGCTGCGGCTTCTTCAATGCGGGCGCGGTGGCCGAAACGACGCCGCTCGACGGCGTCCACCTCGACGCGGAAAACACGCGGAATATCGGGCAGGCGCTGGCGCCGCTCGTGCGTGTCATGCTGGAATTGTGAAGGAGAAAAGCCGTGGCTGAGAACTACGACGTCATCATCATCGGCTCCGGCCCCGGCGGCTATGTCACTGCAGTGCGTTCGGCGCAGCTTGGCTTCAAGACGGCGATTGTCGAGCGCGAGCACTTGGGCGGCATCTGCCTCAACTGGGGCTGCATTCCGACCAAAGCGCTGCTGCGCTCGGCCGAGATCATGCACTATTCGGATCATCTGAAGGATTACGGCCTGAAGATCGACGGCAAGGTCAGCGTCGACACCGCCGCCGTCGTCGATCGCTCGCGAAAGGTCTCGCTGCGGCTCAACGGCGGCGTCGGCTTCCTGATGAAGAAGAACAAGGTCGACGTCATCTGGGGCGAAGCCAAACTGACGAAACCCGGCGAGATCGTCGTGTCGAAATCGTCGAAGAAGCCGATGGAGCCGCAGCCGCCGGCGCCAAAGGGCGTCAAGGGCGAGGGCACCTACACCGCCAAGCACATCATCCTGGCGACCGGAGCCAGGCCGCGCGCACTGCCCGGCATCGAGCCGGACGGCAAGTTGATCTGGACCTATTTCGAGGCGATGGTGCCAAAAGAGATGCCGAAATCGCTGCTGGTGATGGGCTCGGGCGCCATCGGCATCGAGTTCGCCTCGTTCTACCGCACCATGGGCGCGGAGGTGACGGTGGTCGAACTGCTGCCGGCCGTGATGCCGGTCGAGGACGCCGAAGTGTCGAAGTTTGCGCAAAAGCAGTTCGAGAAGCAGGGCATGAAGATCATCCTCGATGCCAAGGTGACCAAGGTCGAGAAGGGCGCCAATTCGGTCACCGCGCATGTCGAGATGAAGGACGGCAAGGTCGAGAAGATCACCGCCGACCGCATGATTTCAGCCGTCGGGGTACAGGGCAATATCGAAAATCTCGGCCTCGAGGCGCTCGGCGTGAAGACCGAACGCGGTTGCATCGTCGTCGACGGCTACGGCAAGACCAACGTGCCCGGCATCTATGCCATCGGCGATGTCGCCGGACCGCCGATGCTCGCCCACAAGGCCGAGCATGAGGGCGTGGTGTGTGTGGAAAAGATTGCCAATTTCGCCGGCGTGCATGCCATCGACAAGCTGAAGATCCCGGGCTGCACCTATTGCAATCCGCAAGTCGCCTCGGTCGGACTGACGGAAGCCAAAGCGAAAGCCGATGGCAAGGACATCCGCGTCGGCCGCTTCCAGTTCGCCGCAAACGGCAAGGCGATTGCGCTGGGCGAAGACCAAGGCTTCGTCAAGACCATTTTCGACAAGAAGACCGGCCAGTTGCTGGGTGCCCACATGGTTGGCGCAGAAGTAACCGAACTGATCCAGGGCTTCGTCGTGGCTATGAACCTGGAAACCACCGAGGAAGAGCTGATGCACACAATCTTCCCGCACCCGACGCTGTCGGAGATGATGAAGGAGAGTGTTCTCGACGCCTATGGCCGTGCGCTGAACGCATGATAAATTGGCTGCGCGAGACTCACACATGTATGTCAAGGAACTCGACGGCAAGGTAATTCGTTTCCGGATGCATTCATCACCACAGGAGAGGGCATATGGACGTGAACGGCGTGGGCTGGGTAGCAGCCATCATCATCGGCGGTTTGGCAGGCTGGTTTGCCGAGATGTTCATGAAGAGCAACACCGGCATCTTGATGAACATCATTCTTGGCATCGTCGGCGCGATCGTGCTGAATGCCATCCTGCAGGCGCTCAACATCGGCGCCTTCGGCGCCGGCTGGATCGCCTATCTGATCACCGGTTTCATTGGTGCCTGCCTGCTGATCTGGGTAGGACGCATGGTGCGCCGTTAATTGCTGAACTCATGCCATGCGAAAACGGCTGTGGCGGCATGCGCCGCCGCGGCCTTTTTCTTTGCAGCGAAAAGTCCTAGATGACTTGGGAAAGCGAACGTCGGACAGGCGATCGCGAATGAACCGGATTTCATATGGTCACCGTCCTCGACACGATCGCCAATGCGCCGCGCCTGCGGCATCCCGAAAAGGCGCACAAGCCCGACCAGGATGTGCTGCGCAAGCCCGACTGGATCCGCGTCAAGGCGCCGATGTCGAAAGGCTATGCCGAGACGCGCGAGATCGTGAAGTCGCATAAGCTGGTGACGGTGTGCGAAGAGGCCGGTTGCCCCAACATCGGCGAGTGCTGGGAAAAGAAGCACGCCACCTTCATGATCATGGGCGAGATCTGCACGCGCGCCTGCGCGTTCTGCAACGTGGCTACCGGTATACCGACCGCACTCGATCCCGACGAGCCGGCGCGCGTCGCACACGCCGTCAAGCAAATGGGCCTAAGCCATGTCGTCATCACCTCAGTCGACCGCGACGATCTCGCCGATGGCGGAGCTCAGCACTTTGCCGAGGTCATCCGCACCATCCGGGCGGCAACGCCTCTGACGACGATCGAAATCCTGACGCCCGACTTCCTGCGCAAGGACGGCGCACTGGAGATCGTCGTGGCGGCCAAGCCCGACGTTTTCAACCATAATCTCGAGACCGTGCCGTCGAACTATCTGACGGTTCGGCCGGGTGCGCGCTATTTCCACTCGATCAGGCTCTTGCAGCGAGTCAAGGAACTCGACCCCTCGATCTTCACCAAGTCCGGCATCATGGTTGGCCTTGGCGAGGAGCGGAACGAAATCCTGCAACTGATGGACGATCTGCGTTCGGCCAATGTCGACTTCATGACCATCGGCCAATATCTTCAGCCGTCGAAGAAGCACCATCCGGTGATCCGCTTTGTCACACCGGAGGAGTTCAAGTCTTTCGAGACGATCGGCCGGACCAAGGGCTTCCTGCTGGTGGCGTCGAGCCCGCTGACGCGCTCGTCGCACCATGCCGGCGACGATTTCGCCAGGTTGCGCGCGGCGCGCGAAGCGTTTCTCAGGAAGTCCGCCTAACAAACTGGTTTCATGCCACAATTCGAAGCCCATCGCCGCGTCGCGCATACGCCTGAACAGATGTTCGCTCTGGTCGCGGATATCGAATCCTATCCGCAATTCCTGCCGCTTTGCGAGGCACTTACGGTTCGTTCGCGCAAGGAACGCGACGGACGCACGCTGCTCATCGCCGACATGAGCATTGGCTACAAGGCGATCCGCGAGACTTTCACCACGCAGGTGCTGCTGAAGCCTGACGAGAACGCCATCGACGTCAAATATATCGACGGCCCGTTCAAATATCTGAGCAATGTCTGGCGCTTCGACCCGGCGGACGGTGGTGGTTGCAACGTCTGCTTCTTTATCGACTATGAGTTCAAGAGCCGCATTTTGGGTGCGCTCATGGGAACCATGTTCGACCGCGCCTTCCGCATGTTCTCCGAGGCGTTCGAGAAACGCGCCGAAATCATCTACGGCACGCCATCGGCGGCCTGATCCGCAGCGAGCGCGCGCAGACCCAGTTCAAGCGCATGCCGGACCGTCTCCCGGCGGATGAAATCACGGCCCTTGTCGCCGAACAGCTGGCATTCGCTGACCACCGGTCGGCCAGCCACGGCAACGCCGAACCAGACCAGGCCGACAGGTTTTTCCGCTGAGCCACCGCCCGGACCGGCGATGCCGGTCACCGCGAGCGCAAGACCGGCGCGCGAATGGGCCAAGGCGCCGGCCGCCATCTCCACCGCAGTCTCGCGCGAGACTGCGCCGTTCGCCTCGAGTGTAGCGGCCGAGACGCCGAGCATCTCGGTCTTGGCCTGGTTGGAATAGGTGATGAAGCCGCGATCGACCACAGTGGAAGAGCCGGCAATGTCGGTCAGCGTGGCGATGATCATGCCGCCGGTGCAGCTCTCGGCCGTCGCCAGCATGATGCCGCGCTGCTGGCAGGCCTGAAGCAGGGCATCTGCGAGATCGCTATTGCTCATTCGGGGACATCCCCTGGAAACACAACGCTGGCGGTCGCGATGGCCGCTATGCCTTCCTCACGGCCGACGAAGCCGAGCTTCTCATTGGTTGTCGCCTTGATCGAGATGCGGTCGCGCGAAATTCGCAACATTGCGGAAAGCGTTTCGGTCATGGCCTCGCGATGCGGGCCGACGCGCGGCGCCTCGCAAACCAATGTGATGTCGGCGTTGGCGATGCGCCCGCCGCGCTCGCGCACCAGCTTCGCCGCGTGTTCGACGAAGATGCGTGAAGCGGCCCCTTTCCACTGCGGGTCGGAGGGCGGGAAATGCGTGCCGATGTCACCGGCGCCGCAGGTGGCGAGCAGGGCGTCGGTCAAGGCGTGGAGACCGACATCGGCATCCGAATGGCCGGACAATTTCCTGTCGTGCGGAATAGCGACACCGCACAGGGTGACATGGTCGCCGGGCTCGAAGGCATGGACGTCGTAGCCGTTGCCGGTTCGGATGTCCGGAAAACGTGAGGCGCTGGAAAGCCGCTGATCCGCCATCGCAATATCCCGTGCCCAGGTCAGTTTGACATTGTCCGGCGAGCCGGGAACGATCTTCACCGGAATATGCGCCCATTCGGCGATTGCCGCATCGTCGGTGAAATCCGCCTTGCCCAATTGATGAGCCTTTTCGTGCGCGGCCAGGATCGGCCAGAACGGAAAGCCTTGTGGTGTCTGTGCGGCATGGAGCCCGGCCCTGGACACTGTTTCGCCGCTCATGCCTTCGGCCGTTTCGCGCTTCAGCGTATCGGCAACGGGCAAAGCAGGCAGCGCTCCCTGGCGCTCTTCAATGGCGGCGATCGTGCGATCTATCAGTTCCGCATCGACAAACGGCCGAGCCGCATCATGGATCAGGACCCGGCCCGGCGCATGGCTTCTCAACGCCAGCAGTCCAAGCCGGACGGACTCCTGCCGTGACGTACCGCCGATCACAGCGACGACACGGTCGGCGTTCGCGCCGGCGGCGCGGCGGAAAAGCGCGCCGTCTTCGGCATGGATAGCAACGACGACAGGTCCAATTTTCGGATGCGTCAGAAAGGCGTCGAGCGTGCGTGCGATAACGGCGCCGCCGCCAATCTGCTGGTACTGCTTCGGCCCATTGGCCTGCCCCGCGCGCGCGCCGCGCCCGGCAGCAACGATGACCACGGCGACCTTGTCGTCGGCAGCTGGCTTTTCGCTGACATGTCTCATGCCGAGACGCTTAGCGCATGATCCTGAAAAGTGGTATCGCTTTCACAAGACCTAGGATTGATGCCGTCCGGCGATCCATATTTTTCCCAAATGCGCCTTAATGTCACGACATTGCGCGTTGCACATTGCCGTCGTTCTGGCTAGAGAATGTGCAGCAATCGAAGGTGCTTGGTTTTTGTGCATGCCTGATGTGACCAAATTGGCTTCGCCGCTGGAGGTGGGTGGCGTGAGAATCCGCAACCGCGTGTTTCTCGCGCCGATGTCGGGCATTACCGACGAACCGTTCCGGCAGCGCGCCCATGCGCATGGCGCCGGGCTGGTTGTATCGGAAATGGTGGCGAGCGGCGAGCTTGCAAAGGGCAGGGCTGGCTCGGGCCTGCGCATCCGTCATTCCGGGCTGCCTGTCCACATGGTCCAGCTTGCCGGCCGCGACGCGGTGCACATGGCCGAGGGCGCACGAATCGCAGCCGGCGAAGGCGCCGACATCATCGACATCAACATGGGCTGTCCGGCCAAGAAGGTGACGGGCGGCTATGCCGGTTCGGCACTGATGCGAGACCTCGACCACGCGCTGTCGCTGATCGAAGCGGTAGTCGGCGCGGTCGACGTGCCGGTCACGGTCAAGATGCGGCTTGGCTGGGACGAGAGCGCGCTCAACGCGCCGATGCTGGCGCGACGCGCCGAGCAGGCCGGCGTCAGGATGGTGACGGTGCACGGCCGAACACGTTGCCAGTTCTATCAGGGCAAGGCCGACTGGCGTGCCATCGCACGCGTCAAGCAGGCCGTCTCCATCCCTGTGGTTGCCAATGGCGATGTCGGCTCGCCGGCAGAGGCAGCCTTGATCCTCGACCAGTCCGGCGCCGACGCGGTGATGATCGGCCGTGCGCACTATGGCGCGCCGTGGACTGCCGGCAGCATTGTAGCGGCCGCGCTGGCCAAGCCAGTATCCGGCATGCCGGACAGCCCGCAAGCGCTGACCGACTACGTCATTGCCCATTACGAAGACATGCTGACGCTCTATGGCGTCGAAAGCGGATTGCGCAAGGCGCGCAAGCATCTCGGCTGGTATCTCGACCGCCATGCCGTCACAAGCGATGACTGGCGCAAGGCCATCCTCACGTCTTTCGAGCCTGGGCGGGTCATTGCCTTGCTGCGCGACATGTTTTCAAGCGCTCCCGAAGCGCCGAATCTGCGGAGTGCGGCATGAACGCCACCGTCACACAGAGCACGGACATGGCGGACGCCGCGCATATTGTGCTCAACACAATTCGTCGGCCGGTGATCATGGTCGATCCGCAAGGCTTCATCACCTTCGCCAATGCCGATGCCGAGGATTTTTTCCGCTCGAGCGCCACGATGCTCGCCCGCAACACGCTGCACAAGCTCATTCCTTTCGGCAGTCCGCTGCTGACGCTTGTCGACCAGGTGCGCGAGCGCCGTGCGCCGGTGAACGAATACCGGGTGGACGTGTCGTCGCCGCGTCTCGGCATCGAGAAGGTGGTCGATCTCTACGTCGCGCCGGTGACGGAATTTCCAGGCTCCGTCGTGGTGATGTTCCAGGAACGCTCAATGGCCGACAAGATCGACCGGCAGATGACGCATCGCGGTGCGGCGCGCTCGGTCACCGGCCTTGCCGCGATGCTTGCCCATGAGATCAAGAACCCGCTGTCCGGCATTCGTGGCGCCGCGCAGCTGCTAGAACTGTCGGCGTCCGATGAGGATCGCGCGCTGACGCGTTTGATCACCGACGAGACCGACCGCATTGTCTCGCTGGTCGACCGCATGGAGGTGTTTTCGGACGAGCGGCCGATCGACCGCTACCCCGTCAACATCCATGTCGTGCTCGACCATGTCAAAGCAATCGCCAAGAACGGTTTTGCCAAGCGGATCAAGATATTAGAGGACTATGATCCATCATTGCCTCCGGTTTTTGCCAATCGCGACCAGCTCATCCAGGTGTTCCTCAATCTGGTAAAAAATGCCGCCGAGGCGATCGGCAGCGATCCGCAGGGCGAGATCATGCTGTCGACTGCCTTCCGCCCGGGCATCCGTGTTTCCGTGCCCGGAACGCAGGACCGGGTGTCGCTGCCATTGGAATTCTGCGTGCGCGACAACGGTTCGGGTGTCTCCGAGGATATCCTGCCGATCCTGTTCGATCCCTTCATCACCACCAAGCCGAACGGCTCCGGTCTCGGTCTGGCGCTGGTCGCAAAGATCGTCGGCGAGCATGGCGGCATCATTGAATGCGAATCGACGCCGCGCGGGACCACCTTCCGCATCCTGATGCCGGCGTGGAAAGAAACCCAGTTTGCCGACGACGACGGTGAAGGAGACCGCAAATGACCATTCGCGGCAATATTCTCGTCGCCGACGACGATGCGGCCATCCGCACTGTCCTCAACCAGGCGCTTTCGCGCGTCGGTCACGACGTGCGCGTCACCTCCAATGCCTCGACGCTGTGGCGCTGGGTGGCCGCGGGCGAGGGGGATCTGGTCATCACCGACGTTGTCATGCCTGACGAGAACGCCTTCGACATGCTACCGCGCATCAAGAAGGCGCGACCGGAACTGCCGGTCATCGTCATGAGTGCGCAGAACACGTTCATGACGGCGATCCGGGCCTCCGAAACCGGAGCCTATGAATATCTGCCAAAACCGTTCGACCTGACGGAGCTGCTCAACATCGTCAATCGGGCGCTTTCCGAGCCGCGGCGGCCCAAGATCGATACGCGTGCCGACGAGCCGCCTGAAACGATGCCGCTGGTCGGCCGCTCGGCGGCCATGCAGGACATCTACCGCATGCTGGCGCGGATGATGCAGACCGACCTGACGGTAATGATCTCAGGCGAATCGGGTACCGGCAAGGAACTGGTGGCGCGCGCGCTGCATGAATATGGCCGTCGTCGTGGTGGCCCCTTCGTCGCGATCAACATGGCGGCGATCCCGCGCGACCTGATCGAATCGGAACTATTCGGGCACGAGAAGGGCGCCTTTACCGGCGCACAGAGCCGCTCCACTGGCCGTTTCGAGCAGGCCGAAGGCGGCACGCTGTTCCTCGACGAGATCGGCGATATGCCGATGGAAGCGCAGACGCGGCTTCTGCGTGTGTTGCAGCAGGGCGAATACACCACGGTCGGCGGCCGCACGCCGATCAAGACCGACGTGCGCATCGTCGCTGCCACCAACAAGGACCTGCGCACGCTGATCAATCAGGGGCTTTTCCGCGAGGACCTGTTCTACCGCTTGAACGTTGTGCCGCTCAGGCTGCCGGCGCTGCGCGAGCGATCGGAGGACATTCCGGACCTCGTCCGGCACTTCTTCAAGCTCGGCGCCAGTGAAGGCCTGCAGACCAAGCGCATTTCCACCGGCGGCATCGAGCTGATGAAGCGCTACCCATGGCCTGGCAACGTGCGCGAACTCGAAAACCTCATCCGCAGGCTGGCTGCACTGTATTCGCAGGACGAGATATCCGCCGAGATCATCGAGGCGGAGTTGAAGACTGGCGAAAGGCCTGTCGTTCCAGGTGGCGGCAACCTCATTCCCGACGACCTTTCCATCGGCCAGGCGGTGGAGCATTTCCTGCAGCGCTATTTTGCCTCGTTTGCCGGCGACTTGCCGCCGGCCGGCCTCTATCAGCGAATCCTCTCCGAGGTCGAGTATCCACTGGTCCTCGCCTCTATGACTGCAACGCGCGGCAACCAGATCAAGGCCGCCGAACTGCTAGGACTCAACCGCAACACGCTGCGCAAGAAGATTCGCGAACTCGGCGTCAACGTCTACAAATCCTCCAGGCAGGTCTAGACGAACCCCTTACGAGCGCTTTCCGGGGGATCGATCGCCGAAAGATTTCCGTCTCGGCCACACTTGTTGCATAATCGCCACAATGCGTTGCATACATCCGACGCAATCACTGGCTCTAGACGGCGACATGGCTCTGCACGCACCGACACTGAGCAAACCGCTTTTCAGCACTTCCGGCGCGCGAGACGGTCGCCGGCTGCTTGCGCTGCCCGGCGTGGTCGCCATTGCCGGTGCGCTGGTGACGGCGGCGATCTCCTTCGCCATTCTGGTTGGCGCCACGCCGATCACGCCCGACGCGCGGACGACGCTGGCGCTGATCGCGCTTAACGCCGCGTTCGTGCTGTTTCTGATCTTGCTGGTCGGCCGCGAAGTGCATCGCATCCTGATGGCACGCCGGCACGGCAAGGCTGCGTCGCGCCTGCATGTGCGCATCGTGGCGATGTTTGCGCTGGTCGCCGCCATCCCCGCGATCATGGTGGCGATCATCGCGTCGATCACGCTCGACATCGGCCTCGACCGCTGGTTCGAGATCCGCACCAAGACGATCGTCAATTCGTCGTTGTCGATCGCCGACGCCTATGTGCAGGAAAACGCACGAAATCTTCAGGGCACGACGTTGTCGATGGCTTACGACCTCGACGCTTCGCGCACGCTTTACGGCCTCGATCGGACCGGCTTCCTTGACCTCATGAACAAGGAGGCGGTTGGACGCTCCCTGGCACACGCAGCACTCATCAAGCCCGATGGTTCCTTCGTCATGAGCGCCAAGACCGACGCGGACTTTGCCATGCCGGAGCCGCCGGAGGGCGCTGTGGCAAGCGCTGCCAACGGCAAGCCGGTGCTGATCGAGCCGCGCACCCGTAACATTATGGGGGCCATCGTCAAGCTGCGCGAGATCGACGGGCTCTATCTCTACACCATTCGCCTCGTCGATCCCGAGGTGATCAAGGCACGACAGATCGTCAAATCCAACACCGCAGAATATCGCGGTCTCGAAGACAATCGCCGCACCTCGCAAGTGGCTTTCGCGCTTCCCTATCTGTCGCTGACGCTGATCATTATCCTGTCCGCCATCTGGACCGGCATTGCGGTGGCCGACCGCCTGGTGCGGCCGATTCGTCAGCTCATCGGCGCGGCCGACGAGGTCGCTACCGGCAATCTCGATGTGGCCGTGCCAGTCCGCCCCTCCGATGGCGACGTCGCCTCGCTCGGCGACACCTTCAACAAGATGCTGATGGAGCTGAAATCGCAGCGCAACGAGATCCTGTCGGCCAAGGATCTGATCGACGAGCGGCGGCGCTTTTCGGAGGCTGTGCTTGCCGGCGTCACCGCCGGGGTCATCGGCGTCGATCCATATGGCATCGTCACCATCGTCAATCGTTCGGCCGAAACGATGCTGGCCATATCCGCCACCGCGGCGCTTGGGCAGAACCTTTCCGCCGTGCTACCGCATGTCGGCCGCGTCTTCGAGATCGGCCGCAAGTCGGGCAAGCCGGTCTATCGCGAACAGGTCACCTTCTATCGTGCCGGCACCGAACGGACCTTCAACGTGCAGATCACGATTGAAGCCGGCGACGACGGTTCGGAGGATAAATCCTACGTCGTGACAGTCGACGACATTACCGATCTGGTCCAGGCACAGCGTTCCTCTGCATGGGCCGACGTGGCGCGGCGCATCGCCCACGAGATCAAGAACCCGCTGACGCCGATCCAGCTTTCGGCCGAGCGTATCAAGCGCCGTTACGGCAAGGTCATCACCGAGGACCGTGAGGTTTTCGATCAATGCACCGACACCATCATCCGGCAAGTGGAGGACATCGGCCGCATGGTCGACGAGTTCTCAGCGTTCGCCCGCATGCCGAAACCAGAAATGAAGGCCATCGATCTGCGCGATTCGTTGCGCGAGGCCTCGTTCCTGGTCGAAGTGAGCCGCGCCGACATCACCTTCGAGCGCGTCTTCGGCAATGAGCCGCTCAAAGGCACGTTCGACAGCCGCCTGATGGCGCAGGCTTTCGGCAACGTCATCAAGAATGCTGCCGAAGCTATCGACGGACTTGATGCAGAGGATCGTCCGCACGGCATAATCCGGATTCAAGCCGGGCGTCAGAATGGCGCGATTCGAATCGACGTCATCGACAACGGCAGGGGCTTGCCGCGCGAAAACCGGCAGCGCTTGCTCGAGCCTTACATGACGACACGCGAGAAAGGCACCGGGCTTGGCCTCGCTATCGTCAAGAAGATCGTGGAGGACCATGGCGGGCGACTCGAATTGCACGATGCACCAGCGGAATTCCACGATGGGCGGGGTGCGATGATCAGCATCATCCTGCCGGTTGCCGCCACCGTTCCGATACGCGGCGAAAGCAAGACGGAACACGAAAAAGAAACTGAAAAGGTCGGTAATGGCGTCTGATATTCTCATCGTCGACGACGAGGAAGACATCCGCGAACTCGTCGCCGGTATCCTGAGCGACGAAGGTCACGAAACCCGCACGGCGTTTGACGCCGACAGCGCGCTGGCGGTGGTTGCCGACCGGGCACCCAGGCTGATCTTCCTCGACATCTGGCTGCAGGGTTCGCGGCTCGATGGCCTCGCTTTGCTAGACGAGATCAAGACGATGCACCCGAACCTGCCGGTGGTGATGATCTCGGGCCACGGCAATATCGAAACGGCAGTCTCGGCCATCCGCCGCGGCGCCTATGATTTTATCGAAAAGCCGTTCAAGGCCGACAGGCTGATCCTTATTGCCGAACGGGCGCTTGAAACGTCCAAATTGAGACGCGAGGTTTCGGATCTCAAGCTGCGCAGCGGCGAGACTTTCGACCTCATCGGCATGTCGTCGGCAATGAGCCAATTGCGCCAGACCATCGAGCGCGTCGCGCCGACCAACAGCCGCGTCATGATTATCGGCCCCTCCGGCTCGGGCAAGGAACTGGCGGCGCGCGCCATCCACGCACTGTCGGCGCGCAAGAGTGCACCGTTTGTGACGCTGAGTGCCGCCAACATCACGCCTGAGCGTATGGAGATCGAGTTGTTCGGCACCGAATCGAACGGCGTCGAACGCAAGGTCGGTGCGCTGGAGGAGGCCCATCGCGGCATTCTCTACATCGATGAAGTGGCCGACATGCCGCGTGAGACGCAAAACAAGATCCTGCGCGTGCTGGTCGAACAGCAGTTCGAGCGGGTAGGGGGCACCAAGCGGGTCAAGGTCGACGTACGCATCATCTCGTCGACCTCGCAGAACCTGGAAGCCATGATCGCCGACGGCCGTTTCCGTGAGGACCTTTATCATCGCCTGGCCGTGGTTCCGGTCATGGTGCCGGGACTGGCCGAGCGTCGCGAGGACATTCCTTATCTGGTCGACAATTTCATGAAGCAGATCGCTCGCCAGGCCGGCATCAAGCCGCGCCGCATCGGCGACGACGCGCTGGCGGTGCTGCAGGCGCACAACTGGCCGGGCAACGTTCGGCAGTTGCGCAACAATGTCGAGCGCCTGATGATCCTGGCGCGCGGCGACGATGTCGATGCGCCGATCACCGCCGACCTCCTGCCAGCCGAGATCGGCGACGTCATGCCGCGCACTCCAACCAAGTCCGATCAGCACATAATGGCACTGCCGCTGCGTGAAGCACGCGAACAATTCGAGAAGGACTATCTGATCGCCCAGATCAACCGTTTTGGCGGCAACATCTCGAAGACGGCAGAGTTTATCGGCATGGAACGCTCTGCACTGCACCGCAAGCTGAAGTCGCTGGGCGTCTGAGAGCCAAACCAGCCGTGGCCCACGCAATTACCGGTTACGGCGGTCGTGGAATCGCATAAGAGCACTGCAGCGCCGCGCGTCTTTGGGACGCATAAAGGAGGCTGTAGCATTTTGATTTTTGCGCATGATCCTTTCCGAAATCGATTCCGATTTTCGGGCTCATGCGCTGACTTCTCCAGGGGTTATCCATGCCGCGCATTGCCTATGTGAACGGACGCTATGTCGCTCACGCCGAAGCTTCCGTGCACATCGAGGACCGTGGCTATCAATTCGCCGACGGCGTCTACGAGGTCTGCGAGGTGGCGCGGGGCTTCATCGTCGACATGCCGCGCCATCTCGCCCGATTGAACCGCTCGCTCACCGAACTCTCGATCGACTGGCCGATCACGCGCGGCGTGCTGCCGCTCGTCATGGGCGAGGTGGTGCGCCGCAACCATGTCGTCGACGGCCTGGTCTATGTCCAGGTGACACGCGGTGTCGCCAGCCGTGAGTTTTTCTTCCCGCCGGCGGGCACGAAGCCGTCGCTGGTGGTGACCGCCAAAAAAGCCGATCCTGCAGCTGCCGCGAAGCGGGCCGAGAGCGGGATCCGGGTTATCACGGTGCCGGAGAACCGGTGGGATCGGGTCGATATCAAGTCGGTCGGCCTGTTGCCGAACGTGCTGGCCAAACAGAAAGCCAAGGAAGCAGGCGCCCAGGAGGCGTGGTTCGTCGATGTTGACGGCACCGTCAAGGAAGGTGGATCGTCGAACGCCTGGATCATCACCAGGGACGGCGTGCTGGTGACGCGGCCGGCCGAGCATGGCATCCTGCGCGGTATCACCCGCACGACACTGTTCGATGTCGCCGCCAAGCTCGGCCTGAAGATCGAGGAGCGCGGCTTTTCGGTTGCCGAGGCCAAGGCCGCGCGCGAGGTTTTCATCAGCTCCGCGACCACGATCGCCATGCCGGTGGTGGCAATCGATGGCGCTCCCGTCGCCAACGGCCACCCGGGCTCGATAACAGTTTCACTACGGCGGGCCTTTTTTGACGTTGCGGAAAAAAGTCCAGCCTGATAACCGCACAGATGGAATGAACATCAATATATCTCGTTCTGCTTGTCGTTACTGACGGCAAGATGGTGTTTGCGTGCTTGACATGTGCCAGCTAATTTGGCGCATTGGCTTGCAAACCGAAGGGGATCGGCGAAAGACAAGAACAATGGCGGAACGATCGCAAAATCTTCAGGACCTGTTCCTGAATTCAGTTCGCAAGAGCAAAAACCCACTCACCATCTTTCTCATCAACGGCGTGAAGCTGACCGGCGTGGTCACTTCGTTCGACAATTTCTGCGTTCTGCTGCGTCGCGACGGCCATTCCCAGCTCGTCTACAAGCACGCCATTTCCACGATCATGCCGAGCCAGCCGGTTCAGATGTTCGATGGTGAGGAAAGCCAGGGCGCCTGATTGGCACGTGAGAAAGACGCGGACCGCAGCGTTCGCGGAAAACCAGCACATCAGACCGGGACAGAGGCCAACGGTCCGACCCGGGCGGTGGTCATCGTGCCGGTGCTTACCCGGCAGCCGCGTGGCAACGACGACACCAATCGTCCGCGCCTGACCCGTTCCGCCGAGGCCCGTCGCGACGAGGCGGTCGGCCTCGCCAGCGCCATCGACCTTGACCTGGTCCACACGGCAGTGGTGACCGTCAACGATCCACGCCCGGCGACCTTGCTCGGCAGCGGCAAGGTCGCGGAGTTCGCCGAGATCGTCAAAGAGGGGCACGCGGAAGTGGTCATTGTCGATCATCCGCTGACACCGGTACAGCAGCGCAATCTCGAAAAAGAGTTGAACGCCAAGGTGCTCGACCGCACCGGGCTGATCCTGGAGATTTTCGGCGAGCGCGCCCGCACCAAGGAAGGCACGCTGCAGGTCGACCTTGCCCATCTCAACTACCAGAAGGGCCGCCTTGTGCGGAGCTGGACCCACCTTGAGCGCCAGCGCGGCGGCGCCGGCTTTCTCGGCGGCCCTGGCGAGACGCAGATCGAGTCGGATCGGCGTGTGTTGCAGGACAAGATCACCAAGCTGAAGCATGAGCTCGAAACGGTGCGCCGCACCCGCGACCTGCACCGCGCCAAGCGCAAGAAGGTGCCGTTTCCGGTGGTGGCGATCGTCGGCTACACCAATGCCGGCAAGTCGACGCTGTTCAACCGGCTGACCGGAGCAGGGGTGCTGGCGGAAGACATGCTGTTTGCCACGCTCGACCCGACGCTGCGCCGCGTGCGCCTGCCGCACGGAACGCCGGTCATCCTTTCCGATACGGTCGGCTTCATTTCCGACCTGCCAACGCATCTGGTCGCGGCCTTCAGGGCGACACTGGAGGAAGTGGTCGAGGCAGACCTCGTCATTCATCTGCGCGATATCTCCGACCCCTATACGGCCGCACAGGCCGAAGATGTCGAGCGGATCCTTGCCGATCTCGGCGTTGATGCCCGCGATAGCAAGCGCGTCATCGAAGTGTGGAACAAGATCGACCGGCTCGACGAGGGCAACCGCGCGCGGCTGCTTGCCGATGGTGCTGACGGCAGGAAGGCGCCGCCTATCGCCATATCGGCGGTTACCGGCGAAGGCATCGATGCGCTGAAGGCGATCATCGAGACGATGATGTCGGGCGAACTGGAGACGTTCACGGTCACGCTCAAGGCCGACCAACTCGGCGTCGTCGACTGGCTTTACCGCAACGGCGACATCGTCTCGCGTGATGACAATGAGGATGGCAGCGTGACCATCGCGCTCAAGGCCACACACAGTGCTCGACAAGAGATAGAAAGCCGATTGCGACGTCAAAACAATGGGTAGGGCGTTTATTTCGCGCTTTTTGCCTGCTGCCAGAGCGCTTCCATCTCGTCCAGCGTCGCCTCTTCGAGGTTGTTTCCCGACGCTTGCAGCGCCTGCTCGACATGGTGGAAGCGCGACCGGAATTTTTCGTTGGTGCCGCTGAGTGCCGCTTCGGAATCGATTTTGAGGTGCCGGCCGAGATTGACGATCGCAAACAGCATGTCGCCGAACTCGTCCTTGATCGGTGCGCTGTCGCCTTTGGCCAGCGCTTCGCGTAATTCGCCGATCTCCTCCTCGATCTTTTCGAGGATCGGTGCCGCCTCGCTCCAGTCGAAGCCGACGCGGGCGGCCTTTTCCTGCAGTTTGAGGGCCCGGGTCAGCGCGGGCAGGGCGACCGGCACGCTGTCGAGAAAGCCCTTGCCATGGTCCTCGGGGTCGAGCCCTCGGACGAGGCGGGCGCTGCGCTTCTCCGCTTTTTCCTCCGCTTTGATCTTTTCCCACATGCCCTTCGCCATGCCGGCGCTGCGCGCCTTTTCGTCGCCGAAAACATGCGGGTGGCGGCGGATCATTTTTGTGGTGATGGCCTCGACCACATCGCCGAATGAGAATTCGCCGGCCTCCTCGGCCATTTGCGCGTGGTAGACCACTTGCAACAGGAGATCGCCGAGTTCATCGCGCAGATCGTCCAGGTCGCCCCGCGCGATGGCGTCCGCCACTTCGTAGGCTTCCTCTACCGTGTATGGCGCGATTGTCGAAAAGTCCTGCTCGATATCCCACGGGCAGCCGGTTTCCGGCGCCCGCAGCGCTGCCATGATCTCGATCAGCCGGGAAATGTCTTTCGAGGGTTTCATCTGGGAAACGCTATCCTGTACACGGCTGTGCGGCCAACGGCTTCAGCCGGTGAGGGCGCCTTGTCCACAGATCGGCGGCCAGACCATGATCGTGGAAGCCGGTTTTCGGAAAAGATCATGGTCAAGCAAAAAGTATCAGTCGAGCACGGAGACAATCGCCTTGGCGAGCGCGTCCATGCCGTCCTCGGGCAGGCCGGCAACGTTGATGCGGCTGTCGCCGACCATGTAGATGCCATGCTCGGCGCGCAGCCGCTCGACTTGCGCTTCCGACAGGCCAAGCCGGGAAAACATGCCGCGATGGCTGGCGACGAAATCGAAACGGTCGGAGTTGGACTGCCGCCGCAGCGCTTCGGCGAACTGGACGCGCAGCCGCAGCATGCGCAGGCGCATCTCTTCAAGCTCTGCTTCCCAGTCGGCCCGCAACGTAGCGTCCTCGAGCACCATGCGCACCGCAGCCGCGCCATGGTCCGGCGGCATCGAATACATGGCGCGCGCCGCCGACAGCATCTGGCCCATCGCCATATCCGCCTGCGCACCGTCTTTCGCCATGATCAGCGCTGCACCAACGCGGTCGCGATAGACGGCAAAGTTCTTCGAGCAGCTCGAGGCAACGACCATTTCCGGAACTTTCGCCGCCAGCAGGCGCAAGCCGGCGGCATCCGCATCAAGCCCCTCGCCAAAGCCTTGATAGGCGATGTCGACAAAGGGCAGCAGACCACGCTCAACGACGAGATCGGCAACGGCAGCCCATTGCGAGATGTCTAGATTGGCGCCCGTCGGGTTATGGCAACAGCCATGCAACAGCACGACGTCGCCGGGATTCGCGGTTCTCAACGCATCCAGCATGTCGTCGAAGCGAACCGCACCAGAAGCAACGTCGAAATAGGGGTACTCGCGTATCTGCAGGCCAGCGGCGCGCATCACCGGCATGTGGTTCGGCCATGTCGGATCCGATAGCCAGACCGTCGCGTCGGCGCGGGTCCTTTTCAGCAGCTCTGCCACCAGCCGCAGCGCGCCGGAGCCGCCGGGCGCCTGTGCCGCACGAATGCGCGTCATGTCGGCGGTTGGGCCGAACACCAACCTAGCCATTGCCGCGTTGAAGGCGGTATCGCCGGCAAGGCCGAGATAGGTCTTCGTGTCCTGGCCTCGCAGCAGCCGCTTTTCGGCTTCGCGCACCGCGCGCATCACCGGCGTCTTGCCGTCGCGATCCTTATAGACGCCGACCCCAAGATCGACCTTGTCGGGACGCGGGTCGGCGCGATAGAGCCCGATCAAGGCAAGGATCTTGTCGGCGGGCGCGGGCTGGAGATTTTCGAACATCGACAAGGTTCCGTTGGCGGCGGAGTGATACGCAAACCGGCCGTGCTTTGCCAGCGGTTTCATATGCGCCAACTCGGCGCCGGTTTGCCTCGAGGGCGGCCGATACTATCTGCCGGTCGAGGGCAGGCCCGAGATCTCCCAGGACGAGAGCGCGGCGAGCCGAAAAAATTCGGGGAGAGCGGGATTAAAACCCCGACCTGCTCCGTAAACAGGACATGAAACGGCCGATGCCACGCTTCGATATTCTGGGACAGCTCGGTTCGCTGCGCCGCTACGCACGCTCGCTGACGCGCGACAGCGCCGATGCAGAGGATCTGGTGCATGATGCGCTGGTGCGTGCCTATGAGCGACGCGGCAGCTTCCGCTCAGGCGGAAATCTTCGCGTATGGCTGCTGTCAATCGTCCACAATGCGTTCATCGACGGCTTGCGATCCCGCAAATCCGAAGCGGTGCGCATCGAACAGGCCGGCCATCTCACCGAGGCCAGCGTCCAGGCTCCGCAGGAACATTCCGTCCGGCTGGCACAGGTGCGCGACGCTTTTTTCACATTGCCGGAAGAGCAACGTTGCGCGCTGCATCTCGTCGCCATCGAGGGGCTTAGCTACAGCGAGGCGGCCGAGGTTAGCGGCGTGCCGCTTGGCACGCTGATGTCGCGCATCGGCAGGGCGCGTGCGGCACTCCGCGAGATGGAGGACGCGGCACCGGCACGCACGAAAAGCCATCTGAAGATCGTCGGAGGTGGATCATGAACCAACTGCGCGATCCCGTCACCGACACCGATCTCGACGCCTATGTCGACGATCAGCTGGACGTTGCTCGTCGCATCGAGGTCGAGGCGTTCCTTTCGGCTCGCCCGGAAGCGGCCGCGCGGGTGATGACTGATCTGAGGACGCGTGACGAGCTGCGCGTGGCGCTTGCCGGATCGAAAGGCATGGCGCGGCCGGCGACGGCTGATGCGGCACGGCGGCTGGAGCGGGGGTTAGCGCGCGGCCGTGTCCTTGGTGCTTTGCAGCGCGCGGCGGCTGTCGCTGTTTTCGTCGCCGCCGGCTGGCTTGCGAACGGGCTCATCGGACCGATATCGGTGACGGAAGTCGTCGCTTCGACCCATCCGCCCGCCTATGTGGAGGACGCAGTCCGGGCGCATCGGACGACGCTCGTGCGCGAGGCGATGTCGTCACAACTCGAGGCGCCCGGCTACAATGCCGACGAAATCCGCGCCGCCACGGCGATCGTCATGCCATCGCTGCCAACGGACTGGACGGTCCGTGACGTGCAGATCTACCCATCGCAGTTCGGCCCGAGCGTCGAGATGGCTGTCGAGACAAAAGGGATGGGGCTGCTCTCGCTGTTCGCCATCCGGCCCGGAACATTCGACGTCGTCAAGCCGACTGTCGTTCCGTCGGGCGAGGTTTCCTCGGCCTATTTCCAGATCGGCGAGGTCGCCTACGCAGTCGTCGCACGTAGCGATGTCCGCGGCCTCGATCGCACGGCCGAAGCGCTCGCCAAAACACTCTACTGATCGACTACCTCTAAGAAGGAGAACCAAATGAACAATCTGGGATACATTGGGACCAGAGCCCGAGCCGGAGCCGTCTACGACGAAGGCCTGCGCCGGCACATGCTGCGCGTCTATAACTACATGGGCCTTGGCCTCGTCGTTACGGGCGTGATCGCCCTCGTGGTGGCCTCCACGCCCGCCCTTTACGTGCCGATCTTCTCCACCCCGCTGAAATGGGTGGTGATGCTGGCGCCGCTGGCCTTTGTGCTGCTGTTCTCGTTCCGTATGCAGACGATGTCGGCGGCCGGGGCCCAGGCAATGTTCTGGGCGTTCTGCGCGGTCATGGGTCTGTCGCTGGCTTCCGTGTTCCTGGTCTTTACCGGCACCAGCATCGCCCGCACCTTCTTCATCGCCGCCACCATGTTCGGCGCCACCAGCCTTTATGGCTATACAACCAGTCGCGACCTGACGCAGTTCTCGTCCTTCCTGATCATGGGCCTGATCGGCGTGGTGATCGCCAGCATCGTCAATATCTTCCTGGGTTCGACAGCGCTGCAGTTTGCGATCTCGGTGATCGGCATCGCCGTCTTCGTCGGGCTCACGGCCTGGGACACGCAGACGATCAAGGAGCAGTACGCCGAAAACTTCGGCGCCGAAACACAGCAAAAGCTCGCCGTTTTTGGTGCATTCTCGCTCTATCTGAACTTCGTCAACATCTTCCAGCTGTTGCTGAACTTCACCGGCGAGCGCGAATAGCCGCGTCGGACCGAGACCGGAATAGTACATCATGGACAGAAACGACCAGCAGGCGATCGGACAGCTCTTCGAGAAGCTCGCAAATGTCGAGCGCCAGGCGCCGCCGCGCGATGCCGAAGCGGAACGCTTGATCCAGGACCAGATCACCCAGCAGCCTGGGGCGCCATACTACATGGCACAGACGATCGTGGTGCAGGAGCGGGCCCTGAACGCAGCGCAGGCGCGCATCGAAGAGCTGGAGGAGCAGGCGCGGCAGCCTGCCGGCGGTGGACCGCTCAGTGGCTTCTTCGGCCGCAGCGGCGGCAGGCGCTCAGGCTCGGTTCCGCGGGTAGGGCGCACCGCCTCTGCTGCCGCGGAGGAGCCACCAGACCAGTCACAGCGGGCCGGCGGCGGGTTCCTTGCCGGCGCCGCGCAGACCGCGATGGGGGTGGCAGGCGGCGTGCTGCTCGGCAATGCGATCGCCGGCATGTTTGGCGGCAGCGAAGCGCAGGCAGCCGAACGGCCGGCACCGCAGCCGGACGAAGCCGACCAGGCAGACGATGCCAGCTCCGATAATGGCGGTGACTTCGGGGATATGGAATTCTGACGAGCGACCCAGCCTGTGCCGGCGCTCGTGACGATTGCCGGTCACCGGGTAGGCGGGGGCAGCATCCGGCAAGCGAGCTCTCGCCGGCGGCTAATAGCCCAAGCGCTTCAATTCAGCCTTGACCGCCCTGATCGTCTTGAAACGGAAACGCTTCGTCGTGCCGTCGCGCCATCCGCAGTCGCAGGTGGCGTCGAACTTTTGGCTCACTTTCAATTGCGTCAGCGCCTTCTGGCCCGGTTTGGGGGCGTCGAAGATGCGAACTTCGTAGAGCGTCCCCGAAACGTCGTAGTGCGAAACAGGCCAGGCAAGCATGACAGTCAGTTCCTTTGCCGGATCGTGATCGGCGTTGACGAGGCCGAGCGCTGTAATCTCTGGCGTGCCGCCTTCGTGTTCGCCAAGCGTGACCTGGATTGTACGGTACCCGTCGGGTTGCTGCTGTAGTGCGACGAGTGGGCGTTCCGGATATTCCTCAGTGGTCTGGTAATCGACGAACAGTGTCTGGAGGCCGTTCCAGGTCACGGCTGTGGTGTGCGGATCAACGTTGTCCGCGAACCTAACCACACGTTTCGCGAAAGCCAGGTCATTCTCGCCTGGCGCACGATCAAAGTCCTGCGCTCGCGCGTCAGTGAATGCGCAGGCGAGGGTGAGGGCAAGACTTGCAAGCAGTGTGTTCATGATTCGCAACCCTAGCACGCCGTTGCCCCACAAATGCTGTCTCGCTGCCAACGGACGCTACAGGCTTCAGTGGACGCTACAGGCTTCAGTCGCATAAGATAGATTATGGAACTGACATGGCCGATAGGACGTGGCGAAGATAGCATAAGCGAGCCGCTGGGCGGTTTGGAGCGAACTCTGTAACCCAGCTATGAAAACCTTGGTCCTTTACGCTGATTTGTAAGGGATTTCGATCGTCATGCCGTCATAGGCAGGCTCGACGTTGGCCGGCGTCTCGGCCATTACCGTGGCGTAGTCGAGCGGCACATGCATATGCGTCAGCACCGCGTTCTTCGGCGCCAGTCTTTCGATCCAGCCGAGCGCCTGGCCAAGCGACAGATGGCTCGGATGGAAGGTGTATTGCAGCGCGTCGATGACCAGCATGTCCAGCCCGCGCATACGCTCGGCTGTCGCTCCCGGAAAGTCGCTGATGTCAGGGCAATAAGCGAGATTGCCGATACGAAAACCCAGCGAGATGATGTCGCCGTGGATTTGCGGCAGCGGTTCGATGGTGAGGGCGCCGCCCTCGCCTTCGATCACCACCGGCCTGTTGTGGTCGATGATATGGGCGTTGACGATCGGCGGATACGAACTGCCTTTCGGTGTTTCGAAACAGTAGCGGAACGCTTCCCTCAGCCGCAGCATGGTAACCTGATCGGCATGGATGTCGATCCGGTGGCGCTGCTCGAGCACGAAGCCGCGCAAATCGTCGATGCCGTGGATGTGGTCGGCATGCGGATGCGTATAGACGACCGCATCGATGCGCCTGACCGATGCCAGCAGCATCTGCTCGCGAAAATCCGGGCCGGTGTCGATGACGACCGTGGTCCTGGCGCCATTCGCCGCGATCCGCTCGACGAGCGCTGCGGTGCGCATGCGCCGGTTCTTTGGGTTGGTCGGATCACAATTACCCCAGTCGCCGGTGATGCGTGGCGTGCCCGGCGATGAGCCGCAGCCGAGGACGGTAAGACGCAACCGATCGCTCATGCGTCAGGCGCCCGGCGCGCTCGGGCGCGGCATTTTCCTGAACAACCGGAAGAAATTGTCGGTGGTGATAGCAGCGATCTCGGCCTCGCTGACGCCGATCGTGTCGGCCAGCACCTTGGCTGTATGCGCGACATAGGCAGGCTCGTTGCGCTTGCCGCGAAACGGGATCGGCGCAAGGTATGGCGCGTCGGTTTCGACCAGCAGACGGTCGCGCGGCACATCGGCGGCGACGGCGCGCAGCTCGGCGGAGTTCTTGAAAGTCAGGATGCCGGAAAACGAAACGTAGCCGCCGAGCGCCACGCCGATCTCGGCCAGCCGGCGCCCCGATGAAAAACAGTGCAAGATGAAGGGGAAGGCGCCCTTCCCTGTTTCTTCTTCGAGGATATCAGCCATGTTGTCGTCGGCGTCGCGTGAATGGATGACCAGCGGCAGACCGGTCTCACGAGCCGCGGCGATGTGGGTGCGAAAGCCCTGCGCCTGTGCATCGCGCGGCGCATGATCGTAGAAATAATCGAGCCCGGCCTCGCCGATCGCCACCACCTTGTGATGATCGGACAGCCGCACCAGATCCTCGACAGTCACATCAAGCTCTTCGGCCGCATTGTGCGGATGGGTACCGACCGAGCAATAGACCTCATCGAAAGTCTCCGCAATCTCAAGCACTTGTTGAAACCGCTTCACCCGCGTCGAGATCGTCACCATGCGGCCGACACCGGCCGCAAGGGCGCGGGCGACGATGGCCGCCCGCTCCTCGGCGAAATCCGGAAAGTCGAGATGGCAGTGACTGTCGACCAGCATCAGGCGCTTGTTTCCGTTTGCTCGACATAGCGTGGAAATACCGGTTCCGGCGCCGGCAGCGCCGTACCGGATACCAGCGCGTGAACCTCGGCGACATTCGCGAAATCGCGGCTGTCCGCCGGCACCGCCAATAGGTCGAGCAGCTTTGCCGCCGACTCCGGAATGAAGGGCTGGCACAGCAACCCGACACGCCGGATCACTTCAGCCGTCGTCCACAGCACCGTTTCCATGCGTGCCGGATCGGTCTTCTTCAGCGCCCATGGCTCCTGGCCGGCGAAATAGCGGTTGGCTTCCGCCACCACGCCAAAGATCGCCGCCAGCGCCAGATGGATGCCCTGGTCGGCCATCGTCCTGCGCGCCGTGACAAGGGCGGCATTGGCCTGATCGAGGATCGCCTTGTCGGCATTGCTCAATTCGCCGCGCTTAGGCACCACGCCGCCGCAGTTCTTGGCGATCATCGACAGCGAGCGCTGCGCCAGATTGCCGAGATCGTTGGCAAGATCGGCATTGGTGCGGTTGACGATGGCATCGTGACTGTAGCTGCCGTCCTGGCCAAACGGCACTTCGCGCATGAAGAAATAGCGCACCTGGTCAAGGCCGTAGTGCTCGATCATCGCGAACGGATCGACGACATTGCCGACCGACTTCGACATTTTCTCGCCACGGTTGAACAGAAAACCATGCGCGAACACGCGCTTCGGCAATTCGATGCCAGCCGACATCAGGAATGCCGGCCAGTAGACCGCGTGGAAGCGGATGATGTCCTTGCCGATGACGTGGGCGTTTGCCGGCCAGAAAGACCATCTCTCATTGGCCGGATCCGGATAGCCGGCGGCGGTGATGTAGTTGGTTAGTGCATCGACCCAGACATACATCACATGCTTCTCATCGCCGGGCACCGGCACGCCCCATTTGAATGTGGTGCGCGAGATCGACAGATCCTTCAGGCCGGATTTGACAAAGCTGATGATTTCGTTGCGCCGCTCCGCCGGTCCGACGAATTCGGGGCTGTTCTCGTAGAGCGCGAGCAGTCTGTCCTGATAGGCGGAAAGGCGGAAGAAATAGCTCTCTTCCTCGGTCCATTCGACGGGCGAGCCGAGTGGTTCGCGGCGCACGCCGTCGTCACCGACCTTGGTTTCGGCCTCGTCGAAATAGGCTTCCTGCCGCACCGAATACCAGCCGCTGTAGCGGTCGAGGTAGATGTCGCCATTCTCAGCCATGCGCGTCCAGATCGCCTGGCAGGCCTTGTAATGACGCTCCTCGGTGGTGCGGATGAAAACGTCGTTCGAGCAACCGGTCGCTTCGAGCATCGAGCGGAAGATCGCCGAGTTGCGATCGGCAAGCGCTTTCGGCGCTAAGCCTTCGGCGTCCGCCGTCTGCTGCATCTTCAAACCGTGCTCGTCGGTTCCCGAGACGAAGAAGACGTCCTTGCCGTCGAGCCGCTGGAAGCGGGCCAGCGTGTCGCTGGCGATGACATTGTAGGCATGGCCGATATGCGGCTTGCCGTTCGGATAGAAAATCGGCGTCGTGACGTAGTATTTTTCGCGTGCCATGGATGAGCCGTCATGAATGTCTGAATGAAAGATGTCGCGGTGAGATATCGCATCGAAACGGCAATTGCCATCCGACGCCAATGTGGTGGCTTCGAAGTTCCTGCGATTGATTGGGATCAAAACTCAGGGGCTTCAAAGCCACGCCAGCGGCCGTCACATTCGCATTGCAGAATTCAGGCGGTCGATCATGGTCAGGGCGTGCTGCTTCTTGTCGAGATTGTAGGTCTCGGTTTCAGATATAGCGTTCAAAGCCTCGTGCCAAGTATCCGACAGCGTTTTGGCCCGCGCCAAATCGCCGGCCAGCGCGGCCTGGCTGGCGCCGGCCGACAGAAGATCAAGTGCGCGGCGATTGAATATCTCGAACGGGATCGCCTGGTCGCGGCCGGCGACCGCCTCGGCAAGACGGTAGGCGCCGGCGACATCTGTCTTTTTGGCCATCACCAGGGCGTCGAGGGTGGCGGCGATTTCCAGCCCGCCATATTGCGTCAGCAGGATCGCATTGCGGGCGCTGCCCCCTGCCCGTTCCGCCAGCGCCGCGCGCGCCGCAGGATCCTCCGGTGGCGGTGGCTCGATGCCCTCCAGAACCGTCATCAAGCTCTCGGCATCGAGCGGCGCCAACCGCACCATCTGGCAGCGCGAGCGGATCGTCGGCAGCAGGCTGCCCGGCGCATGGACGATGAGGATGAACAAGGTGCGCGCCGGTGGTTCTTCAAGATTCTTCAGCAAGGCATTGGCAGCATTGGTGTTCATGTCGTCGGCGGGATCGACGATAACCACCCGGTAGCTGCCGTCATGCGAGGTCAGCGACAGAAAGCGGCTGACCTTGCGGATCTCGTCGACGGTGACCACGGTCTTGAAGCTCTTGGTCTTGTCGTTTGCGGGGCGCGTAAGATGCAGCACCGAAGGATGCGCGCCGGTGGCGATCTGACGAAACAGCGACGATGCCGGATCGGGAACGGCAAGGCTTTCCGGCGCCTGCCCGAAGGCCGGGTGCTTCAACAGGTGATGCGCCAGGTGAAAGGCCAGCGTCGCCTTGCCGATGCCGACCGGCCCGGCAAAGATCAGCGCGTGCGGCAGCTTTCCCGAGCGATAGGCGGCGGCAAGCATATCGGCGGCCTGAAGATGTCCGACGAGACGCGGCGTCTCGGATGGCTCCGGCACCCCGTCCAGCGTATCGTGCTGTTCGGGTGCGATGCGTTCGAAAATCATGCCGGCGCCGCCTGTCTGCTTTGCGCCGGCATCATCTTCTCGAGAGCCGCGAAGACGGTGGCGGTAACGACATCCTCCACCGTGTCCGGGTCTGCTGATGCATCGACGACGACGCAGCGTTCGGGTTCAGCCGCGGCGATGGTCAGAAACGCCTCGCGGCGGCGCTGGTGGATGGCCAATGTTTCCTTCTCGAAGCGGTCCGGGCCGTCACTGCTGCCCCGTCGGGCGGTAGCGCGCCTCAGTCCCTCGGCGGGGTCGATGTCGAAGATCAGCGTCATGTCCGGCACCATGCCGTTGATGGCGACCTTCTCCAACGCGTCCATGAATGCCGGGTCGAGGCCTCCGGTGACGCCCTGGTAGACGCGAGAGGAATCCATGAAGCGGTCGCAAAGCACGACCGAGCCGCGCTCGACTGCCGGCCGGATGACCTGTTCGACATGGTCGGAACGCGCGGCGGCGAAAAGCAGCGCTTCCATCTTGGGGCCGAACGGCTCGGCTGCGCCTGAAAGCAGGACATGCCTGACCGCCTCCGCGCCCGGCGAGCCACCCGGCTCACGCGTCACCAGTACATCGTATTTCTTGGCGCGCATCTTCTTTGCCAGCCGCCCGATCTGCGTCGACTTGCCTGCTCCTTCGCCGCCTTCAAAAGTGATGAAAAATCCGCGCGCCAAAGCCTTTGTCCATACTTCGGGGACCGTATAGTCCCGGCGGGAAAAAAGGTCCACCGCGACGGTGCTAACGCAGCCAGCCGACGGCCAGTTCCTTGGCGGCATCGAGCGCGCGTTGCGGCAACGAACCGACACCGATCGACTCGGCGGCAAAAAGCGGCGTCTCCTGGCTCAGCGTATCGCCGATCCAGACGCGCAGCGTACCCACCGGCTGCCCCTCCTCCACCGGCGCTGCCACCGGTCCGTCATAGACAATCCTGGCGGTGAGCTTGTCGCGGTTGGCGATCGGTAGGAAGATCTCCACGGGTCCATTAGCCTTTAACGCGACGCCGGATTTGGAGCCGCCAAAGACCTGGGCTTCGCCAACCACTTCGTCCTCGGCGAATATCTCCGTCTTCTCGAACGAGCGAACGCCCCAGTCGAGCAGCTTTCGCGCTTCCTCGGCGCGCTCGCGGTCGTTTGCCAGTCCGCTCATTGCCGCAATCATCCTTGTTCCATTGTGGCTGACCGAGCCGACTATGCCGAATCCGGATTGCTCGCTGGCGCCGACTGCAAGGCCGTCGGCGCCTATATCCATGGCCAGCAACGGGTTGCGGTTCCTCTGGGAAATCTTGTTCCAGCTAAAATCCTTCTGGCCATAATAGCGGTAGAGATCCGGGTAGTTGCGCCAGATATGCAGGGCCAGAAGCGCAAGCTCGCGAACGCTCGTTTGCTGCCCGTCGGCCGGCAGACCGGTGGAATTGACGAAGGTCGATTTCTGCAAGCCGATCTGGCGGGCGCGCTCGGTTATCTGCGCCGCGAAATTCGCTTCGGACCCGGCCATTCCTTCAGCGATGACAATACAGCCGTCATTGGCCGCCTGCACGGTCACGCCCTGGATCAGGTCCTCCAGCCGGATCGTCGACTTGAGTTTCGCGAACATGGTCGATGTCCCCGAAGGAGCGCCGCCCTTGCGCCAGGCGTTCTCGCTGACCACGAAAGTGTCGTCGAGCGTCATGCGCCCTGATTTGATGGCGTCGAAGACCACTTCCATCGTCATCAGCTTGGCCAGCGAGGCCGGCGGGATCAACCTGTCCGCATCCTTGGAAAACAGCACGGTGCCGGTTTCGGCGTCGATCATGAAGGCCTGCGCGGCCTTGGTCTCGAAAAGCTGTGCTGAGACCGGCACAAGCGAGAGCAGCAGCAGGCCGAGCGTCATGAGCCCGGTGGAAGGACGGAAAAATTTCATCGGGTTCGACCAGTCAGCCGGCGCTCTTTTGCAAGTTGGCCGAAGCTAGCAGGCTTTTCCACGGCGGATCAATCGCGCACGAGAAAGCCAGGCGACCCGCCATCAGTTGCGTACGGCAAGCGCATCCGGCGCACCATGCGACCACGCGGCCTGCAGCATCTCGTCCAGGCTGCCATGGCCGTCGGCATAGAGGTTGACCGAGTACCAGCCTTTGCCGTCGAGTTCGGAGCGCTGGATCTCGGTCTTGCCGAAGCTGGAAAGTTTGGCCGCCACCCGCTCGGCTTCGGCGGCATCCTCGAACGAACCCGCCGCGACATAGTCCGTGGGCGACCCGGCTGGAGGAGCTTGCCGTTTCCAGGATTGAAGAATCTCGGCGGGCGACATGCCGACGCCATCCAGCGCGGCGAAGGCGTTGGAGGCGCGCTGCACGCGCTCATTGGCATAGGACAGCGACGCCACAGTGAATGGCGATTGCGCCGGCAGGTTGATTTCCGGACGCTCCGGCACGATCGGTCCAAATTCGGGCAGCGTCACATCGCCGGAGGCCGGTGCCTGCGTCGCAACGACAGCTTCCGATGCCTGCCCGGAATTCGTCAGCTGACCGGGGAACGGCACCACCGCGGCGCTTACCGGCAGGCTCGGCGACGGCCCATTCATGGCGACCATGACACCGCTGGGCAGACCGTCCGATGGATCCGGTGCCCTGTTGCCGGGATGGTACGAGGCCATCAGATATTGACCGTCATTGCCTTCGAGCGGCGCACGGCCGACATATTCGACCTTCACCTCGGCCGTACCGATATTGGCATAATCGAGCATTTCAGCAGCGCGCTTAGACACATCGATGATGCGTCCATCATGATAGGGTCCGCGATCGTTGACGCGCACGATCACCGAGCTGCCGGTCTTCATGTTGGTGACACGCGCATAGCTCGGCAGCGGCATGGTCGGATGCGCCGCCGTCAGATCTGCCATGTCGTAGACTTCGCCGTTGGCGGTCAACCGGCCGTGGAAGGCCTCACCATACCAGGATGCGAGGCCAACCTTGGCGTAACGCTTGTCTTCCTTTGGATAGTACCACTTGCCGCGCACCTGATAGGGTCTGCCGAGCTGATCGCGTCCGCGAGACGTCTTGAACATCACGCGCGGGCTGGCTTTCACACCGTATTCGGCTTCGGAAAAATATTCCTTGGAGCGTGGTTTCTTGTTGACCATCGCCTTTTGCTGCGGCCCGGCACATGCCGCAAGAAAGGCTGCCGACAAGGCAAACAGCGCGAAAGCGGAAGCGCGACGAAGACGCGGGCGCGCCGTAGTCTGCATTTTCGATTGTCCCCTACAGTCTCGACGAAGGCACCGCAGCTTTAACGTTGGCGGTGCCAAAGCACCCACTCCAGAAACGCCGGCGACTCCCAACCCCAATCCTTTTGTGCGCAGGAATTGTTTATCACCGTATTAACCGATTGTGGTCGGAACCGGGCGAGATTGTGGCACGACCGTCTCGCCGATCGGCATGAAAATCATCGCGTATCGATCACCAGCGCCATTCGTGCCCGCACGCTTTGCTGCCCGGCGTTGGCATGTCTCCGAGCGCAGATTCAGGGACCGAATATCACAAGCTCGGTGAACGTCAGATCTCCAAGTGCGGGTGGTCTGGGGCCCTTGAAGTATTTCAGCCCCTTGTTGGCGCGGTACCACCCCAACAAACCTGGAATCGGCTCCTTGGCGTCGACAAAGCAAACCAGGATTCCCCTTCGCAAGAGAAAGCGCCCCACGGCACCGGCGCACCGGCTTAAATCCGCGAGCGAGCGGCAATAGATGATCTGATGGCATCGGATAAGACCGTGCAACATTCGGCGCGGCATCAACACCAAGGGAAACGCTGCTCCGTCGCAAATGCAGATCAACGACAGGCAGCCCAGCGTGGAGTGTTCAGAGAGTATGTATCTCTCACTCTCGGACAGCATCGCCAATTCCGGAAGATCGGGACGCGCTTCGAGCACGCGACATGACCGCTGCGCCGAACTTAAAGCCGGCACGAAGGTAAATTGTCCGCTGGAGAAGAGCCGAAAGCCGAGCGCCCGGTTGGCTTTCAATGTCGCTTGTGCCGGCGAAATGTTCGTGTAGGTCACATCCCTTCGCTTGAGAACCGCCGCAACCAACATGGCGCCGTAGGGACGGAATTCTGCGTCGACTGACCAGCTTGAAAGATTGCAGCGGATTTCGTCGCCCTCCGACCCCTGGTAGCGAGCATAAAGGGTGAGCACAACGCCGACGATCCGACCGGCATGCTCCAAAACAAAGCCATATTGTGGGAACTCGGCAACTGCGGGCCGCTGCGACAAACGGGTCAGAGCCTGTATCCAGTAACTCCGGTTACGCGCCGGAAAGCCCCTGCACAGACAGTCGACCACTCCCTCCCAGTCGGCTTCTCGAATTGGTCTACAGCGAAGACCGGGCGGGAGAGCGCCAAGTACGGCCAAAATCAACTCCGGAATACGATTTACTTACATGTGTTTAATGCGCCCAACATATCGGCGCACAACGATTAATAGTCTGTGCGGGTTTTAAAAACGATTTTCCACACTCAGCACAAAACACAGGTCGCCATGCCGGGCTGCTCACCGTCCTGAATCGCGCCCAAAGGTGCGGTCACCATGGTTGACTTGGTGTTGAATGCGGCTTTACAGGAATGAAGCGCGAACCGGTCGGGGAATGTCCTGGTGCCAATCCGGTACCGACTGCTCGAACCCGCCCTCTCGCGATATCCTAAGTGATTGAAAAATCACCTTGGAGGGATGGCCGAGCGGTTTAAGGCACCGGTCTTGAAAACCGGCGTGGGTGCAAGCCCACCGTGGGTTCGAATCCCACTCCCTCCGCCATGCCATTACGTGATAGTACCCTGTGCCATGATGGTTTCTGTCAAACCCCCTTCTCTCCAGGTGTTCGACATAGGCGGCGCTGCCGAGCGTCTGCCCAACCGCGCTCCGTTTCGCGCTATCGGCAAGGCGATTCGTCGTCGTGTGGAGGCAGGCTCCGCTCTTCTCGATCTAAAGTCCGCTTCCCACAAGGTGGCGATGCTCGCACGTCTTGTGGGGCGCGAAAGTGCTATTGTCGAAACCGAGTTTCAGGATGACGAGCGAGCATCGATTGGGGGCTCACTGTTCCAGCACGCCTTGCTGCTTTATGCGAGGGTTGCGACTTCGAATGACCAGCGCGGCGCGATGCCATTGACTAACGGTTGGACCGACGAACAGCGCGCAAAGCACAGACATCTCCTCGATCTACGGCGCAAGGTGGTAGCGCACTTCGGATACGGCGATCACTACGCGGATGGGACATGGGCGATGGACCGGCTTCTCCTCGTGCAGTTGGCTGACGGCCAGTTCACACAGGTCGATTATGGTCAACGGACGAATTACAAGCAGAACGACGCCAAACTACTGAGCGATATGCTTCCACTAGCCCTGTCATCGATCGAGCGGATCAAAGTTGAACGGGACACTGATCTAGATCAGCTTCTAACGAGCTTGCCGCCCGCCGATTTCGCTGTCTTCGCGAAAGCCCTCGGCAATCCCATTGACGGTGTGGAGAACCTCCCGGCCGAGCTGTTTGCTAGCCTCGGCACTCCGCCGCGCGACCTTTTTCACACGCTCAGCCCAGCAAAAGAGCCACCTTCGTTCGGGATGATCGATCAGCGTCCACCGGCAGCCGACGCCTCATCGGGTTGATTTCCGCGCCCGAATATGGTGCTTCTCCCGCCCATGAATAAACTTGCGGTCCTCGCATGCTTGATGCTGGCTTGGCCGGCCAGCGCCATGGACAGCGCATTGCGCGCCGGCCTGCTGAAACTCGATCCGCAAACCCGGCTGGAGCAGAGATGCGACGCCGAAATTCTCGACCGGATTACCCGCGACGACCACAAATACAGAGCCGATCGCGTCGTCGCTTACGCCTTCGCGACGCCCGAAATGGGCGCCGATGCGATCAGGAGCCCGGGCGCTGCCTTTCGCAGCAAGGGACAATGGTACCGGCTGAAATTCAAATGCGAGACAGCGCCGGACCATATGGAAGTCCTGCAACTCCGCTACCGGATCGGCGACGAAATTCCCGAAAGCGACTGGCCCAAATACAATCTCTACAACTAAGCATTCGCGACCTCTGGCCGCATTTTCGCCGGTGTTTCGGGCCGATCGTCGCAAACTCTGTATGTTGCCGCCGTGACGGGCGGTTTGCCGACCTTGTTCCAACCAGTCCCTTGACGCGCGGGAACCATACACGTTAGGGCCTCCAGGCATTCAACCCGAACGGCCGGCCAACCAGCAAGGGAACTCCCAGTCGATGGAAATTTTCACCGCCGCGGGCTTCTCTGCCCTGCTCCAGGTCATCGCCATCGATCTCGTGCTTGCAGGCGATAACGCCATTGTCATCGGCCTTGCCGCTGCCGGCCTGCCGGTCGAGCAGCGCAAGAGAGCGATCCTTATCGGCGTGGTGGCGGCGACGGTGCTGCGCATCGGTTTTGCAGCTATCACTGTCACTCTGCTCCAGATTGTCGGCCTGCTGCTGGCCGGCGGCATCCTGCTGCTGTGGGTGTGCTGGAAGATGTATCGCGAACTGCGCACCTCCCATGCCGACGAAGTGGAGGCGACCGAGGCGTTGTCCAATTCCGATATCAACAGCGATAATATGGTGGCCGGGAAGGCGCGTAAGAAGACGCTGGGTCAGGCTGCATTGCAGATCGTCATCGCCGACGTCTCTATGTCGCTCGACAACGTACTGGCAGTCGCCGGCGCAGCGCGCGATCACTTCCAGGTGCTGGTGATCGGCCTGGTCCTGTCGATCGCGCTGATGGGCCTTGCCGCGAGCTTCATCGCCAAGCTGCTGCACCGCCACCGCTGGATCGCCTATATCGGCCTTTTGATCATCTTCTATGTCGCGCTCGATATGATCTATCGAGGCGCGGTGGAAGTCTTGCCGCATGTCAGCAGTGCGGTGAGCTGACGCATCGACTCGAATTCGCATCGGCCGGCACTTCGACTTCGGCCAGCCTTCGGGGGCGCTTGCGTTTCGCTGCAGCCGCTGCCCATACCAATGCGGCAACAACTGTGGTACTGCGCCGCCAATCCTGAAAATCCGGAAAAGCTTTGATGTCCGCCCCTCGTGTCAGCTTCGTCAGTCTTGGATGCCCGAAAGCCCTTGTGGATTCGGAACGCATCATCACGCGCCTGCGCGCCGAAGGCTACGAGATCGCCCGCAAGCACGACGGCGCCGACCTGGTCGTCGTCAACACCTGTGGCTTCCTCGATTCGGCCCGCGACGAATCGCTCAACGCCATCAGCTCGGCACTTTCGGAGAATGGCAAGGTCATCGTCACCGGCTGCCTCGGCGCCGAACCGGACGTCATCCGTGAAAGACATCCCAACGTCCTCGCCATCACCGGCCCGCAAGCTTATGAAAGCGTGATGGCGGCAGTGCATGAGGCCGCTCCCCCGAGCCACGATCCCTATATCGACCTTTTGCCGCCGCAGGGCGTCAAGCTCACGCCGCGCCACTATGCCTATCTCAAGATTTCGGAAGGCTGCAACAACCGCTGCACCTTCTGCATCATCCCGGCGCTGCGCGGCGATCTCGTATCGCGGCCGGCCGCCGACGTGTTGCGCGAGGCCGAGAAGCTGGCCAAGGCCGGGGTCAAGGAGATCCTCGTCATCTCGCAGGACACCAGCGCCTACGGCATCGACATCAAATACCAGACCAGCATGTTCGGCGATCGCGAAGTGCGGGCGAAATTCCTCGATCTGTCGGAAGAGCTGGGTAAGCTCGGTGTCTGGGTGCGCATGCACTATGTCTATCCCTATCCGCATGTCGCCGACGTCATCCCACTGATGGCCGAAGGCACTATCCTTCCTTATCTCGATATCCCGTTCCAGCACGCCTCGCCGCAGGTGCTGAAGAACATGCGCCGGCCCGCCCATGGCGAGAAGACGCTCGAGCGCATTCGCGGCTGGCGCGAGATCTGTCCGGATCTCGCCATTCGCTCCACCTTCATCGTCGGTTTCCCCGGCGAGACGGACGACGATTTCGAGATGCTGCTCGACTGGCTGGACGAGGCCAGGATCGATCGTGCCGGCTGCTTCAAATACGAGCCGGTCAGAGGCGCCCGTGCCAACGAGCTCGGCCTCGAGCAAGTGCCTCAGGAGGTCAAGGAAGCCCGCTGGCACCGCTTCATGCAGCGCCAGCAGAAGATCTCGGCAACGCAACTCACCAAGAAAATCGGCAAGCGCCTGCCGGTCCTGATCGACGAAGCACATGGCAATTCGGCCAAGGGCCGGACCAAATACGATGCGCCCGAAATCGACGGTTCGGTCCATATCCAGTCGCGGCGGCCGTTGCGCGCCGGCGACATCGTCACGGTCAAGATCGATCGTGCCGACGCTTACGACCTCTACGGCTCGGCGGTCTGATATCGTTCAATCCAAAACAAAAAGGGCGCCGCGTGGCGCCCTTTCGTTCGATGTGTTTCCGGTTGCTTACTGTGGCAGCTTGTCGTCGACGCCCTTCACGTAGAAATTCATCCCAAGCAGCGTGCCGTCGTCAGCGACCTCGCCGTCCTTCAGCCATGGTGTGCCGTCCTGCTTGACGATCGGCCCGGTGAAGGGATTCCAGCCGTCGGCTATCTTCTTGGTGGTGGCCTCGGCCATCACCTTGACGTCGTCGGGCATATTGGTGAACGGCGCCAGCTTGACGGCGCCGTCCTTGATGCCGAGCCAGACATTGTCGGGCTTCCAGGTGCCGTCGAGCGCCGCCTGGACCCGGCTGATGTAGTACGGGCCCCACTCGTCGGTCAGCGAGGTCAGCTGCGCGTGCGGCGCGAACTTGATCATGTCGGAGGACTGGCCGAAGCCGTGCAGCTTGCGCTCCTCCGCCACCTGCAAAGCAGCGGTCGAGTCGGTGTGCTGGACGATGATGTCGGCGCCTTGGTCGAACAATGCCTTGGCTGCGTCGGCTTCCTTGCCCGGATCGAACCAGGAGTTCACCCAGACGATCTTCGCCTTGAAGTTCGGGTTGATCGACTGCGCGCCGAGCATGAAGGAATTTATGCCCATCACCACTTCCGGGATCGGGAAGGAAACGATGTAGCCGGCGACGCCCGACTTCGATTGCTTGGCGGCGATCTGGCCAAGCACGTAGCGGCCTTCATAGAAACGCGCATTGTAGATGCCGAGATTTTCGGCCGTCTTGTAGCCGGTGGCGTGCTCGAACATCACCTTGGGGAATTTCTTGGCGATCTTCACTTCCGGGTCCATGAAACCGAAGGACGTGCCGAAAATGATCTTGCAACCTTCGCGTGCCAGGCGTTCGAAGGCGCGATCGGCGTCGGGGCCTTCGGAGACGTTCTCGAGATAGGCGGTCTCGACCTTGTCGCCGAGTGCCTTTTCCACCTCGAGGCGGCCTTGGTCGTGCTGGTAGGAGTAACCGAAATCGCCTATCGGGCCGGTATAGACCCAGCAGGCCTTCAACTTGTCCGCCGCCTCGGCTGACGCCGCCAGTGACAATGCGGCCGTCGTCGCCATCAGGGCAATAAGCAGTTTTTTCATTGTGTTACCTCTCTGAGTTAAGCCTTGGAGCTTCCGTCTTTTTGTTGTCAACGATCCGGAACGAAGGGCTGGCCCAGGGAAGCCGGCGTGTTCATCATCGTCAGACGCTTGTTACGCGAGATTAGAACGAGAACCACGACGGTTGCCAGATAGGGCAGCGAAGAAAGCAGTTGCGAGGGGACCGGAATGCCAAATGCCTGTGCATGAAGCTGGCCGATCCAGACCGCGCCGAAAATATAGGCGCCGGCTAACACCCGCCATGGCCGCCAGGAGGCGAAGACGACCAGAGCCAGCGCGATCCACCCGCGGCCGGCGGTCATGTTCTCCACCCATTGCGGTGTATAGACCAGCGACAGGTGGCCGCCGGCAAGGCCTGCACAAGCGCCGCCGAAAATCACCGAAAGATAGCGGTAGCGGATGACGTGGATGCCAAGCGCATGGGCGGATGCATGACTGTCGCCGATCGAACGCAGAGTGAGCCCGGTGCGGGTCTTGAACAGGAACCACATGACGGCGGCGGTCAGCGCGATCGAGATGTAGAAGATCGGATCCTGACCGAACAGCAGCCTGCCGACGATGGGGATTGCGGTCAGGCCGGGAATATCGAGGTTAGGCAACCTCTCGCCGGGCTGGCCGACAAAATTCGTCCCCATCATGCCGGAAAGACCGAGGCCAAGCAGCGTCAGCGACAGGCCGGTGGCCACTTGATTGGTGGCCAGCGACAGGGTCATGACCGCGAACAGAAGCGAGAACACTGCCCCCATGGCAATTGCCGCCAACAGCCCTATCCACGGCGAGCCGGTCAGATAGCCGGCGCCGAAACCGCCGACCGCGCCCATGATCATCATGCCTTCGACGCCGAGATTGAGCACGCCGGAACGTTCGACCACCAGTTCGCCGATCGCCGCTATCAGCAGCGGCGTCGCCGCCGTGGCGATGGTCAAGAGGATGTTGACGGTGATGTCCATCAGCGGGCTTCCTCCAGCTTCGGTGCTGCCTCGAGTTTCGGCGCGGAAAGGCCGGTCAGGCGGATGCGATAGTGAATGAGCGTGTCGCAGCCGAGCACGAAGAACAAAAGCATCCCCTGGAACACGCGCGCCACCTTGTCGGAGATGCCGAGCGCGCTTTGCACCGCCTCGCCGCCGAGATAGGTCAGCGCCAGCACAAGGCCGGCGGCAACGATGCCCAGCGGATTGAGCCGGCCGAGGAATGCCACGATGATGGCGGTAAATCCGTAGCCGGGCGAGATCACAGGCTGCAACTGCCCGATGGCGCCAGAGACCTCCGAAATGCCGGCAAGCCCGGCCAGTGCGCCCGATAGCAGAAAGGCAAAGAAAACCATGCGGCTGAGGCCAAAACCGGCGAAGCGCCCTGCCCTCGGGCTCGAGCCGAGTACGCGGACCTCGAAGCCTTTCAGCATACGGCTCATCAGAATCCAGATCAGCACTGCCGCGATCAGCGCGAAGACAAATCCCCAGTTCGCCCTGCCGGATTCCGGGAGGAGTTCCGGAAGGATAGCCGAGTCGTTGAACTGGATGGTCTGCGGGAAACCATGACCCTGCGGATCGCGCCACGGCCCGCGCACCAGCCAATCGAGGAAGAGCTGGGCGACATAGACCAGCATCAGGCTGGTCAGGATCTCGTTGGTGTTGAAGCGCGTCTTCAGCAGTGCCGGGATTGCGGCATAGGCGGCCCCACCGATCATGCCAAAAAGAAGCATCAACGGCAGCACCAATGGGCCTTCGAACTGCGGAAACAGCACGGGGAAGATCGAGCCGACAATGCCGCCCAGGATGAACTGGCCTTCGGCGCCGATGTTCCAGATGTTGGCCTTGTAGCAGACCGACAGTCCGACCGCGATCAGGATCAGGGGGGCGGCCTTGATCGCCAGTTCATGCAGCTGCCAGACTTGGCTGATCGGTTCGATGAAGTAGATGCGGAACGCGGTCAACGGGTTGACGCCGAGCAGCGCGAACATGATGGCGCCAGCAATGATCGTCAAAACGAAAGCGATGAAAGGCGACAGTGCTGAAAACAGCATCGAGCGCTGCGGGCGTTTTACAAGTTCGAGGCGCATCAAGCCGTCTCCAACGTATGTTCGGCATGCCCGGGTTCGGCGCCGCCCATCAGCAGTCCGATCTTCTCGAATGTCGCTTCAGCTATCGGCAGCGGCTTCGACAGTTCGCCATTGTGCATGACCGTGATCGCATCGGAAATCTCGAACAGCTCGTCGAGGTCCTGGCTGATCACCAGCACCGCCGAGCCGCTGCGCGCTAGCTCGATCAGCGCCTGGCGGATATGGGCCGCCGCACCCGCGTCGACCCCCCAGGTCGGCTGATTGACCACCAGGACGCTTGGCCGGCGGTCGAGTTCGCGGCCGACGATGAATTTCTGCAGATTGCCGCCCGAAAGAGCCGCAGCCTCCGGATCCGGCGCGCTCTTGCGCACGTCCATCACCTTTATGATGCGCTGGGCAGCGGTATAGATTGCATCGCTCTTGACCATTCCACCGGCGCCGACAAGCATCTTGCCGTCGGTGGCGTGGCGCGACAGGAGCAGGTTCTCCGAAAGCTTCATGCGGGGTGCTGCGCCATGGCCGAGCCGCTCTTCCGGGACGAAGGCAGCGCCCATCAGGCGCCTGCCGGTGATGGTGAGGCCTCCGGCATCCTTGCCGCGGATGCGGACCGAGCCGGCATCCTGCTGCAGCACCTCGCCGGAAACGGACTCGAAGAATTCGCCCTGGCCGTTGCCGGCCACACCGGCAATGCCGATCACCTCGCCGGCGCGGACCTCGAGATTGATGTTCCTGAGCGGGATCGAGAACGGGGTCGCCGGCTTGCGGGTGAGTTCGCGGATTTGAAGCAGCACCGGCGCGGTCTCGATATCTTCGGCCGGCGCCCGCACCACAGCCTGAATCTCGTTGCCCACCATCATCCGCGCCAACGAAGACGCGGTTTCCTGGCGCGGATTGCAATGGCCGACCACCTTGCCGTGACGCAGCACGGTGGCGCGGTCGCAAATGCGTTTGACCTCTTCCAGCCGGTGCGAAATGTAGAGGATGGATTTTCCTTCCGAACGCAGCCGCTCGAGCGTCTCGAACAGCTTATCGGCTTCCTGCGGCGTCAGCACCGAAGTCGGCTCGTCCAGGATGATGAGTTGCGGCGTCTGCAGCAGGCAGCGGATGATTTCGATACGCTGACGCTCGCCGACCGACAGATCACCGACCAGCGATAGCGGATCGAGAGGCAGGCCATAACTGTAGGAGAGCGCCCTCGCCTTGGCCGCGATCGTGCTGATCGGCGAGCCGTCATCCAGCGACAGCGCGATGTTCTCCGCCGCCGTCAGCGCCTCGAACAGCGAAAAATGCTGGAAAACCATGCCGATGCCGAGCTTTTTTGCGGTGCCGGGGCTGGTGATCCGGACTGCCTGGCCATTCCAGAAAATCTCGCCGGAATTCGGTTCCAGCGATCCGAACAACATTTTCACCAGCGTCGACTTGCCGGCGCCGTTCTCGCCAAGCAACGCATGGATCTCGCCCTTGGCGATGTTGAGATCGACATGGTCGCACGCCGTCAGCGTGCCGAATATCTTGGTGAGGCCGCGAACCTCCAGCAGGTTTGCGCCGTCTTGATCTGCACTCACAGTGCCTCCATCTGGTTTGCCAGATATGTTCTGTGTTCCCGCAAACATCGTATGCGCGCCCTGCTCTCGACGGTAAGCGCCTCACGACTTGAAAGAGCTTCAAGAATTTCAGCGGAAACTCAAGCGGTAAAGCGCAGTTCGCAAGAACCGCGGCGTCGGCGGGCCGAAACTGCGGGCGCTCAGGGGATAAGTATCGTTGTCCCGGTCGTCCTGCGCCCTTCGAGATCGGAATGCGCCTTGCCGGCATCGCTGAGCGCGTAACGCTGATTGATCTTGATCTTGACGGCACCGCTGAGCACGACATCGAACAAGGCGGCGGCGGAAGCCTCGAGGTCCTCGCGCTTGGCATTATAGACGAACAGCGTCGGCCGCGTTGCGAACAACGAGCCCTTCTGCGCCAGCAATGAGATGCTGAAGGGCGGGATCGGCCCAGACGATTGACCGAAGCTGACGAACGTGCCGAGCGGCCGCAGGCAATCGAGCGAGGCCGGGAACGTATCGTTGCCGACCGAATCGTAGACAACGTCGCATTTCTTGCCACCGGTGATGGCGGCAACACCGGCGACGAAATCCTGCTCGCGATAGTTGATCACGTGGTCGAAGCCGTGCGCCTTGGCGAGCTCGATCTTGTCGGTCGAACTTGCGGTGCCGATCACCGTCGCGCCGAGATGCTTGGCCCATTGGCCGAGGATCAGCCCGACACCGCCGGCCGCCGCGTGAAACAGGATCGTATCGCCCGCCTTCACTTTGAACGTACGGCGCAACAGGTACTCGGCGGTCATGCCCTTCAGCATCATAGCCGCAGCCTGTTCGTCGCTGATGCCGTCAGGCACCTTCACCACGCGGTCGGCGGCGATCACGCGCTGCCCGGCATAGGCGCCGGTGGTCACCGCATAGGCGACGCGATCCCCGGGCGCCAGCCAGTCGACATCTGTGCCGACCTCCAAAACCACGCCGGCCGCCTCACCGCCGGGGATCAGCGGAAATCCGCCCTGCGGCGGATAAAGGCCCGAGCGGTAATAGACGTCGATGAAATTGAGACCGATCGCGGTGTGCCTGACCAGAATCTGCCCCGAGCCCGGCCGCCCGGGATCGGTATCCTCATAGGTCAGGACCTCCGGACCGCCATTGGCGTGGATGCGGATCGCTTTGGACATTTTCCGGCTCTCTTGGGATCAGGCTTTCTTGTCCGGCTTGGCGCCGAGATTTGGAAAGAACTGCATGATAGCGCCGATGCAAGCGAGGTAAAGCCCGGTGACCGTAATTCCGATCTTGATGAAATCGCTGACCTGCTCGCCCAGCACGCCGATCTGGTCATAGAAGGAGGCAAGCGCGGCCTGCGCCAGCGCCAGCGCGCCGAAAGCACACCAAAGCAGCGTCATGCCGAGATTGACTGGCCGCAGCCGCTTCACCCGCACCGGATGGATGAAATGGATCGGCACGAAGGTGAGAATGCCGGCCACCACGACCACGGCGAAGGAAACCCATTGTCCGGGTTCGATGACGAACAGCGTGAACACCACCATGTTCCAGACGACTGGAAAGCCCTTGAAGAAATTCTCCTTCGTCTTCATGCCGGTATCGGCATAGTAGATTGCGCTCGACACCACGATGATCGCCGCCGACAGGAACGACAGGCGCTCGCCCATGAAGCCGCGCTGATAGAGCGCGAAGGCCGGAATCAGCACGTAGGTCACGTAGTCGATGATGTTGTCGAGGAGTTCGCCCGACCATGTCGGTAGGATTTCCTTGACGTCGAGCTTCCTGGCGATCGGCCCGTCGATGCCGTCGACGAACAGCGCCAGCCCTAGCCACCAGAACATCGCCGTCCAGCGCTGCTCGCTTGCTGCGACCAGCGACAGAAACGCCAGGAATGAGCCCGACGCGGTCAAGAGATGGACCGAGAACGCCCGCGCCTGCGGCCATGTGACTTTCTTCTTCGGCCGCGGAATCCGGTCGGCGATTTTCCTGGCCGTCGTCTTCTTGCTCACGGTCCCCGCCAGTCCAGCTTGCAGATTTCGGCCGAGCGGCCGGCAAAGTTCCAGTTGCGGCCAAAGGCCCGCATGTTGCTCCTGTCGGATTTGGCGACGATGATCTCCGGCGCGATCCAGTATTCCGAATTGGTGATGACCGTATCCTTGTCGCGATCCTTGCCGGTGATCGGCGTCACCGCGCCATCGATGATCTTCGGTATCTGAAAGATGCGCGTTTTCTCACGCGTCTCGTAGGTGATCGGCACCTGCTCGGCGCCGAGGAACTGTCCGACCAGGATCGAGAGCAGCGATGTGGTTCCGCCGGCCTTGCCGGTGAATATCTTCGTCAGTGCCTTCACAGCGTAGACCGAGGCGCGCTTGTCGATGAACAGGCCGGCAGTCCAGTTGCCGCGGCTCATATAGCCGGGGATTTCCATGATCAGCCCAAGATTGAGACCAGACAGGTCGACCTCGCCGAAATGGCCGGCATCGATGCGGAATCCGGCCCAGGTCTGGCAATAGCCTTCCGTCGGCGGATGATTGCCGAGCGACAGCACGCAAGGGCAAAAAACCGTGCAATTGCAGGAGAGGACGAGCTCTCCCTTCATTGCCCAGTTTTGGTCTGTCATCGAATTCTCCCCCTCATGTCGAGACTACTAGCAGCGTGGCTGCCCAGACAAGCAGTATCGCGCCGGCCAGCCGCGTCGGCAGATTGCCTGCCGCCTGTTTTTCGACCAGGCTAAACAGGCCGATGAGCGCCATCCAGAACACGTTCATCACGCCGACGGCAAACATTACCAGCATCAGCGCCCAGCAGCATCCAAGGCACCACAGGCCCTGCTCCATGCCGAGCCGGAAAATGCGAATGGGCCTGGCGCTCCAGTTGGCGAACAGGACCGAGAACGGATTTCTGCACTTCTCCAGACAGGCTTCCTTCAGCCAGCTGAACTGATAGAGACCAGCGATCGACAGCGCGGCTGCTCCGGCAATTCCAACCGCCGGATCGAGCATCTGCCCGGGTGACGCGAATGCATCGACTGCTAGCGTCAGGGCTGCGAACATTGCCGAGGCGGCAAGCCAGACGCTTAAATATCCAGCGACGAGGACCAACGGATGGGCGACCGGCTCCCTCTTGATCCTGGCGGTATCTGCGATCTCGCAATAGGTCCGGATCATCGGCGCCGCGGAGGGCAGCATGGTCGCGATGGCCATCAACAGCCACATCGCGGTGAGTGCCCCGCCTTGCGCGCCTAGGCTTGCGTGAAGCGGCGCCGGCGCAAGGCAAAGGGCGAAGAAACGCGCAAGGAAATCCGGCAGCGGCAGTTGCGGCAGATATCTCAGCATAGTGTCACCGGGTGCATCGGTGCCCGGGAGCCGGCTTACGGCACCACGAACTGCAATTGCGCCGAGAAGGAGCCATGCAAGGGCGATGCCCATGCCAGCAACAACGCTCACCGTCAGTCGAGGGCTGCGCGCAACGCTCGCCATCGCACGGCCGATACCGTCCAGGTGGCTGAAATCGTCTTGTTGGCCGGTCATGGCAACCGAATGGGCCGAATCGCCGCGTTGATCAAGCGACATCACCTGACCTATATGGACCGGCAGGTCGGATAGGCCTCACCTCGCAATCGGGAAGCCGAATTTGGATCATCGGGAAACAGCACGGATACTCGTTGCCGGCAGCGGCCCCGCAGGGCTGATCGCGGCGCTTGGCTTTGCCGAGACCGGCTTTCCCGTGACGCTCGTCGGACCCGAGGCAGCCGGCCCCGATGCCCGGACGACAGCCTTGATGAACCCTGCCCTGAAGATGTTAGAACGGCTCGGGATCCTGGATAGAATCAGGCCGCACGCAGCGCCGCTCAAGGTGATGCGCATCGTCGATGCAACAAGCCGGCTGATCCGCGGCCCGACAGTGACCTTTCGCGCCAGCGAGATCGACGAAGAGCAATTCGGACTGAACGTGCCCAACAGCGTTCTCAACCGCGCGCTAGCCGAGGCTGTCGGCGCGCATGCGGGCATCGAGTGGCGAAAGTCGATGGTGGAGGCATGGCGCCTCGATGCCGACCATGCCCATGCCGTTCTCGCCGACGGCAGCGAGATTGAGGCGTCGTTGGCGGTTGCCGCCGATGGCCGTCAGTCGCCGGCCCGCGAGGCAGCCGGCATCCGGACATCGGTCCGATCCTATCCGCAGGCGGCGCTGGTGCTCAATTTCGGTCACCGCAGCGACCATGCCTTTACTTCGACCGAATTCCACACCGAGACCGGTCCGTTCACACAGGTTCCCCTGCCCGGCAACCGGTCCAGCCTTGTCTGGGTGCTCGAGCCCGATACCGCCAGGGACCTTGCAGCACTTGACGACGCCGAGCTTTCGACGCGGGTCGAACAGCGGATGCAATCGATGCTGGGCCGCGTGTCGGTTGAGCCCGGCCGACAGGTCTACCCCCTTTCAGCGGTGAGCCCGTGGCGGTTTGCGCAGCACCGCGTGGCGCTTGTCGGCGAAGCCGCCCATGTGTTTCCCCCAATCGGCGCGCAAGGCCTTAATCTCGGCATCAGGGACATCGACGACCTGATTGGTACCGCAAGCAGAAATCGCTCGGACCCGGGCGCCGCCAAGGCGCTTGCGACCTATGATTTCAAGCGGCGGCCGGACATCCTGGCGCGCAGCAGCGCGGTCAACCTGCTCAACATGTCGTTGCTTTCCGACATGCTGCCGGCCCAGTTGGCGCGCAGCGCTGGTCTTGGCGTGCTTGAAGGGTTTGCGCCGTTGCGGGCATTTTTTATGCGCGAGGGTCTGCGACCCGGCAGCGGTTTTGCGGCATTTTTTGGTGGATTGCGAAAACCGGCTGAGAGCTAGCGATCTTGGGTACGGCCCTTGCTCCGCATCTTGCGAACTCAACCCGGCGTCACGCGCTTCGGGATTGAATTGACGCAGAGTCTGCGCCAAATAACGAACATGTCGACGGCAAGGTCTGGACCAATCTTTGCCGGACCGATGCGTTAGAGTCTGAAGTCTTGGAGCGTTCCTTGCGTGTTCCAGGATGCGTGGCGTCCAAGAAGTTCAAGTGGTGAGTGCGATGAAGACAGCCAAATTCTCGATCGGACAGGTGGTTCGCCACCGGCTGTTTCCGTTCCGCGGCGTCATTTTCGATGTCGACCCGCAATTCGCCAACACCGACGAATGGTACGAGGCGATCCCCGCTGACGTGCGGCCGCGCAAGGACCAGCCCTTTTATCATCTGCTCGCCGAGAATTCGGAAACGGAATACATCGCCTACGTGTCCGAGCAGAATTTGCTCGAGGACCGGTCGGGCGAACCGGTCCGGCATCCACAGATAGGTGAGATGTTCGAGAAGAGGCCGGACGGGCGCTACGAACCGAAGCACCAATCGAGACATTGATGACTTAGCTAGGACTTGGCCGGCTTGAGACATGGCTGGACCCGACAATCAGCCGGTTCAGCAAAAAAAGCGGGGCATGAACCCCGCTTTTTGTTTGTTCGAAAACCCGTCGATCAGTTGGCGGCAGTCGATCAGTTGGCGGCCTTCGCCTTTTCCTGCTCTTCCTTGAGCTTCTTGGCAAAATCCTGGTTGTTCTTGGCGACGAACTCCTGGAGCTTCTTCTGCCGGTCCTCGATGTCCGACTGCTGCAGCGGCGGGCCGTCGAAGGCGCCGCTGAAGCCGGTCAGCGCAATCTTGATCGGATTCGGCTGGTTCTGGAAATTGATCGAGGTCAGTGTCAGCGCCGATCCCTTCTTGAAGGATGCGACGAGCTGATCGGTCAGCGGCACTTCCGCCACGCAGCGGTCCGGGAAGCAGATCACATAGTCGAGCTTCTGCGCCTTGCCGCCGTCGATCTGGAGGCCGATGCCGGGAGGAACCAGCCGGCCGGTCGGAACCGTCACCTGGAACACCTTGCGGTTCACCTTGCCCTTCAATTCGATCAGGCTGACGCCGGTGATGAGCTGGCCGTTGCCGGCGGTGGTGATGTTCTGGACATTGCAGATGTCGACGTCTTCCTGCTTGGTGCAGGCCTTGAACCAGCCTTGCGGAATCTGCTGTTGCTGCTGCGCGGAAGCAGCGGGAATCCCGGCGCCGAGAATGCCGACCACGCCAGCGGCCATGACCGACAGGCGGTACGCGTTGCTGTTCAGGCTGGTCATGTCGTGCATTCCTCTCAAATGATCCCGGAACCGGCTTTTTCGCGCCGTGTGGTCCAGCTACCTGTTGCCGAAATGAGGCAACAGAATGACTTCGGACGGCGTGTTACACTGCAAGCGATGCCGAATCCAGCCCGAGCCTCGCGAATCTTGGCCGAAGGATTGGCTCAGGGGGTTGGCCGGTGCACGACCGGCTCATGTATGCTGCGCATCGAATCGGGAAGGGGACGGTCATGGGCCGCGTTGTCATTTGGCTGATCGCCACAATGTTGTTTGTCGGCCTTTCCCTGCAACCGGCCCTGTCGGAACCGAAGCACGCGCTTGCCATGCAGGGCGAGCCGGCGCTGCCGGCCGACTACAAGCATTTCAACTACGTCAACCCCGACGCGCCGAAGGGCGGCAGCATTACCTATTGCG